>CAHJWN010000031.1 GCA_903642265.1 Acidobacteriaceae bacterium | reverse complement strand
CGGTAAGGCCGGCGTCAAGCGCGCCATGTTCAACGTAGCGCGCCATCTCCTGCGCCCGGACGAGCATGCATTCGATCTCCACATCATCGATGGTAGGGAAGTAGCTGCGGCCGTTTGCAAAAATACGCCAGCCGGCGCGTTCGAAGAGGGCGATCGTTGCATCCTGCAGGCTGCCCTTGGGAATACCGAGTTTCAGTTTGTTCGTGGCCATTACTTCGTACCTTCTTCCGTCTGCGCGACAGCAATCGGTTTGGTAAAGCAGCTTACTGTGCCTTCGTGGCAGACGAGACCGTCGCCTTCCACTTCGACTTTGAAGAGCAGCGCATCGGAGTCGCAGTCGGTCGCGGCTTCGACGATGCGGAGACGGTTGCCGCTCGTCTCGCCCTTCATCCACAGCTTCCCGCGCGTCCGGCTCCAGAACGTGACGTAGCCGGTTTCAAGCGTCATCTTGTAACTGGTCTCGTTCAGGAAGCCGAGCATCAGCAGCTCGCCCGTCCTGGCGTCCTGCACCATGCCGGGAACAAGGCCGTCCATCTTTTCGAAGTCAATCTTCAGTGCGTCGCTTGTGGCTGCTGTCGTGGTCATGGTGATCTCTCAAATGTCGGTTTCGAAGAGTTTTGTTTCAGGCAGTAAAAAGCCCGCTCGCGGTGTGCGCGTCAGCGGGCTTTTCGGATCCTGATTGTGAGGTAGTTAGTTCACCGCACCGGATACAGCCGCCAACACGCTGGTCGCATGATGATGATGGTGGCTGCCGTGGTGAGGCGAGTACATGAGTTATAGGCTAGATGCGCGCTCGACTGTTGTCAATTGAGCCAGCTTTGTTCAATGACCTTTTTCAGAGCTGCTTCTCTAAGACGACGAAGCCAAGATCGTCGCGCAGTGGCGTACCGAAGCGATGATCGCCATAAGGGAATGGGTGGGTCACGCCCGTGAGATGGTAGCCGCGGCGTTCGTACCAGGCGATCAACGTGTCGCGCACATTAACGACATGCATCTCTATCACGCGAGCGCCACGGTTCTTCGCCCATTGCTCAGCCATTTGCAGGAGGCTGCGGCCAAGACCGGAGTTCTGCTGTTGCGGATCAATGCTCAGCGATCCGAGATACCAGTTACCTGTGGCTAAAGGTTCCAGCCAGACGCAGCCGCAGATTGGGAGGTCTGAATCTATCTCCGCGATCAGAAACGTCGAATCTGGTTTGCGTGCGAGTTCCTCTCGCAGCGAGGCTTCGCTGGTGCGATCGCCTTTGATATAGTCGCTCTCATTTGTCCAGCTCGCATCCGTCCAGCTCGCATCCGTCCAGTTCGCATCGGTCCGGCTCCCACCCCCGCCTGTACCTCGATAGGCAATGTTCATTAGCTTGGCGATAGTGGGGATGTCAGCAATTTCAGCAGGTCTGAGTGTGAGAGGCATGAGCAAGTCTAATCAATCCCCGGCAACGTCGTTTGACACGCATGTGCGTGTACCCTAGGCTGTCACTGGTCCCTTGTTCCTAATCAATAAGAGGTCTCTTTCATGCTGCTTCGCCGCCTGATCCTTGTTCCCGCTCTCGCGCTTTTTCTTAGTTTTCCCGCAATCTCGCAGGCACCTGCCGCAAAGCCTGCCGTCTCGCAAAAGATCGCAGCAGACGCTGACAAACTTGATTTGAACACCGCGAGCGTCGACCAGTTGAAGGCGCTGCCGGGAATTGGGGATGCCTATGCTAAGCGCATCATCGACGGTCGGCCTTACACCGCGAAAAATCAGCTAACAACCAAAGGGATTCTTCCAGCGGCGACGTACGACAAGATCAAGGACCAGGTAATCGCGCATCGCGTCAAGAAATAAACGCTCCAATTCCTTTATTGACCCGGAAGGCACTGACCCGATTGGGTGAGCTCGCTTTGTTCTCGAAGCGAGGCGAATTCGCGTAGAGTAGGAGGGGCAATCGAGGCGTTATGTCACCTTGGGCCGCTCCACCTGTGATGCAGAAAACAAACACTCAACCCGTTACGCCCGATTCGGACCGACTCAATCTGAAGTTGCTCAGAGTTGCGGCCCGCGCAGGCGGCATGGCGTTGCTGCTGGGAGCACTGCCAGGCTGCCAGAACATCACCGGCAGCGTACCGGTGTCGCAGGTGCGGATCATCGACGCTTCCCCGGATGCACCGGGGCTGGATGTCTACCAGGCTGGCACCGTCCTGGCATACAACCTCGGCTTCGGGACTGTGACGTCTTACGTTTCAGTTGGACCGGGCATCTCGACAATCAGCGCAAATACGGCAGGATCGAAGCAGCAGTTGGTCACCGCACGCGCAACGCTCGCTGCTTCAGCCGAGTACACAGTGCTGGTGGGGAATGTCGCTGCTGCTCTGAGTGAGACTGTTCTGACCGACCAGAGTGGGCCCGCGCCTTCGGGAGAGATCTCGGTGCGGTTTCTGGATCAGGCGACCCGCTTCTCGACAGGTGTCGATGTCTACTTCGTTCCTGCCGGGTCGACCATCGCGACAGTAACCCCGATCCTCACAAACGTGGTGTTTGGAACGAATAGCGGATACATCAATGTGCCAACCGGCGTCTACACGCTGATCCTTCTGCCGACCGCTACGGTGCCCGTGGCGACCACCGTGCCGATCTACACAGGGCCCAAAGTCACGTACGCTGCGGGTGCAGCCAGAACACTCATCCTGCTGGATCAGCAGGTGATTACCGATCCAGGATTTCAGGTAATCACGGCGAACGACTACGACTCGCCCTCAACCACAGGGTAGGCCGGTCACGATTGGGCAAAACAAGTAGGCCGCCGATGACTCGGCGGCCTACTTGTTTGCTGCGATACACGTGATTTAGTAGCGGTAAGCCTCGGCTTTGTACGGGCCTTCTACAGGAACGCTGAGGTAGTTAGCCTGACGCGTGCTCAGCGTTGTAAGCTTGACGCCGATCTTTTCGAGATGCAGACGAGCCACTTCTTCGTCCAGCTTCTTGGGCAGCACATAGACACCAATCTTGTAGGTGTCCTTATTTGCCCAAAGATCAAGCTGTGCCAGCGTCTGATTCGCAAAGCTGTTGGACATCACGAAGCTGGGGTGACCGGTCGCGCAACCTAGATTGACGAGGCGGCCTTCGGCAAGCACGAAGATGCTGTTGCCGCTGCTGAAGGTGTACTTGTCCACCTGTGGTTTGATGTTGAGCTTGGTGACGTCATCAAGAGCGTTCAGCGGCTCCATCTGAATTTCGTTATCAAAGTGACCGATATTGCAGACAATCGCCTGGTCCTTCATCAAGCGCATATGGTCGACAGTAATAATGTCGACATTGCCGGTGCAGGTAACGTAGATGTCGCCGCGGCCGAGTGTCTCCTCGATCGTCGTGACTTCATATCCCTCCATCGATGCTTGCAGCGCGTTGATTGGATCGATCTCGGTGACAATGACGCGAGCTCCAAGCCCGCGGAGCGAGGCCGCTGATCCCTTGCCCACATCCCCAAATCCGCAGACGACGGCGACCTTGCCGGCAATCATAACGTCGGTAGCGCGCTTGATTCCATCGACGAGCGACTCACGGCAGCCATACAGGTTGTCGAACTTCGACTTCGTCACCGAGTCGTTTACGTTGATGGCGGGTACCAGCAGGATGCCCTTCTCAAGCATCTTGTAGAGCCGATGAACACCGGTAGTCGTCTCCTCAGAGACCCCGCGCCATTGAGCGGCTACATCGAGCCAGCGCGTTGGGAACTCGGCATGGACCTTCTTGAGCAGCGTCTTAATGACGTCCTCTTCGGTCGAGCCAGAGGGAGATTCAACCCATTTGTCGCCGCGCTCAAGCTCAACGCCCTTGTGGATGAGGAGGGTGACGTCGCCGCCGTCATCAATAACGAGTTGCGGGCCGAGCAGGCCCGCACCGTCAGGGTTCGGGAAGCTGAGCGCTTCATTGGTGCACCACCAGAATTCTTCGAGGGTCTCACCCTTCCAGGCAAAGACGGGGACGCCAGCCGCCGCGATCGCAGCAGCAGCGTGGTCCTGGGTCGAGAAGATGTTGCACGAGGCCCACCGAACATCGGCGCCGAGATCAACCATGGTCTCGATCAACACGGCAGTCTGGATCGTCATATGCAGCGAGCCGGTGATGCGGACTCCAGCAAGAGGCTTGCCTGCGGCATACTTGCGGCGGATTGACATAAGGCCAGGCATCTCCTGCTCGGCAATGTCAATCTCTTTGCGGCCGAAATCGGCAAGGCTGATGTCTGCTACTTTGTAGTCCTTCGCTGCGCCTGCGAGGCTTGCGTTGTCGAGTGTTGCTGTCGCCATCTGTAGCTCCTTTGGATCTAAAATCTTTTGCTCTACAAGTTTATAGCGTTAGGACGAGGGTGGATCCGAGAATTGGCGAACCAGCTACAGGAGTGTCGAAACGTTTACTCCGTCAATCTCCTGCGAATTCTTTCAAGCACGGAGTAATCGGTAGCCTGAAGCTCGTAGTAACTCCAAGCGTGAGCCGTGTTCTATTACAAATTATCTTGCGGTTGAAGGCTTGCCGTTCTCCTTAACCGAGCCAGATTGTTCGCGCATTGCAAGGCTTAGTCCAGCCGCGACCACAGCCAATCCGCCGATGACAAACAACCCGGTAGAGAAGCTATTGGTCGCATCGCGCAGCCGGCCGGTCAGATAAGGGCCACTAAACCCGCCGACACCGCCCACCATTGTAATAATGGCGACACCGCCAGCAGCCGCACGGCCTCCTAGGACCCGGGTAGGAAGTGCCCAGAATGGCCCCATAATGCTCCACCAGCCCATGGCTGCGAGCGCGAAAGCGCAGAGTGCGGCAGGCAGCGAGTGGGCAACGCCGGCCCATCCGAAGCCGATCGCGGAGAGCAGAAGGCATCCGGCAATGTGCCAGCGGCGATCGCCCGTCTTATCGCTTGTCCATCCAATAATGACGCTGAAGATAGCAGCCGCAAGATAGGGAAGCGTCGCATAGCGGGCGATCATGCTGGCGTCTCCAGCGGAGAGAGCACTCGTCGCTGAACCTGAATGCATAAAGCTGTTCAGAACCAGCGGCATCCAGAGATTTACGGTGTAAATGCCTACCTGGTCGATGAAGAAGACGCCCGCAAGCACCCACACAATAGGCAGCTTGAACGCGTCAAGCAGGTTGTGGCGCTGCGCGGCACCGCCTTCCTTGCTGTCGCGTTCCAACTCAGCGTCAAGCCACTTCTTTTCCGGATCGCTAAGCCAGTTGGCATCGTCCGGCCGATCTTTAAGGAAGAAGAGGACGGAGATGCCCATCAGCACCGTCGGAATGCCTTCGCAGATAAAAAGCCACTGCCAGCCGTGCAGGCCAGAGCTACCTTCGAGCTTCAGCAGAAAGCTCGACAGCGGGCCACCAATCACGCCCGCAAGCGAGGTGGCGGTCATAAACTTGGCTACCGCGCGTGCACGTTCCTGCGATGGGAACCAGAAAGTCAAATAGAGGATCATGCCGGGAAAAAAGCCAGCCTCGCTGACACCCAGAAAAAATCGCATGATGTAAAAGCTATGCGGCCCCCTGACCAGCGACATGCAACTGGCGATGATGCCCCACGTGATCATAATGCGGGCGATCCAGAGGCGTGGGCCAAACTTGTTCAGCAGCAGGTTGCTGGGAAGGTCGAAGAGAGATGAGCCAAGAAAGAAGATACCCGCGCCAAACCCGTAGATGGTATCTGTAAGGTGCAGGTCGCGCTGCATTTCAAGCGCCGCAAATCCAACGTTTACGCGATCGAGATACGCCAGGATATAAAGAACAAAGATGTACGGGATCAGCCTCCAGCTGATCTTGCTGTACAAGGCCCGGGAATCTACTTTGTCTGCGGTTTTGGCCGTCGGCATGGCTCTACTGTAATTGCAGGACGTCCGAACTTCCGTCCTGCACCGGCCAACTGAAGAGGATCGGTACTAATTGTGAGTCTTACGCCTCGCGGCCCGCTGGTTTTTGTGTTGGCTGAAAGCTGATGTTGTGCTGGTCAGCACAGGGCATCGCCCTTCCATTCTCCCAAGTCGTGCTTCCACGGGTTCCTGATCTCCGTTGTCCTATGATGTCCAACCGGGAGCGACATCGAAGAGCTGGAAACTCTTGCGAGAGCGGAAGGTGGTTGAGCATCTGCGACTGGGCCGAAGTGAAGCCCGGGATCAGCGGCGACTCTCATCAAAGTCGACGCGTCACGATCCTCCGATCGAGCGATCAGACGCTCTCCGCATCGAGCAGTTTGCGCTTACGGTCAAGCCCCCAGCGATAGCCCGTGAGCGAGCCATCAGCGCCAACCAGCCTGTGGCAGGGAACCGCAATCGCAATCGGATTTGCGGCGCAGGCGGCTGCGACAGCACGGGAGGCAGAGGGTTTGCCGAGCTCGCGGGCAAGTTCACCATAGCTGCGGGTCTGGCCGCGAGGAATCGATTGCAGCGCCTTCCAGACGCGCTGCTGAAATGCGGTCGCGCGCACGTCGAGCGGGAACTTCGCAGCGGCAGGATTCTCGGTGAGTTGCGAGAGAACGAAGGCGACAGCCTCAGCAAGCCAGCCAGTCCTTCCCTTTGCAGGTAATAGTTGCGCCTTCGAGAATCTGGTCCGCAGGTCGGCTTCGAGCTCCTGCCGGTCGCGACCGAAGAGGATTGCGCATATACCAAAGGCGGTGCTGGCGACGAGCATCTTGCCGAGAGGTGAATCGGCCACCGTGTAGCGGATCACAAGACCTGCGCCACCTTCACGCATCACGCGCGGAGTCATGCCGAGGGAGACGGCGGAGTTTTCGTACAGTCGGCTCGAGGAGCCGAAACCGGCCTCGTAGATCGCATCGGTGACACGCTTCTTTGGCTCGCGGACTTTTTCCTTGAACTTCGCGAGGCGTTGCTCTTTGGCAAACTCCCCGGGAGTTACGCCGAGGACGCGCTTGAAGCCGCGCAGGATGGTGAGCCGGCCAACTCCCGTTGCCTTGGCGAGGTCTGCGAGCCGCGTACGTTCGTCAGCATGCTCTTTCAGGTAATCGGCAACAGTGGCTAGAGCAGCAGCTTGCGGATCGGGTCTGTCGGTGGTGCGGTCTGGTTCGCAGCGCAGGCAAGCTCGATATCCAGCGGCTTCAGCGGCGGCCGCAGTTGGAAAGAAGGTTACGTTCTTGCGAGTAGGCTTGCGGCTGGCGCAGCTCGGCTTGCAGTAGATCTTCGTGGATTTCACAGCGTAGAAGAACTGACCGTCTGCGGAGGCGTCGCGGGCGAGGACCTGCTGCCACGCCCGGCCAGGAAAAAGACTGGGGACAGAAGTCTGGGTCGGAGTCAAAGCAGGAGTTGCGGTGATAGGTAGATTCGGCATGGTGGTCAGGGCACTGATTCCAGTATCGTCTACTGGATCGAAGATGGCGACACTCCGGATTGTTCATTCGAAGTAGAAGGCAGGATGCGCACACAGGGGTCGCGATAGACTTGCGATATGCGCAGCCATTTGTTTCTAGCAATGATTTTTCTGTTCGCCTGCGCAACGCAGGCCCAGGCTCCGGATGCGACTATGCCCCCTGCTACGCAACACGCGGTGCTTACGGTGCAGGGGCAAGGTGTGCAGATCTATACGTGCAAGGCGGTCGCTGGATCAGCGCAGTGGGTATTTGTGGCGCCGGCGGCGCGGCTGTTCGATGCGAACGGAGTCGAGGTTGGTTCGCACGGCGATGGTCCGATCTGGCACCTGCAGGATGGAAGCTCCGTGCTTGGAAAGCTGGTCGCAAAGACGCCCTCGCCAGATAAACCATCAATCCCATGGCTTTTGCTGAAAGCTGACGGAACCAGCGGAACCGGCCAACTGGTTAGTGTGGAATTTATTCGGCGCTCAGAAACGAAAAGCGGAGCCGCACCAAGCGGCCCGTGCGACACCGGAGGATTTGCAAGAGTCCCGTATTCAGCGACGTACACCTTCTACTCTTCGAAGTAGTTCACCGTCGGCGGCCAGGCGGGATGGAGCGCCTTGAGTGTCAAGCTTGGTGCCTGATAAATCAACCTGAAGCCGCAAGCAATCGAGTTGCTATCTGAAGATTCGGCGTGGAGGAAGACCGCAATGTGTTTGAAAGTGATACGCAGCAAAGTAAACGTGGGCAATCCCGGACGGGCCTGCCCACGTTGGTGAGGAACAATTACTTTGCGGCGAGTTCAGCGTGAACACCGGACTGTTCAGCCAAGGCAGCAGCCTTATCCGTGTTTTCCCAGGTGAACCCTTCGCCTTCGCGCCCGAAGTGGCCGTAAGCAGCGGTCGCTTTGAAGATCGGCCTGCGCAGATCGAGCGTTTCCATAATGCCCTTGGGTGTGAGCGAGAAGTTCTTCCGAACAAGGGACTCGAGCACATCTTCGGAGACCTTGCCGGTGCCGAATGTCTCAACAAGTACGCTCACCGGCTCGGCAACTCCAATGGCGTAAGCGAGTTGAACTTCGCAGCGGTCAGCAAGACCCGCAGCGACGATATTCTTGGCGACGTAGCGGGCCATGTATGCGGCTGAGCGATCAACCTTGGTAGCGTCTTTGCCAGAGAACGCACCGCCACCGTGACGGCCCATGCCGCCGTAGGTGTCCACGATGATTTTGCGGCCGGTCAGGCCCGAGTCACCCATCGGCCCGCCAATTACGAAGCGGCCGGTCGGATTAATGTGGTACTTGGTATCAGCGTCGAGCAGTTTGGCAGGAATGACGGCCTGGATAACGTGCTTCATCACTTCGGCGCGAAGCTGATCATTGCCAACTTCTTCAGCGTGCTGAGTCGAGATGACCACGGCGTCGACACGGACGGGCCTGTGATTGGAGTCATATTCCACCGTAACCTGGCTTTTGCCGTCGGGGCGCAGGTACGGCATCAAGCCGGATTTGCGGACTTCCGATAGCTTCTGCGCGAGCTTATGCGCCAGCGAGATCGGGGTCGGCATCAGCTCTGGCGTTTCGTTCGAGGCATAACCGAACATCATGCCCTGGTCGCCCGCGCCACCGGTATCAACGCCCATGGCGATATCAGGTGACTGCTTGTTAATGGTGGAGATGACAGCGCAGGTGTTCGAGTCGAAGCCATGCGTTGCGTCGTTGTAGCCGATCTTGGAGACAGTGTCGCGAACGAGCGTCTGAAAATCGACATAGGCTTTGGTAGTGATCTCACCGGCGATCACAACGAGGCCGGTGCAGGTGAGGGTCTCACAAGCTACACGGCTGTAGGGGTCCTGGGCCAGGCAGGCATCGAGGATGGAATCGGAGATTTGATCTGCGATCTTATCGGGGTGACCTTCGGTCACGGACTCACTGGTAAAGAGGAAACGGTCACGCTTAGCCAAAACTACTCCTTGAATACGAACGGATGCGGTGCAAAGGACGAAAACTGGGGCCAGTCAATACACGGAAAGGCGTATTGAACTTGGATGGGCCACTCGTTCATTAGAACCCTCCTATTTTACATTCGGTTTCCCGTCGTGACTAGGCGGCGGCACGTCAGCACCGAAAAGCGTGCGAGGGAGCGACGACCAGTGCGCGCTGCGGCATCTTTGGTCCGATGACGAACTTCCATACACAGAGGCTAAGAAACAGCAGCAGGAGTGTCATCGCGAGTACGCCCAGCCATCGATTGCGTGTGCTCGATCCCGTTCCGCCAAGACGATTATTCCGGACATTCTCAGCAAAATCGACCCATTCGGATTCGCTGCTTCCCGCAAGTCCGCTGGCGCGGTAACTTGCTTCAAAACGCTCCAGCCAAAGAGGTTCATCGAGGTTCAGGGCATTCAGGTAGCTGCGAACAAAGCCCTTGCGAAAAATGCCGCCGGGAAGTTCCCGGAAGTTTCCCGCTTCTACATCATGTAACTGGCGAAGCGACAGCTTTGTGGAAGCACACATAGCCTCCAGCGATACGCCTCGGTGCTCTCGCTCCTGGCGTAATTCAACCCCGAATTGAACCATGCTCTCTGTCGTAGGACACCCGGCCCGAAGAGGTAACACTCGCCTAAAGTGTATAGCACCGTCCAATGAGGTGCCATGCGTTCGTAGTGCGCGGTCCGCCAGGCGAGCCAAGACTTTAAACCCCGTACTACGATTCCGGTCCTTCGGTCTCCGAAACGCGTCCTCGTCCCTGGTCAGTCTTCAGGGGCGAAACATCGCGGAACATGCTGTATGGTCATGATGGGCGGACGCGCAACAGAGCACTGCCTTCGAGCTGTCTGGGACCCTGCCGCAAACAAGAGCGTACGGATGCGCATTCCCTTTCCAACCCGGATCTCGCCTTTCGCGTATTGTGGGTTCGCTATCGCGCTGTGTATCGTGCAGCTGCTCGAAGCCACTACGCCAGAGTTCGCGCTGCTGGCATTCGCATTCATTGTGATTGCCTCGATCGCCTTTAATGTCGCGGGCGGCTTCGCCTATCCCTCCGGGTCCTACATCTTCTTCTACGCCGTCCTGGCAGTCATTGTTGGATTGGTCTACAAGGCTTTTCTTGGCGAGCGAGCGGATTCCAATCTCGCAGTCCCAGTCACAACCATGCTCGTCCATGTCGCGGCAGCTACCGGGATGCTCATCTCCGCATATTTGAAAAAGATCCTTTTGCCGGCGAAGAGCTTAATAGGCAGGACCGCCGACCGGATCGACCTGGATGCGGCCAGCCTCGGCTGCATGATTGTCGGGATAGCGATCTTCTTCGCCGGAGTGTTGACGACCAGGGCGGGGACCAGTGCGGAAGACAATTACGCCAGCCACTCCGGTACGGTCCTCAGCGCGCTTGGTCAGGTCAATCAGTTTCTGCCGCTGGGCATCATTCTTGGCGTGACATACCAGATCAAGAAAAGCGGTGGAAAGCGCTTCCTGGGAGCTGCTGTGATCGTGGCCACCATCTTCTCGTGCCTTGTTTTCGGTCTTGTCAGTACCTCCAAACAAGGGCTCTTTCAGCCCATCGCCTGCGTCATGATCGCTGCGGCGGCATTGCGATATAAGTTCTCCACTGGCCAGGTCATAGCCTTTGCAGCAGGAATGTTGTTCACCTTTTCCTACCTGGTGCCCTATATACAGGTGGGTAAGTCCATGGTCGCGAGTGAAACTTTCTATGGCAGCGTGGAGAACGCCTACGCTTTGATCACTGACCCGGATGCCGTCCGTAAGCAGACGCAAGACGAGGCGCAGCCTTATGAGGATGGGAATGACTATTCCATCCATTACTTCAACTCGCCGGCAGGTATCTTTGATCGGCTGCAGATGCTGTCGATCGACGACGCGCTCATCGACGTCACGGAGCAGGGACACGTCTTCGGACTGTCCCCACTTCTGTACGACGTCTACAACCTGGTGCCGCATTTCATCTGGCCGAACAAGCCGCTGATCGCGCTTGGGAATATCTACTCGCACGAGATCGGTTTAGCCCATTACTCGACAGCGGGCGATGAAGACACCACGACAGGGATATCTTTCAGTCCGGCTGCCGACGCGTTCCACATGGCGAGGTGGTGGGGCGTCCTGCTGGTAGGACCTATTTTATGGTTCATCTGTTTTTTCGTCATGGACTTTGTCTGCGGCGATACGCGAAAGTCGCCATGGGGCTTGCTGATGGTTGCAATGTGCGCTCACATGGCGCCCGAAGGCTTGATGAACGGCCCCTTCTACCTGAGCACTCTAGGACCGCTCACGGTCATCTTCGTATCGTTTCTAGCAACCTACGTCTTGCCTCTGATCGGCAATGTGCTCATCAAGCGATCAGCGCAAAGCTCCCTGTCAACCATACGGGCGCACGCGGCAACAAGGCTTCGTCACTCTGGAACCATCGGATCTTCTGCAACCACCGGATCTGTTGAAAGCTGACTTTCCGCTGGATTTAGCTATAGGAGCCGGGCGAATTACACTGGTAAGACATGAATAAACTGGTTCTCGGCAATCTGGTGCATCGCCCCCTGCGATCGGTCATCAGCGTCTTCGCAGTGGCGATCGAGGTCATCATGATCCTCTCGATCACTGCGATCCTAATGGGCAAACTGAACGGCTTCAAGGATCGTACAAACGGCATTGGCATGGACATGTTTGTGCGGCCGCCGACGACGAATAACTTCGTCGGAATGAGTTCTGCCGGCGCTTCCATCAAAATCGCAGATGTTCTCGCGCAGGTCCCGCATGTAAAAGTTTCAGCTCCGGTCAACATTCAAATTACGGGATCCCTGGATAACATCTACGGTATCGATTTCAAGACTTTCGACGCTCTGGCGCCGTTCATCTTTATTTCGGGTGGCCCTTTTCAGCAGCCTTACGACATCATCGTGGATGAGTACGCGGCAGCGGGAAAAAAGGTTGGCGACTCGCTCTCCGTGCTTAACTCTTCCTTCAGGATCTGCGGCATTGTGGAGCATGGCAAAGGCGGCCGAAAATTTATCCCGATTGACACAATGGGCCAGTTGACCGGAACCCAGGGTAAGGCCACTGCCTTCTATCTGAAGACTGAAGACGCGCCAAAGCATGAAGACGAGGTGAAGGCAGCGATCCTGCGCATCGACGGCCTCCAGGGATACAGCGTGCTGAAGACGGCCGAGTACCTGGACATGATGACACCGGCAAGATTGCCCGGGTTCAATATCGGCCTCGAAGTCGTGATCGGCATCGCCGTGGTGATTGGCTTCATGGTGATCTTTCAGTCCATGTATACGGCGGTGATGGAGCGGACCCGCGAAATCGGCATACTGAAGTCAATGGGCGCGTCGCGGTCGTATATTGTCTCGATCGTGCTGCGTGAGACGGGATTGCTGGCTGTGGCAGGCATCGTCGTAGGCATTGCCGCGAGTTTCGCGTTATCTGCAATCTTGCAGAACCGCTTTCCAACTCTCGACTTCGTCATCAATATCCCGTATGTCTGGAAATCGGCCGTGATTGCGCTCATTGGAGCATTGCTGGGCGCGTTCTATCCCGCTTTGAAAGCCGCACGGAAGGACCCGATCGACGCGCTTGCATATGAGTAGAGGCCTGCCGAGAGCCAGCCAATGACGAAAGCGTATCGCATTGCGATACCGCTGCTCGGCGCTTGGCTGGCAGCCTGGATGTACATCTCGTGGCCGGCAATCCAGGATGACGCACTCATTCACCTCCGCTACGCTGACAACCTCTTGCTGCACCACTTCATTACCTACGATGGTGTGCATGCGGATTATGGCGCATCGAGTCTGTTGTACGTTGCGCTTCTCGCAGTGCTGCGGGGTCTAAGCAGTTCCCCCAACTTGCCGCGCGCTGTCTCGAGTGGAGTGCATGCGGTGCTGTTCGTCAGCCTGGCGGGCGCATTTGCTTTCAATGTTCCGCTGCGCGCTCGCGCAGCCAGGCTCGCAGGTCTTACATTGCTGCTGCTCCTGGTCACGCCATCTGCGGTGCGGTGGCTTGATGACGGCATGGAAACTGGAACTGTCCTGTCGCTGGTTTCGCTGCTTGCGTGGCTGGTCCATAAGCAATTCAACGCCAAAAGACCTTCAAGAGCGAGTGCAGGTCTTCTGGCCATAACGGCGTTCCTGGCTGTGCTGCTGCGTTCAGAACTGGCCATTCTATGCGGTTTTTGCTTTCTAATCCTGACGTTTGGCAGAGGAGCAAAGCATGCGCGGAAAAACCTGTCTGGTATCGCGCCGCTGGCTGGAGCCGGACTTGCGGTGTCTTTCATCTTCGCCACCATGCACGTTCTCCTGCCAGACACCGCAATCGCGAAAGCACATGGCCTGACTCACTGGTTCAATCCCATTCACGATGCGGCAATCACGTTAGGCGGAGCATTCACGTTTGGCTTGGGAATGCTGGCATTCTGGTTGCTGACGCTGCTCCTGGTGGTGATGCAGGACCGTCGGCTTAGCGTATCGACGGCGCTGGCGAACTCATTCTTCCCTATCGTGCTGCTGCTTGCGTCGTTTCGCGGACAGGAGATTCAAGGCGTCCGGTACTTCGCATGGACGTTCATCTTTCCTGTAGTGTGGAACATCCTTCAGCTAGTGCCATCGCTCGAACCGGACAGGAGAGCGGCACCGCAAAGCGATCGAAGCATGTTGCTACTTGGGACCTTTCTACTGATGATCGCGGTCGCGTTGCCGTTCGAGATACAAGCTATGCATCATGTCCTGACGTTGCGCGCCAACACCATGCGCGCTTTTGAGGCGCAGCATTTAGATGTGTTGCGAGAGCGGCATGGCGTAGCATCCGACATCGGCTACATCGGCTATTTCAGCGGTGCCCAGATATGCGATCTCGCGGGATTAGTAAATGGGCGAGCTGCCGCCCATCGCACCAGCGCACAGCGCAATCAAGTCTGCATGCAGACCGATCCAGACTTCGTCTTCGGCAATGTCAGCCAGTTGAAATCACTCAAAGATCTGAAAGACCTTTCTGGATGGCAGGTGTGCGGTCAATATGACTTCACGAACGTGCGAGCGCTTGACACCCACTACCTTGTTGTCCGGCCTGCGATCACGGAGCAGGTCTGCCGCGCAACCGCAAATCGTGCGGAGACCATGGAAAAGCTGTTGGTTGCAGGGCCGTAGGGATGGAAGTGGGACGCCAATGCACCCCTGCGGTTCGGATAAGATACATCAGGCGTTGTTGAAGCGTTTATCGCTGAACGAGTGGGCGACGTATGCAGCGACCCGGGAGACAGAAATTTGGATCCAGCTTTGAATTCAGGGCTGAGCGATGCTTCTGTCGAGACACACGCTGAGATTCAACCGTTGCGTCTGCCGAGCGGTGCTGAAGAGCGTAGCGGTTTGGATGAGCAAGCACGGCTGCCGCAGGGGCTGCTCGCGTCAAAGCTGACCCAAGCAGCCCTGTTAGTCGTAACCGCAATCTTGTTTGCGCTGCATTTCGCGCATTTGAGCGCAGATTTTCCAAACCATTCGCCCTGGATGGACTGGTCGAAGTACACCGACGAGGGCTGGTACAGCGACGCGGCAATTCGCCAGGTGCAGCTTGGCCATTGGTACGTACGGGGTGACTTCAACCCGGGGGTTGTACTTCCGGTCTGGCCCGCAATAGAGTATGTGCTCTTTTCAATTACGGGAGTAAGCCTCATTGCCGCGCGGGCGCTTACGGTGAGTGTCTTCGGCGGCATTCTTATCGCGGCATACCTGCTGGTTCGGCGATGCTCGTTGTGGGGAAGTGCGGGGCCAGAGGTTCCCCTCGCGCCGGTCGCAGCTATTGCGTTGCTGGCGGCGAGTCCATTTTGCTTTGCTTTCACCCGGCTTGCAATCCTGGAGCCGCTCTTGGTGCTGCTTACGCTGCTCGCCTTACTCACGGCTCTAAGCGCCCGAACGAGCCGCGTGACCGCCATCATCGGCCTCGGATTGCTGATGCCGCTCATGATTCTTACGAAGACCACGGCTGTATTCCTGCTGCCATCCGTGGTGTGGATGCTCTGGGCGGCGTGCGGATACAAGGTCGGCAAGTTTGCAGCAGTCAGCGTTCCTGCGGTCCTGATCGCAGGCGGCTTATGGGCCACCTACTTCTTTGCAGTGGTACGGCCGCACTATCTGGAGGACTATCACTATCTCTTCAGCGCAAACGCCTATACCGGCATGACGCGGGAGAACGCGTGGAGCGTCGTTCAGACCACCTTTATTGACGGTGTGTGGATGGGAATCCTTATCTATCCCCTTGCGCTGATAGCCATTGTCATTGCGTTGGTGTCCTTTCGTCGCAGCATAAAAAATCCGCTGGTCCCGGCGTTGCTATTGTGGGCGTTTGGATACGCAGCATTTCTTGCTTACCACAACAATTTGCAGCCAAGATACTACCTTGTTGTTGCGGTCCCTCTGACCCTCCTGGTACCAATAATCTTCGGGCAGTTAAATGTCGACCGTCGCATCTTGTTCCTTGTCGGTGCAGCAGGCTTTGTCACTGTGTTTGCCATGGATGTGGCACAGACGTTGCTATATATACGGACGCCGGAATACACCTATGTGCATGCGGCAGAGGACCTGGGCCGGTTTGTGCGCGCGGACAAGGCGCACAATCCATTGATTCTTTCGATCAGCGGGTCCGATCTTTCCCTCATGACAGGCCTGCCATCCATCTGCGACGACTTTGGAACCATGGCTCTTGAGGACCGTGCGGCGCTCTATCGCCCGGGCTGGTACGCAACCTGGAACCAGGTAGACGACGACAAGATGGACGCATTGTCACCGCTTTTTCACCTTGAGCGAGTGGCTTCCTTCACGGCGCTCGACGATCCTGAGCGGAATCTGCTGATTCTTTACAGGCTCGATCCTCCCGTCATCGAGGATCCAAAAGAAGGCATGCAGAAGAAGAAGCGACAGACAATCCCAAAGCAGTTCCAAACAAAACTCGGCCAACAGCCAAGTGCCAGCCAATTGGAGCATTGAACTGCCAGTTGTGAAGTACGCTTGAAGCACAATGACAGGCCAGCAGACTTTAGTCGCTCGCATAGCGCTCGGTGTAGTAGCCGGGGCTTTCAGCGTATGCCTGTCGCTTTGGCCTTATTTGCAGGCGTTGTCAAAAAGACGCTTCGATCAAATACTCTTTGCAGCGTTTGCCGTCAGCCGACTGGGGCTGTTCGCACTCATTTTCTTAGTGTTCCGGGTCGCTCCACGAGGCGATGTACTAGGCTATTACTTCCCCCAGGCCGAGGAGGTGCTGCGGCATCTGCTGCCCTATCGCGACTTCATCAGCAGCTACGCGCCGCTGCATCCGTATCTTGATGCCGCGCTGATCTATGCCTGGCATACCCCGCTCGCAATCATGCTTTTCTCGGTGCTGGTCGAGTTGCTGCTGCTTCCGCTGTGGATGCACGCCGGGCGGGCCTTCCTTCCCGAGAGCGAACTGAGAGTGGCTTCGCTGCTCTATTTTGCGAGCTCTGGCAGCCTGCAGTTCGTGGCAATTGACGGCCAGGATAACGTTGTCATCGCGGTACTGATCGCTCTGGCAATGGTGCTGGTTCTTCGTTCGCGGCTTCTTGCAGCCGGTGCGACGCTCGGCGCATCCGTCGCGGCGATCAAGTTCCTGCCCTTGATCTATGCGCCTGTGTTCTTCGTTGCAATCCCGAAACGATGGCGGCTTCTCCTGGGCGCAGTCCTGCTTTGCGGGGTTGTGTACGGCGGCTTCGCGCTGCTCCATGCGCCCATCTTCGAACCTTTGGCGGCCGAAGGAGACCTGCGATCTGCGGGAGACCTGCCCTACGTCCTCGAAGCGATCTTCGGGGTCGCATTGCCAGTACGTCTAACAGATGGTGTGCTCCTGTCGGCGCTGGCAGCAATCTTCGTATGTGTTGCGCGGGCAGCGTACCGAAGGCCTGTTGAGAAACGCCTGCGGGCGCTTACATTTGGGATGGCAGCGGTAACGCTCGCTTTCCTCGTTCTTTCAAAGAAATCATGGCCACCCTACCTGATGCTCGCTCTCTTCCCCATCTGCCTGTTGGTGTGGGTAAAGTCTGCAACCCGTCTAATAAACGCTTTGCGGGTAGCAGGCTTTGCTCTATTCGGCCTGGTCTCGGTCGCCGAACATAGCTACTGGTCCAGCATGTTTGCCCAGTTTTCCGCTTTGGAGTTTCACCACCAGCTTCTCTCCGGATATGGCGAGGCATGGCTACTATTCTCGGTCGAGCTGCTGCTTGTGGGAGGATACCTTTGGCTGCTCTTGGAAGCTGTTCGTCGCTTGACGGCGCAGGATTTGCCGCTTGCCTGACTCATGGCTATTTCCATTGACTGGTTTAGAGGAAGCAGCTATTCTTGAGACTCGCGCAGTCTCGTGTCTGCACGTCTGTGTTCTTCTGTTCTCATCTTTTGATTGAGAACAGGTCTTCCAGACAAGTAGTCGAACGGGACAGCAGTGGAAGACGCATCTGGTGGATCCAGTAGGAGCAGCCTGAACAGGCATCGCCCCTGAAGCACCCATCCCACACGCAATGTGCGTTCCAGCAGCCGGTTCAGCTCTTTTCAGGCGTTCCGTTCTCCGCGCGTCTTCGAGGAATCTCTCGTTTGCGTCTCGGGCACGTCTCAAAGCGTTGCGATCGGCAAGCACCAAATGCTTCGCAAAATCTGGCACCAATTCTTCATGCACCAAGCCGAACACTGAAGACGGCAGAATCAGGGAGTAAACAACGATGACCACCACGATCCCCAGCGGCAAAGATATCAAGCGCAAGTGGTACGTGCTCGACGCAAGCGGTAAAACGCTTGGCCGTCTCGCGACCCAGGCAGCTTCGATGCTCGCCGGCAAGCTCAACCCGCTCTACACCCCGTATATCGATATGGGCGACCATGTCGTCATCGTCAACGCCGAGAAGATTGTTCTCACCGGCTTGAAGAGCGACCAGAAGCTGTATCGCCGTTACACCGGGTTTCCCGGCGGTCTGCGTGAAGAGAGCTTCATCAAGCTGCTCGCCCGCCGCCCGGAGGCGATCGTTGAGCAGGCCGTGAAGGGCATGTTGCCGAAGAGCAAGATGGGCCGCCAGATGGCGACCAAGCTGAAGGTGTACAAGGGCGGACAGCATCCGCATCTGGCCCAGCAGCCGGTTCCATATGAGTTCCACGCTTCAAACGCGCCGAAGACCAAGGCACAGATGCCGGTCCATGCTCACGGAATCCTCGAAGGCTAAGCATTCGGCAACGCATCGTTGTGCGATTTTTGCTGTGTTCAAGCCATCGCGAGACAAGTTCAGCTACCAAATCGGGGCCACGCCCTGAAGCAGATTTATAGGAGCACCATGGCAGATTTAGTTCAATTCTATGGAACGGGCCGCCGCAAGTCGTCGATTGCACGCGTGTTCCTGCGTCCCGGCAGCGGCAAGTTCACGGTTAACAAGAAAGAAGTCGACGTCTACTTCGTTACCGCACAGCAGCGCGCTGCGGCCAAGAGGTCGCTCGGCATCGCCGACATCGGCGAGACCTTTGACGTGATGACTACCGTGAAGGGTGGCGGCGTGATGGGTCAGGCTGACGCAGTAAAGCTCGGCATCGCCCGCGCACTGATGGAGTTCAACCCCGAACTGCGTAAGGCCCTAAAGGCCGAAGGCCTGGTCACGCGTGATTCGCGTGGCAAGGAACGCAAGAAGTACGGGCAGAAGGGCGCTCGCGCACGCTTCCAGTTCTCCAAGCGCTAGATTCAGATCTTGCTGTCATTCTGAGCGGAGCGAAGCAATACCGTACTTCGCTCCGCCCAGCAATCGCATCACCCTTCGAAGATCTCTGGTCGAAGGTAAGGAGTTAAATCTCCCGCAAGGGATCAATCCAGGCACCGCCTTCCTCTGAGAAGCGGCTGTCTTCACCAAGGAGCTCAATTTGGCAAACATCACGATGAAAGAACTGCTCGAAGCAGGCGTTCACTTCGGGCATCAGACCAAGCGCTGGAACCCCAAGATGAAGGAATACATCTTCGGCGAGCGCAACGGAATTTACATCATCGATTTGCAGAAGACCTTGAAGATGTTCAAGGAAGCTTCGAAGTTCGTGACCGACCTTACCTCAACCGGCAAGCTGATCCTGTTCGTCGGCACCAAGCGCCAGGCCCAGGATGCTATCGCTGAAGAGGCGAACCGCGCCGGCATGCCGTACATCAACTCGCGGTGGCTGGGTGGTTTGCTCACCAACTGGGTCACGGTTCAGAAGTCGGTCAAGCGTCTCCAGGAGCTCGACGACATGTCGACCGATGGCCGCTACGAGTTGCTGACCAAGAAGGAAGTCATCAAGCTCGAACGTGAGCGCAAGCACCTCTCGACAAACCTCTCGGGCATTAAGAGCATGAAGCGTCTGCCGGATGCACTTTTCATCGTTGATTCGAACAACGAGGCGATCGCCGTCGCCGAGGCCCGCAAGCTTGGCATCCCGGTCGTTGCCGTTGTTGATACGAACTGCGACCCGACCGTGGTCGACTACGTAATTCCTGGCAATGATGACGCACTCCGCGCCATTCGGCTCTTCACGACAAAGATCGCTGACTCCGCTGCTGAGGGCGTACAGATGGTCTCCGAGCGTGCTTTCGCCACCGAAACCAACGACATTCAGCCGATGGAGATTGCGGCTGAGCATGTTGGCGAACAGGGCGAAGTTGCTGGCGACCCGGCTCTTGCTGAAGTTCATGAGTCGGCGGGAGTTGCTGAAGCTTCGGTTGAGGATGACGATGTGGTCGATCTCGAGGCAGTGCTTGGTGGAAACATCCGCAAGGCCCCTGCCACAGTCGAGACTGAGCCTGAGCCGGAAGAAGTCCACGCCGAAGCGACCGCCTAACCTGCTCTGCCCCTGCAAATAGGTAGGACTCGCATACGTGCACCGTTTTAGCCGTGTAGTAACGGCTTTTATGGATACTGGTGCCGAGGGCTTCGGCCCTCGGCATTTCCGGCGCACCAGGTAGGCTCGCAAGAGCAATTGATGTTGTTGATCGTGATCTCGTCGAGCACCGCGAGCTTCGACTGCTTGTTGTTTTGGCACGGACACCGGTTGCTGAAGCAGCTCGACAACAACTTCGACCATCCCGATCGTTATTGGCAATGTCATTGCGACCAAAGTGCCGTACATAACTATGAACAAGGTTTTTCAGTACAGAAGGGAATTTGATGTCGACCGAGACCGCAGTAAAAGTTGATGCAAAGCTGGTAAAGGAACTTCGCGAAAAGTCTGGCGCGCCTATGGGCGATTGCCTGAAGGCCCTGCAGGAAGCGAAGGGCGATATGGAAGGCGCATTCGTTGTACTGCGCAAGCGCGGCATGGCGTCGGCCGCAAAGAAAGCGTCGCGCTCGACCAACGAGGGCGCGGTTGGCACGTACATCCACGCCGGCGGCAAGATCGGCGTTCTGCTTGAGCTGAATTGCGAGTCGGATTTTGTCGCGCGCACCGAAGACTTTCAGGAGCTGCTCAAAGACATCGCCATGCACATCGCCGCCGTTGATCCGCGCTATGTCGGCAAGGATGAAGTGACTGAAGCCGATCTCGAGCGTGAAAAGGAGATCTGCCGCGCACAGGCTGCAGCCACCGGAAAGCCGGCAAACATTATCGAAAAGATGCTGGATGGCAAGCTAGGCAAATTCTACGAGGAGTTCTGCCTGTTAGAGCAGCCGTTCATCAAGGACCAGTCTCAATCCATCGCGCAGATCATCGCGACGAAGGTGGCCAAACTCGGCGAGAACATCAGCGTTCGCCGCTTCGCAAGGTTCAAGATTGGCGAACCTAATTCCACCCTGGCTACGGCAAAAGTGTCAGCAGAGGATGCTCCTCAGGCATAAGCCAGGCTCTCTAATCCTCACGAACAACAACCCAGGCTACAGCCTGCGTTGTCAGTTTGCGCACAGCGAGGCCCGGCGCGATGCCGGGCCTGCATTCGTTTCCATATCAGAAACTAAGCGGAAGCGTTGACCGTTCCTTGATCATTGATGCTACCGCCACGAAACCACTGGCGGATACGGCCCGCAATCGGCCTGATTTCGGTGCCTTCGTTGTAGACAGCAAGGTTTGCGTTCAGCAGGATCGCCAGGGCTTCCCGCTCTGCATTTGTTGTATTTTCCTGGTTGACCAGCCGTGAATCGACAAGATATTCGATCGCGTGTCCCACGGTCATCAGCGCTACGCCCTGTTCGCGTGTCCGACAGCGACGAAGAGTCGTTCTGGTCTTAGAGCCATTGCTTTGATTTGAACTGCTTACAAGGCCCGTTTCTGATCGTATGCCAGCGGTATATTCCTGCAGGGCTAAAGTTGCTAGATCCATCTCGTTCTACCCCGGATTACGAAAGTCATATTTCCAACCGCCTCATACTAATCGTTTTTGTAGATGTTTGACCATAGCTGAACCCACATTTCCGAGACTTTGTTTCAAAACGAACATTTTTGCGTAACGATTTGGAACGACATAGTTAATCTTTGGTTTCAAAGGTCGGTTTCACCTCGGATCGCTCCTATGACGCTCAGCATTCACCTATGAGACCATTCTGTGGTGACAATAGTCGACAACTCGAAAACAGCTCCCTCCTCGTCAAAGAAGGTTACCGTTGGTGTTCCGGGCGGGATCGCCGCCTATAAAGCGCTCGACTTGGTGCGATCGCTGCAGCAGGCCGGACTTGATCCGCACGTCATTATGACCGCTTCGGCCGAACGCTTCGTTACGCCTCTCACATTTGCCTCGATCACCGGCCACAAGGTCATCACAAGCCTGTGGACCGAACCCGGCGAGGGCAGTTGGCCGAATGAAGGTAGTCCCGCATCTGCTATCGAGCACATCGCAGAAGCCCAAACCACCGCAGCCCTCATCGTTGCGCCGGCAACGGCCAACACACTCGCAAAGTTCGCTCACGGTCTTGCGGATGATTTCCTCTCAACGATGTATCTGGCGACCAAAGCCCCTGTGGTGCTTGCTCCTGCCATGAATGGAAACATGTGGGAGCACCCGGCTACACAGGCCAACATTGCGGTGCTTGAGTCTCGCGGCGCAGTGATCGTTCCGCCAGGCAGCGGCTACCTCGCGTGCGGAATGACAGGCAGCGGAAGGCTGGCGGAGACCCCTGTGCTCGTTGACGCCGTACTGCGAGCACTTGCTCGGAGTAAAGATCTGCAAGGAGAGACAATCCTCGTGACCGCCGGGGGAACGCGCGAAGCAATTGACCCGGTGCGGTTCCTCGGAAACCGCTCGAGCGGGAAAATGGGATATGCGCTCGCAGCAGCCGCTGCTGCACGCGGCGCGAAGGTGATTCTCGTGTCGGCTCCAACTGCATTGGCTGCGCCCGCAGGTTGCGAGTTCTGGGCCGTGACAACCGCGGAGCAGATGCGCACAGCTGTTCTGGAGCACTTGCCACGAGCGACCGCAGTGATCGGTGCTGCAGCCGTCTCAGACTTTCGCCCGGTAACGATTGCGGCGGAGAAGCTGCGCCGTCATGGCCCGTCGACCATCTCGCTCGAGCCGACCGCAGACATCCTTGCAGAGGTTGCCAGCAAGCGTGCTGCAGGAACACTTGTAGTAGCGTTCGCGGCGGAGACAAACTCCGCTGAGGCGCTCGCGAGCGGACGTGCAAAACTCGACCGCAAGGGTGTGGAGGCAATCGTAATTAATGATGTTTCTCTGCCCGGCCTCGGCTTCGACTCCGACCGGAACGCGGCGACGATTCTGACGCACGACGGTGCGCGCGACGTCCCACCGACGAGCAAGACAGCTTTGGCTGAGCTGATTCTGGACGAGTTGGCAGCGCTTCGGGCGAGATCGGAAAAGCGCCTTCACGCGATCTGAACGCCTGCATCGCGGGTTGCGCGTCATTCACTGAGAGCGTACTCTCAAACTCGGTGATTGGCGGTATCCGGCTAAAGTCGACAGCAGATAGCATCCTGCCCGGCACGCGGTGGAACTGCACTGGGAGTCCACCGAGATGAGCCTTACCACGTTCCAACCTGCCGGGTCATCGACTCAGCGTTCAAATGCCACGCCTGCCAAGGTGACCATTCCCTGGCTGCAGCAGAAGAAGTCCCTCCGTCAACCTGTTACATGTGTCACCGCTTACGACTACGCATCCGCGCGCTTGATCGACGAAGCGGGGCTTGATCTGATACTCGTCGGCGACTCGCTCGCCATGGTCATGCAGGGGCAGCCGGATACCCTTGCGATCACGCTCGACGAAATGCTGCTGTACACGCGCGGGGTTCGCCGAGCAGTGAAGCGGGCTCTGCTGGTTGCAGATATGCCGTTCGGCAGCTACCAGGTGGACGAACGGGAAGGTGTGGCAAACGCCATCCGCTTCGTAAAAGAGGCCGGTGCCGAAGCCGTCAAAATTGAGGGCGGAGCCAATCGCGCATCCTTGGTGCGTCGCCTCACGGACGCCGAGATTCCCGTCATGGGACACATCGGTCTGACGCCGCAATCCGTACATCGCATGGGTGGATACAAGGTGCAGGGCAAGACGCTGGCCGCAGTCGACAAGCTGCGCGCCGATGCGTTGGCGCTGCAGGAGGCGGGCTGCTTTGCACTTGTGCTCGAAGGAATGCCGCGCGAACTCGGGACTATTCTCACAGCCGAGCTGACGATTCCGACAATTGGCATCGGCGCCGGACCCGACTGCGATGGACAGATACTCGTCCTCCACGACATGCTGTCGCTGACGTTTTCACCACCGGCAAAGTTTGTTCGGCGATATGCAGACATCGGTGCGCACATCCGTCAGGCGGTCGAGGAGTACAAGCGGGATGTAGAATCACGCAACTTCCCGACCGAAGAGGAGAGCTACCATCTTCCGGCCGGAGTGCAGCTATAAGGGCTGATTGCCGCGACCATGAAAATCATACGAACAGTAAGAGCGATGCAGCAGGTATGCCGCGATGCGCGTCGAACGGCAACTCTTGGGCTTGTCCCCACAATGGGTGCGCTCCACGATGGACATCTGTCCCTGATACGGCGAGCGTCAGGGGAAAACGACGTGGTTGCCGCAAGTATCTTCGTCAATCCGCTCCAGTTCGGACCAAACGAGGATCTCGAGAAGTATCCGCGGACTTTCGAGGACGATTGTGCACAACTGGAACGCGAAGGCGTCGCAATTCTCTTTGCACCATCGCCTGATGAGATGTACCCGCAGACCAACGGGCAGAAGCCGCAGACGATGATCGATCCCGGAGCAATCGCAACGCGGCTTGATGGCGCTTATAGGCCCGGACACTTCGTAGGCGTAGCTACGGTGGTTGCAAAGCTCTTCCACATCATCCAGCCGGATCGCGCATATTTTGGACAGAAAGATGCAGTGCAACTGGCAGTGCTTCGGCAGATCGTACGTGATCTTGATTTTGACCTGGAGTTGATCGCTTGCCCGCTCGTCAGGGACAAGGATGGGTTGGCGCTCAGTTCACGGAATCGCTACCTCAGCGCGGAAGACCGCAAGACTGCACTCATCCTCTCGCGCACTCTCATCGCAATGCAGGATGACATTAGAAAGGGCATTCGCGACAGCCATCGCCTCTGCAGACAACCCCACTTGTTACGCGAGGCTGACGAATCCTTCAAGTTGGAATATCTCTGCATCGTCGATCCCAACACGCTTCTCCCGGTATCCGAAGCCGTTCCCGGAGCCCTTGTCGCGATTGCCGCCCGGGTCGGCGAAACCCGCCTGATCGACAACTTCCTTGTGGCGGAAGTTGGGCCTTGATCCAGGCCCAGCATTTCAGAGACGCCATGCGATACTTGAACCTGATATGTACAAGCGAGTCCTCCTCAAGATTTCAGGCGAAGCCCTGGCTGGCGGTAAGGGTTTTGGCATCGATGCCATCTTCATCCACAAAGTAGCCGAAGAGATTGCAGCCGTTCATGCGCTCGGCTGCGAAATCGGCATTGTCGTTGGCGGAGGGAACTTCTTCCGTGGCGTCGCACAGCAGGCGATCGATATGGATCGCGTAGCGGCCGATCACATGGGCATGCTTTCAACGGTCATCAACTCCATTGCTCTTCAGGATGCAATCGAGAAGCGCGGCCTCTTTTGCCGCGTGATGTCGGCCATCGAGATGCATCAGGTCGCGGAGCCGTATATTCGGCGACGCGCAATGCGCCACCTTGAGAAGGGCCGCATCGTGATCTTTGCAGCTGGAACGGGGAATCCGTTCTTCTCGACCGACACGGCGGCGAGCCTTCGAGCGATGGAGATCAAGGCCGACATCCTGCTAAAGGCGACCTCGGTGGATGGAATCTACACCGCCGATCCAAAACTTGACCCGACCGCGACCAAACTTGAGAAGTTGACCTACATGGACATCCTGCAGAAGAACCTGCGCGTCATGGATCAAACCGCTGTTTCGCTCTGCAAGGACAACAACATGCCGATGATGGTCTTCAGCATGAAGGAGCAAGGCAACATCGTTCGGGTGGTAAGCGGAGAGATGCTCGGATCTCTCGTAACAGCTTAGTTTCTTTGAAACATTCGTGAGGACGAAGCAGATGGCCCGCACTCTTAGAGTGCGGGCCATCTGCTTTGCATCTCCAGGATGTAATTTCGTTTACCGAATCAGGACCTCGGTCGGGTGAGATCCGTTTGCGACCACGGTCACGCTGGTCGGATTTCCGGAAGCGGGAAATGGTGAGTTTTGAATCCCGCTTAGGACACCGGTGCTGGCATTCAACTGCTCGCCACTCACGGTGTTTGCCAGGTTGTTTGCGGTGTAGAGATAAATGCCGAGCGCCGGGTCAAGCGCAATACTGACCGGGTTGGGGTCGGTCAGAATGGTTGCGCCAGCAACGCCGGATGGTGTCCCGGTCGCAACGTTCAGCGTGTAAGCGCTGATCGACTTGGCGTTATAGTTCGCAACATAAACGTACTTGCCGCGGGGATCGACCAGAATAGCGACAGGGAAGAGACCGGTTGCAAATGGACCATTCACCATTGCCTGCAGGCCGCCGCCTCCGAGAACGACATACCCGATCAACTGGTTTGCCGCCTGGTCCGTGACATACACAAAACGTCCGGTCGGGTCCTCAGCCACCGCGCTGGGCTGAACGCCGGCAGGGAAGCCGGTCGTAGCCGTTGTACCAGCGACAGGCGTCAGTGCACCAGAGGAGGCATCCTCTGTGAATGCAAGCACCTGGGGCGCCGCTGGATCCTGATCAACGACATAGACCGTTGAGTTGAAGTTGGCGATAGTAACGCCCACTGGATTGTTGCCGATATTCACATTCGTTGCTGCGCCTAGGCTGTTATCCGAACCAATTGCGAAAACGCTCAACGCGCCGGCACCGGTCGTGTTTGCGCCTTGGAATCTGCAGGTGACAAAGAGAAACTTGCCTGCGGGATCGATGGAAATTGCTGTAGGTGTGTTCCCCGTGGTGGCAACCGCAGTCCCTGCAGTAAGCGCTCCGTTCCCACCAACCGTAAACTCCTGCACCGTGGAATCACCCTGGTTCACGACGTAGATTGCCTTTGCATTGGGTGCAGCAATGGAAGCTACTGGATTATTACCTGCAGCAATCCCCGTCCCGATCTGCACAATCGAACCAGACTGATAGTCAACCGTGTACTGGTTGATAATGCCTGGAGCGCTCTTCGAGGTGGTGAGATAGAGGTAGGCGAGCGTGTAGTCGCGGGTGCAGGCAGTAAGGCCGCACGCCATGCCGAGAGCGGCAACTGATAGTGCGCCTTTGGCCAGGCTCTTCGACGTGCTGCCTGATAGTCCAGTTCCTACTGTACGGCCCATCTTCTTCAGATACATGCGCTTCCTTTGTTCCGGGAGTATCTTAGACCCCCTGTGAAAATCCGATCTGGTGAGACCTAATTCTGATCCTGTTCAGCTCCACATCAAGTCAGAGGTACGGCATACCCTCGCCCACTGTGCTCTCGAGCGCCTGACCTGATTCTACGGAAACCGTGCGACGGAGATAGCACAGACGGGCAGCGTTGTCGCCGCATACGGAGAGTTGATGATCGGCCTCAGGCTTCCATCGGCCGTAAGAATCTGCTCCCCTGTAATGGAGTCGCTGATAAGCCCGGACGCGTAAAGGTAGATCCCGTGCGAGGGCTCGATCGCTACGCAGTTTGTGCCGGTACCCGCCTGGGTGCTGGCAGCAACTGCCGACGTGACGGGCTCTCCGTTAGGCCCAAAGGTGTAGCCGCTGATACTGCCGGAGCCTGAGTTTGCGATATACAGATACCTGCCTGATGGGTCGATGGCCAACCCCAAAGGAGAGGAGCCTGTGGGCGCCGACCCCGACGCAATCGGGCTGGGAACCCCGTTCCCGGTAATCGAGTAACCAATCACACTATTGCCGGAGTTGTCCGTGACGTAAAGATGTGTACCGGCAGGATCCTCAAGAATGCCGCTGGGAGAGATCCCCGTCGCATATCCAAAGGATGGCACGTTGCCAGGCAGAATCGTCTCACCGGGAAGAATGGACAGAGCACCAGAGGTAGAGTTAGCCGCGAAGGCAAACAGGTTCAATGATTGGTTGGTTGTTCCGGTCGATGCAGGGTTTACCGCAGTCGCGTCCTGCGTCACAACGTAGACCGCGTTTGCACCACTGCCGGTCGCCTTGCTGCTCACCGTGATGGCTACGGGACTGCGGCCGATAGGGAAATCCGCTGGAGTGCCCAGGCTGTTGTCAGCATTCACGGGGAAGACGGATATACCTCCCGGCCCGGGGCTCGCCGTAGTAAACCCGTTCTGATAGGTGTAAGCCACGTAGAGGAAATTGCCATCCGCAGAGACCACCAGCGACGTTGGATAGCTGCCGGTCGTGTTGTACGTATTTTGCGGATACAGCTTGCCGTCGGTACCGATCGAGTACTCAACCACATTGCTGTCGTCATGGTTGATCAGGTAGAGAAACTTCTGGTTCGGGGCCGATACCAGAGCAACCGGCTTGCGTCCGCCTGAGGGAATTGGCGAATCGTTGAGCAGTCGCAGGCTGCCGGTCTGGTTGTCGATGCCGTACGCGTTGATGAGCCCTGAAGTCGACGTCGTCTCTGAGGGCGCATAAACGTAAGCCAGCGTGTAATCGTTATCGCAGGCGGTCAATCCGACTAGAGCAGTTAGCGCCAGGAGCGACGCTGTCCGCGACAATCTGGTCGTGGGAGAGCTGTCCGCCTGGGATGACGTTTCTCCAGTTCCGCGACCCTTTCTACTGACTGACTTCATGTATTTCCTGGCTCCGCTGGCAACAACTGTCGCCCTTGCTTGTTTGTCGATTACGAGTGGTTCAAATCTGTATCTTGAGAAGCAGGTAAGCGGCGTCGAACGCTCGACGCCGCCCAGGTAAATGTCCAGATCAAGCTTGTCCAGCCCCAGCCTTGTCCCTCAAGATCAGTAGCCCGTATTTCCGCTTATGACCAGGCAGCTCGGCGAGGTGACGGTCGGGAAGTTGGATCCACGGGTGAGTTGGCTCAGAAATCCTTGCGAGTTGCTGATCCGGCTTCCCGTCACGGTGCTATCGGCTTGGTTTGACGTGTAGAGATACTGATTCGTCGGGTCGATCGCAATGCAGTCGGGACCTGCACCCACCGGGAAAGGGTTGTTTGTGTCGGCGGCGATCTGCTGCAATTGGCCCGTAGTCTGAATTGTGAAGGCGGAAATCGAGCTGTTTCCGAAGTTTGCGCTGGCCGTGGAATGGTTGATTACGTAGACAAACGTGCCCGCCGCATTCGTGCTGGTCACTGTTTGAATCGGGTAGCTCGCTGTCGGAAGGTTGGCTACAGTCCCTCCGGTGACGGGTGACAGGGCGCAGTTTGAACCCTGCGTATATGGCAGGATCGATCCGGGGCCGCCGTCTGTCGAGCCGGCGTCCGTTACGTATACATAACTGCCACCAAGATTGACCGAAGTTGCATTTGAGGTACCCAGTGCAATGGTCGAGTTGGTTGGCTGCGTCAGCTGCCCATTCGCCGTGGAGAGCGCATAAGGGAAGATCGTCTGGTCGGCACTATCCAAGGTGTAAATACAGCTGGACGAATTGCGCATCTGGGTAGGATTTCTGCCAACCTCGAAGTAGGTCAGCTGCGTCCCCGCAGCATTCTTTACCTGGGCGTTCGTAACCAGCGAGGGCCGCCCGGTGGTCGCGTCCAATGAGAACGCGGTGAGCGAGCCGTTGAAGTCGAGCTTGCCATCGTAGGCAGGCGAGTGCTGATCAAGCACAAAGAGGTAGTTGCCGGTCGTATCAGTCGTGATCCACACCGGGAAGGTTCCCTGGCTGGTGTACGACTGCTGGTATGCCAGTGTGCCGTCCCCGCCGACGCTGAAGAGCGAGAAGCTGCCCGTCGTTCCGGTCGCATCACCGGCATTGAGCACATAGAGATAGCGACCACCAGACTTGAGGGTCAGCATGACTGGATTGACACCTTGAGATTTGAAGGGCGAGCCAATCACGCCGGTCAGGTTGCCCGTGAAATTGTCGATCTTGAAGCCGCCGATCTGGTTGGACTGTGCGCCAAGGACCCACATGAAGCCAACTGTACCGCCACCGCATGAGGTCATGCCCAAACCCATTGCTACCGATATCAACAAGGCCAATGTAATCCGGCCAATCCTGCTCAACGTCATGCGCTTCCTTAATCCTCGCCAGGGGCCAACGTGCGCCACCTTCTTACTGCGAGCAATTCTGTAGGGATACGATCCTTGGCCAATTGTAGAAGGTGATGCGAGTTTATGCCACCTGGAGACGGAGTTTGTTCCCGCTGCTATAGAGGACAGTCGCTTGCCTCCAGGTGACCGTGAGCACACATGTCTTGCGGAACAAGACCCCTGGTGCAGGCGCTCGCAGGCCTAGTATCCCGTATCTTTGCTGATCACAAGACACGCAGGTGTTCCGACAGTCGCGAAGCTTGAACCTTTAGAAAGATTGCTCAGATACCCGTACTGATTACTGATCCTCTTACCGGTTAAGGTGCTGGCGAACTGGTCCGACGTGTAAAGATACTGATCGGTCGGGTCAATCGCCATGCAGACCGGGCCAGAGCCTACCGAATACGGATTGTTGGTATCGGCGGTGATTGCCTGCAGGTCGCCGTTGCTCCCTACCGTAAAGGCAGAGATCGTACTGTTGGAATAATTTGTATTCTGCGTCGAATGGTTCATTACATATGCGTACTTACCATCGAGCGTTGTAATGGTCTGTATCGGATTGCTTGCCGTGGCGAAGTTGGAGACGGCGTTGCCGACTGTCAACTGGTCGCACGAACTGCCCTGAGAGACAGTCAGGATCGAGCCCGGGCCGCCGGTCACAGAACCTGCGTCTGTTACGTAGACATAGCTGCCACCAATGCTTAGAGAGGTAGCACTCGCCGTGTTAAGGCTGACCATCGAGTTGCTTGGAGTGGTCAACTGGCCGTCAGCACTGCCGATCGAGTAAGGGAAAATCGTTTGATCGCCGGTGTCAAGGGTATAAAGGCAGCTTGCGGCATTGCGCATCTGCGTCGGATTTTTACCGACCTCAAAGTAGGCCTGCTGGTTCATCGAGTTGTTAATAGGCGACGGCCGACCAGTATTTGAATCAAGCGAGAAGACTGCAATGGAGCCATTAAGGTCTGTGTTTGCCGCACTCAGTGGCTGCGTCGGATCGATCTGTTTGCCGTAGTTTGGCGAGCGCTGATTCAGTACAAAGAGGTAGTTGCCGGTGCTGTCAGTCGTAATCCAGACCGGGAAGGTTCCCTGGCTGACGTAAGACTGTTGGTAGCTCAGGGTGCCGCCATCGCCAACGCTGAAGAGCGAAATGTTTCCGGTAGTTCCAGTTGCATCGCCAGCGTTGAGCACGTACAGGTAACGACCACCAGACTTGAGCGCAAGCATTATCGGACTGGTCCCGCCCGATGGGAGCGGCGAGCCAACTACTCCGGTCAGATTGCCGGTGTGGTTGTCGATCCTGAAGCCGCCAATCTGGTTGTACTGTGTACCGAGAACCCACATAAAGCCAACGGTCGAGTTACTGCATGAAGTCATGCCTAAACCCATAGCTACCGATATCAACAAGGCCAATGGGATCCGGCCAATCCTGCTCAACGTCATGCGCTTCCTTAATCCTCGCCAATGGCCAACGGGCACCACCTCTTTGCTGCGAGCAATTCTGTAGGGATACGAACCTTGCTCAATTGTAGAAGGTGATGCGCGTGTATGCCACCCTGCAAGGGAGTTTGTTCCAGTTCAAGAGGTCGCGCACTTTTGCACTTCGACGCTCATTTTGCGCTACTTGGAAGCGTACCCAAGTGCCACGTAGACGCTGCAGGCCGCTCGAGGTTAGCGCTATCGCAGCAGAAAGACCCTGGACGGATGGCCCAGGGTCTCTGCTTTCAATCTGTCGAGTGCGACGTTACCAGACGCGGCAGGAGGTCGCCGGCATCATCGGTTGGCCAACTTTGCAGCCAAACGCCTTACCGAACTCGTCGAAGTTCTGCACCGAGCCATTAGTACGCCACTCCCCGCTGCTATGCGGATCGGTTTTAGCCAACACACGAGCATTTTGCTCAGTCTGGTTCTGACACCAGACCTGGCCGAAACCGATGAAGAAGCGTTGCGCCGGCGTATAGCCGTCTTTTTGTCCGGAGACGTACCCGGCCAGTGCAGTACTGGGCGATGTAGTCAGCGTCTCCTGCAACGCCTGGAAAGCAATGCGCAGTCCGCCGTTGTCAGCCGTGTTCTCGCCGAGCGTCAGTTTGCCATTCAGGTTCTGACCCTCAGCCACCTTAAAGCCAGAGTACTCGTCCGCGATACAGCCGGTCTTTGCCTGAAAGTTGGTCAGGTCGTCGGGCGTAAACCAGGTCCGCACATTGCCGTGGAGGTCGTATTTCGATCCCTGATCGTCAAAACCGTGCGTCATCTCGTGTCCGATTACGACGCCGATACCGCCAAAATTTACCGCCGGATCCAGGTTGTTCGCGTAAAAAGGCGGCTGCAGGATTCCTGCAGGAAAGTTGATGTTGTTTTGCGGAGGATTGTAGTAGGCATTTACCGTGGGCGGCGTCATACCCCACTCTTTGGCGTCCACAGGTTTGCCTAACTTGGCAAACATCCTCTTCGTCTCAAAGATGCTGTTCTGTTCAAGGTTGCCGATCAGGTCATCTCGCTTCACTACCAGCGTGCTGTAGTTCCGCCAGTTTTCAGGGTAGCCAATCTTCTGCGTGATAGTGCCTAGCTTGGCTTCAGCTTCCTTCTTGGTTGCGTCGCTCATCCAGTCCAGGTTCTGAATATCCTCCCCCAGCGCCTTCTCGAGCGCCGCGATCAGTTTTTCCATATTCGCTTTGGCCTCGGGAGGAAAGTACTGCTTTACCCAGTCCTGGCCTACCGCTTCGCCAAGCGCGGCATCGGTCAGCCGAGTGCAGCGCTTCCATCGCGGCTGCTCTTCTTTCTGGCCTTGCAGCGTCTTGTTGAAAAAGGCAAAATTCTCTTCATCAAACGGCTTCGCGAGGTAAGGCGCTGCTCCGTGCAGCGTGTGCCAGCGGAAGTAGCTCTTAAAGGCAGCAGTGTTCTCGGCCTCAAGCTCCGCGTTCACTGCCTTCACATAACCGGGAGACGCAACGTTCAAGGTGGAAGCCTTGCCGACGCCGATTCCATCCAGGAACTGCTTCCAGTTGTAGTCGGGCGAAAGTGCCGTCACCTCAGCAATCGTCATGATGTGGTAACGCTTGGCCGGGTCGCGCAGATCGACGCGCGGCATGGAGCCGGTAGCGAGCGCCGTCTCGATCCGCATTACATCGGCTGCTTCCTTGGCCGCCTGGTCTCGGGTATCCCCGAGGAGCACGAACATCTTCGTGACATGCTCCACATATTGCTCGCGGATTGTCTTGGAACGTTCGTCATCGGTCAGGTAGTAGTCACGGTCAGGCAGCGTCAAGCCACCCTGGCCTGTGCCGAGAATCTGCTGGCTCGAATCTTTCTGGTCCTGCTGGACGCCAAGATCCAGCAACTGGCCGTCGCCGAACCTGTGCTCCAGTTCCAGGTTCAGTGCTGCAATCTGCTTCGTGCTTGCAAGCTTGTCGATTACGCCAAGTTCGGCCTCGATAGGCTTCGCACCTAGCTTGTCGGCGAGCTCGACATTCATACACGCAGCAAAGTAGTCACCATACTTCTTTTGCAGAGGCGTCTTGGGCGCGTCGGCGGCAGACTTCAACTCGGCGTAGAGAAGATAGTTATTGCGGTCAGCGAGTTCGTTGAAGCGGCTCCAGCGAACCTGGTCCGACGGGATCGGGTTGTTCTTCATCCAGTTGCCGCAGGCGTATTGGTAAAAGTTCGTGCACGGATCGGCGGTTTTATCGATGCTGGAAAGATCGAAGCTGATAGGCTTCTTAGGCTCCGACGTGGGCCCTGTCGCAGTATCCATTGATGAGAGGTTCTGGCCGTAACATAGGCCACCAGAGAGGATGAGAAAGCAGGCGAGGCGATAAGGGCGCATGGAACTCCTGGAAGGTCTGGTGTTCTCCCCTTATTCGAACTGATTTGGGAAATAGGCTTCTCGCAATCAGCACTCTTGAAGGGTGAGTTCTGCACTAACTTTTAGGTTTCCAACGTAAGACGATACTAAGGTTCGGAAAAGTTTCCTTGTCTCTTAAAAGCAGCGTAGATCCCGATCTTGCACCTATCCCGCATGGTCAATATCCTAAAGGCATGGGTACTCTTCTTCAACGATTCTTGGTAGTGGCAGCGATCGCTCTGCCCTCGTGCATGCTTGCGCAGGCAAAAATTGGTGTCTACGGCGCCGTGGGCGGAGAGAAAAGTGGCCTCTCCGGGCAGGGTTGGACTAGTTCCGAATCCGTCGGCTTGTACTACGGGATCAAGGACCTCGGGCCCATAGCAGTCGCGATTGATGGGCGCGGCATCTTCTCAAGCGACACAAAGAACTTGCTTGTAGGACCTCGACTTGCCTTGCACCTGCCGCTGTTTCCAATCAAACCCTATGTTGAGGCATTGGGTGGCGTTGTGTACTACTCGGTCGGGGCAGCGAATGGCGGCAAAGAAAACGTGAACGACTTTGACTACAGGCTGGTCGGAGGGTTCGACAGCACCATCTTTTACCATCTCGACTGGCGCGTACTGGAGTTCAGCTATGGCGCAGGCGTCACCGAAGCCAACCGAAACGTGCACGCCACGAACGTATCGACCGGCCTCGTTCTCCGATTCTGAAGGTTGCCTAAAAGATCTTCAGGTGGATCGTTAGGTACTTCTTCGGATCCTTGCGGATGGTTGTCACAAGGTTTGTGCTTTCAGATAGAAGAGCGTTCAGGTTTGTGTACGCCTGGTCATCTGTTGCGAGCTTGCCCAGGGTTCCCCTGCCGCTGTTTAGCCCAACTGCCAGCGTGTTCAACTGAGTGACCGTATCACTTATCTGGCTGCGGAACTGCGGGTCCTTCAGCAACAGCCCGAGCGTCCCCTTGCCTGCGTCCGCCTCAGACATAATGGAGTTGGCGTGGACCAGGGTTGAATTCAGATTGTTGTAGAGCGTCTCATCCTTCAGCAGCTTGCCAGCAGTGCCCTTGCCATTGTCGAGCGAAGTTGCAATGTTGTTAAGCTTGCCAAGCGTCGCGTCCAGCCGGTTGTAGAGCGCGTCGTCATTCAACAGCTTACCGGCAGTGCCCTTGCCTTGATTCAGATTGTTGGCCAGTGTATTCAGCTCGTTGACGGTCGCATTTGCCTTGTTGTACAGGCCGGGATCGTTGATCAACATGCCGATCGAACCTTTGCCGGATTGCAGATTATCGACAATGTTATTCGCCTTCGCAAGGATCACATTCAGACTCTCCAGCGTTCCCTGGCTGGCCTTTACAACGTCGGTCAGACTCGGCGTTTCGAGCGTTTTTAGCTCGTCGCCGTCCTCCAGCAAAGGACCTGTAGCATATTGGCTATTGATGTCTACAACCGTGTCTCCCAGGACCCCAAGCGTAGAAAGCGCTGCCTTCGAATCCTTATGCAGACCGGCCTTGTACTTGCCGTCGATCTTCATCGTGACCTCGACCGGCGTGAGCTTGTGCTGTGGGTCGGTGACGACGACAACCGACTTCACCGTTCCAATCGTTACGCCCTGAAGGTTCACGGGTGCGCCGACCTTCAGCGCCGCAGAATTCTCAAAATAAGTAGTAATGGTCAGCTTATGGGAAAGAACACCCATACCCGATGAACTGGTCACCAGGAACAGAACTGTAACGAGGATCACGACCGCGACCAGGACGATAACGCCCACCTTCAACTGCGACCATCGAACTTCCTGCTGGCTAGGCATATCTTCCCTTTACTAACTTTGGCTGCGTGCCACCATGCTGCGGAACGCACCCAACAGTATGTTCGATTATGTGTTCCCTGCGAGAATACAACACTGGCCTAACAACCTTCTTCCTCAAGCTGCGGAACCATGGCGCGTGTATCAGGAGTGGATGCCTAAAGCGGACCCTGAGTTTCAAAGAAACGCTCCTTTGAGGATCGACGAAGGCGCTCGAGGATGCACGGCAGGTGCTCGGTAATAGACAATTTAGCGCTCGACCATAGACGTTAGTGCTCAAAGGACGGATGGGTCTGCCTTGCTGCGCCCCGTAGCAACAGCTTCAAGCCTCGACCAGCACGACCGCCAGGGCAATGTCGCGGCTATGGGTCAGGGTTACAGAAGTCCTTCGGATACCAAGAGCCGTGACCCTCTCAAGAGCACGACCGCTCCAATGAATAGTCGGCCGGCCGCTCGGCTCTCGGCGAACTTCGATCTCCGGCCACGAGATGCCATGGCTGATGCCGGTGCCAAGTGCCTTTGCGCCAGCCTCTTTCGCGGCGAATCGCGCCGCAAAGCTCTCTGCAGCATTTTTCTTGAGCTGGCAATAAGCGATTTCGCCCGCCGTGAAAACCCGATTCAGGAAGCGGTCGCCAAAACGATCGATGCTCGCCTGGATACGTGCGATCTCGATGAGGTCTGATCCCAGCCCTACCACCATCGCAACGTCGCAGTCTGTTTAGCAGTCGTCGTACGCAGCGTGTTTGCAGTTTTCGGATTCACCGTTTCAGACATTTTCATGTTCACCGTCCCATTACGGTACCGCATCATGCCTTACGCGGCTCTTGTGCAGCCTTGTTGCGCACGCCGCCGGCCCCAATCAGCAGGGTCACATGACTGTTGTACCTCCACGGGCATCAAGCCGGGCGCCATGTAACCCGATGAACAGCCTAGCCGCAAGATAGCGGGCACGTTGGAGGCAATGAAGCTCATGCAGTTACTTGATATCCAGGGTTATAGTTACGAGCCGAGCGAACAGATGCTGCGCAATATGAATCGGATCCTTGTCAACTCAGGCGGATGGATCCTGGATCGTCGGGCCCTGTCCTCAACCAGCTACGAGTTCACACTTGAAGTCGAGCTCCGGTCGATTCTCGATCTCTACGCCGGCATCATCACTGCAGGCGTGGAGCTGACGCGGTCAAACCATCTTGCGCTCACCGACCTCTGCACCTGCCGCCTTCACCTGATGGGGAGCAGTGAACTGCAGCAGATAATCGGCCTCAGACTGGAGGTTGCGTTTCTGAAGCAGCTAAAGTTGCACAATCCTCCTGCGACTACTTGTAGCGTCGTGTGATCGTATGCACCAGCGCTATTCTCGGCGCAGCAGGGCTTCTCGTTCAGCACGGACTCGGGCGCGCCAGGAATCCTAGAGCGCAGCAAGAACGATAAGCACCACGAGCACTCCAAGAATCAGGCTGCGTTTGTCCGTAATAGCGTAGACGACCGGATCTTCATCCAGTTCACCGCGCGAGGCAAGCAACCACAAGCGGCTAATCCACAATAAAAGCACCGGAAGCAGCAACCACAACCGAGTCGTATGTGAATAAAGCTGGTTATTCAGGCCGGAGATATATTGCGTCAGCACGAACACGGAGACGTAGCCGCTGGCAGAACCAAAGCTGCGTAGCTGCTCGATGTCCGTAATGATGTAGCCGCGGCCATTTGCTGGGGCGGCACCGCGCAACCGCAGGCCCTCAAGTTCAGCAAAACGCTTTACGAAAGCCAGCGAGAGGAAGAAAAAGATGCTGAACGCCGCGAGCCATGGCGAAATGGGAATGCCCGTTGCTGCAGCCCCGGCTATGATGCGAATTGTATAAAGCCCGGAAAGAACGATCACGTCTACCAGGACCATGCGCTTCAGCGAGAACGAGTAAGCCGAGGTTGTAACGCCGTAGATCGCAAGCCAGATTAGAAACCTGAGTGGAAAATGTAGCGTCTGTCCCGGATCCAACCGGGCAATTACATGGGGCAGGAAATACGCCAGCGCGAAGGACATCACCAGGAAGAGGCCAACAACGGCGACACCCTTCAGCGCCGAAAGATCGCCGGACGCGAACGGGCGTCGTCGCTTCTTCAAATGCTTGCGGTCGGCTTCGATGTCGAGCAGGTCGTTGACAATATAAGTTGCAGAGGCGCACAGACCAAAACTCAGAAAAGCGACCAGCGTCCCGGCAATCAAGCCAGCCTTCAGATTGTGCGCAAGCAGCAATGGAAGGAAGATCAGGATGTTCTTCGCCCATTGATGCAGCCGAATTGCTTTGAGCCACGCCTTCAAAGTCGACACCTTGTCGGTGAAGGTGCGTACCGGCGTCACGTTTGCGTTGCGCAAACCAGTGGACAGGCCGGCTGTCGGATTTGCAACCATTGGCGCGAGGCAGTGCGTCAGCAGCGGGATGTCTGGCGATGCGTTGCCGATGTAGCAGAACCTGTCTCCAAAGCGGCTCTGAAATGCGGCAAGCTTATTTTTGCCTGCAAGATTTAGCGCGCCATCGGAGGCGAGGACGCCAGTAAAGATCCCAAGGTGGCCGGCGACTCGCTGGGCCAGGGCATGATCGGCTGCGGTCGCAAGATAGATAGGTCTGCCGGTCGCATGCTGCTGTTCGAGAAACTGCATCAATTCGCGGTTATATGGCAGGTGCGTCACGTCCAACTGCACCGCCGATGTAATGTGCTGCTTCAGCGCAGCCTTTCCCTGCATCAGCCATGACGGCAGGTTGATCAGGGCGGAGGGCTTCTGCCGGGCCAGCGCGAGCGTCGAATCGACTAGCGTGTCGGACTTCACCAGCGTGCCATCAAGATCGACGCACAGCGGTACGTCCACCGGCAGGTCGAAATGATGTGAAGCCGCAGCGTCGATTCGCCCCACGAGTTGCGCATCCGTAGCCATCAGCAAGTCCTTTCGTCAATCGGGTCCCGAACGAACGTCAGGCCGTAGCTCAATTGCGAACCCAAATTCATACAGATACCGGCAAGCAGTACCACTTGCGTCAGGCTCGGTTAGATCGAAACAAGGGCGTCTTCGCGAACGCTGCACTCATTATGGCTGCAGTTTATGAATGATCCAAGTATCAACGAGTGAGCTCAGTACGGCCACTACCACTTGCGTGTCACAAATCCAAACCTCAGTAGGTAACCAGACAGGGCTGCACACGCCAGTGCAAGGGTGGACCAGGGCGCCGCCGCCCCAAATCGTTTCCGCAGCGTTGCGATCAGAAGCACCACTAAGTAGACAAGGAGCATCATTATCAAGCCGTCCCATTCAAAGCTGCGTCCGGTCAGGTCCCCTTCAGACAACTTCGTCATAACGCCGAAGGGATGGTAGAGAAAGCTGCCAGCGAAGTCGGCAAAGAAGAAGAGCAGAAATTGACCAACTATGGAGAGAGTTCTTTTCATGGCTTTAGGGTCTCAATCCTGGTATTCCCAATCCAGCATTCATTACGGCAAAGTCGCTTCGAATACGCGGAAACGATGTTCCAGTTGCCACTGCTGAGCGGCCCTGTCGCTTGATCTGAGCAGTGCGAGACACCTCTCCTTTGGGTCGTCCGCACCGCTTGTCTGTCCCGCACACGCCGGTACAACCGCAGTAAAGTTATCGCGCTGTTGCCACAAGCTGTCACCAGCCAGGAAGCTATGCTCAAGTCCGGTCCGCGCCATGTCTTTCAGCTCAGGGTAGGTCAGCCCGAACTCCAGAACCGCACGCATGTATTCATGGGTCAGATCGATACGTGAGACCCCCTCGTCGTCGGTCGAAAGCGCGACCGGCACGTGGGCCTCGCGATAAGAGGGCAGCGGATGCAAGGGCGCCTTCACCCCCAGGATCACGTCATTCGAAGTGAGATTGATCTCGGCCATAATGTGGCGATCGGCCATCTCTTTGAGCAACGCATGAGGATCATCTTCATACATAACGTCAACGCCATGGCCGATCCGCTCCGCGTGGCCAAGATCAATTGCCTCACGAATGTGGAAGCGCAGCCCTTCCGGGGTGACAAGCCCGGGCGCAATCTCGCCAGCATGCAGGCTGATGTGCACCTTGGGGTAAACAGAATGAAGATAGTCGAGCATCATCATCTGCCGGTGATACTCGTGCATCGCCATGTAGTCGTCTTCCGGCTGCACGAAATTTATGCCTACGACCGTTGGATCGATCGCCGCAACCTCAAAGCCGAGCAGCGTCTGTGCGAACACCTGTTGTGGCGGAAAGGCGCGAAGCACCTGGTAAAGAAAGCGGATCTGCACTGTGCAGGCGGGTGTCGCATCGGCTTGCCCGCAGTGTTCAATCTGGTTGCGGTCTGCCAGCGCTGCCGCGTACTCACGACGGGCGGCTGCAATCTCGTCGCGAAGACCTCCTGCAAGCAGTTGATCGCGAAGTTTGCCTAACTCCACCGGTGTTGTGCCGGTCAGGTCATCCACCGCCGTGACTCGCACCGAAGCCGGCGTTGCAGGCCATCCAAGCTGATAGCCAAGCTTTGCTGCCGCAGAAAATACCGGTGTTTCCATGATTTCCAGGTACTGTTCGTTCTGGGCGGCGGCCCGGGTGGCAACCTCGTCCAGCCATTCGCCCCGATGAACCCGCTCAACCCCGGCAAATCGTTCAAACGTACTGAAGAACTGATCGTGGCCATCCCTGCCAGTCACAGGTACGAAGCTCCGCATGGAGAAGGCGTCGACCAGCGCATCGTAAAGTTTCTGATCTTTGAACGCCGATGCTGCGGGCACCGCTCCATCGGCACACACCGCCTGTGGAGGCAGGCTCTTCGACATGCCAATGTTCTTTTCGAATCTGATCTGGGTGGTATTCACGCAAAGCAGGTCCGCTGCCGCGTCTCTGATAAAGGTCTCCGCGTAAATGGCGCCGGAAAGATGCATATGCAGGTCCGCCCCCTTCGGCATCTTCTCGAGAAAGGCATGGAGCTCCAGGGGGCTCTTGCGTGCTGACTCAAAAGCCCGATTTGCCTTTTGTTCCTGAGAGGTCGGTGCCGCCTGCTCGCCGAAGCCAGTTGCGCTTTGGTTTATCAGAATCAGCACGGCAAGCAAGCCGAGACACTTGGCGATACGTGAGCTGCGCGACATGGACGTATCCTCTGAGTTGCGAAATCGCAAAGCTGCTTGCGGTCCTGCGAAGATGCTAGCGCTGCTTCCAAACACTAGTTGCGGATGTTTAGAACACCCGCGGCGGTCTTTCGGAACACTCGTTGCGGTTTTGCTGCATGTTAGCGGTGGGCTGCGTGCATCTGCGGATGCTTATCAGAATAACCTGCGTGCTCAAATCACTCGGCAGGTACAAGGAGACTTCCGGTCTTCAGGCTCTGAGACCACGCGAGTTGGCGCGTTCGCGTTCGGTTGCTATACTGGCATAGACGTTTGGGTCGCCGGAAGTTGCGGAGACCAGCTACCCGTTGTCTCCCATAAAGACAAGTTGGTGCGCAGACGGAACGTGCGCGGGCGACCTTGGCGGCCCCGCTGTGCGGTTAGTTATTGCCAAGGCCAGATAGCTCAGTGGTAGAGCGCGGCCCTGAAAAGGCCGGCGTCGGCGGTTCGATCCCGTCTCTGGCCACCACCACCAAATCAATCCCGCAGCAATCATCTTCCATCGACATAAGAAGTGTGGGCGGCCATGCGTCGCATTGCGATGCGTTCAAGACGCTAGACCGATCTTGAACTGTCTGCGCGAATTTGTGATGGGGCTATTTGGCCTGCCGTCGTCCCCAGAATGCGCGCAACGTGCTCGGAGCCTTCAGCGTCTCACGTCCTGTTCTTAGCGGGCGTTACTGTAAGCCGCTGGCAAACAGAACGGCCACGCGACGACGCGTCACCATACAAAGGAGTCACATGCCGACCGATCTCATCACACCGCAAGACCCGCGTTCGCAATATCCGGGTCCGCCCTCCAGCTTCGAGATACAACATGCACCGGCAACACAGGCCGCAATGAGCGAGAAACCTGACTGCGGTGAGTTCTCATATAAAGGTTCCGGACGCCTCGCAGGCCGCAAGGCTCTTATTACCGGTGCAGACTCCGGAATTGGCCGCGCAGCAGCAATCGCTTTTGCACGCGAAGGAGCAGACGTCGCCATCGGTTACCTGCCTGAGGAACAGGAAGATGCTGAAGAAGTAGCGAAGTACATTCGCGAAGCAGGACGCAAAGCAGTACTGTTGCCCGGCGACGTCTCTCACGAAGGCTTCTGTCACCGCCTCGTTGCGGACGCTTTTGAACAGCTTGGCGGGTTGGACATTCTCGTCAACAACGCTGGGCGAATGGGGAAGACGGAAGGCCTTCTTGAAACTTCGACCGAGCGCTTCGACACCCTTATGAAGACGAATATCTATTCCATCTTCTGGATCACCAAGGCGGCTCTACCTCACCTCAAGCCTGGCGCCTCGATCATCAACACCACGAGCGTCCAGGGATTCGACCCCTCCCCCAACGTCTTCGACTACGCCATCACCAAGGCGGCGATCGCAAACTTCACCAAGGGATTGAGTGAGCCTCTCATGGAGAAGCACGGTGTGCGCATCAACGCAGTCGCGCCCGGGCCAGTGTGGACTCCGCTGCAGGAAGCCGACGGCGACAAGAAGAAACTGGAGAAACTTGGAAGCACCACGCCCTTTAAACGTCCCGGTCAACCCGTGGAGCTTGCACCCGTCTATGTACTTCTAGCGTCGCAGGAAGCTAGCTACATCACAGGAGAGATCTACGGCGTGACTGGCGGCATGGGTATTGCGTAGTTCGTCTTGACCCATCCCGGCTTTGTTGGGATGGGTCATACGCCTTCCATCACACATAACCCACAAGTAAATTCAAGATTGAAAGGCGCTCTCGCCGAGTCGTGCCTTACCAAGCCTAACCAGCGTAGATGTTGGGTAACTCATCCAGCATCAATCGCCACACGCTAAACCTCAGCAGACTGCTTTTCCCACTAGATAAGAACATCCCTGAACCTAAGTACTTCTATGTAGATCAACGTGGGCAATGAGACCGCGACGTGTATCTGTCTTTCAGCTTACATAAGGGTCAGGCAGGCAACAAAGAAGGTGTACATACAACCAAAGGCTTCCAAGTACCTTCAGAGCACAATATCCGCTTTAGTTATTTAATAAACTACTTCACTCTGTCAGGCAGGAAACACTTGGTTGAAGCTATCGTTTTGTGGAACGAGCCCAATAACCTCTCACACTGGAACTTTCATCTGGACCCGGGCTGGGACAGGTTTGCGGCAATGATTAAGGAAGCATCTACCGCGATCCGAGACTGCAATCCTGAGATGACAATCGTCCTCGGCGGTGTCTCGTCTTGTGACTGTGACTTCTTACGTCTGATGGCTGACAAAGGTGTCATGGAGTATGTAGATGTCGTTGGCGTACACGGATTTCCCCTCGACTGGAATCACTGGCAGATTAACGATTGGCCGTCCAGGATCGACGAGGCGACAATAGTCTCCGGGAGACCTGTGTGGGTGTTGGAAGTTGGCGTGTCATCCTTTGGTGCCGAAGAGGTGCAGGCATTTGGATTGGGGCGCACATGCGAGTTGTTGCGTGCAAAAACAGACCGCATTCACTGGTACAGCCTCTTTGATCTCCCAGCCTCATGGCCTGCGGAAACGCGACACAAAGAAGCAGAAGGATCTTCATACTATCGGCATTACTATCTCGGGATTCTGAACGCAGATGGCACGCCAAAAATGGCAGCATCTACCTTTCCACGCGATGGGTCGGTCGGGTTTTGCCAGTGGTTTCACTTCGAGGATCCAAGGCTTGACGACGCCGTTCAATGGATGAAAGCAAACGGCGTTAGGTATCTGCGCACTGGATTAAGTTGGGCTGACTCCTTTCGCCCCAACGCCACTGCGTGGTTTGACCGAATGATGGAGGCACTGGAGCCCTTTGATGTGTCACTGACCATCTGTTTCACTCCGGAACACCTGGGCTTGGAGAATCATCACACCAGCCCACCAAAGGAAAACAGCCAGTTCGCGGAGTTTGCCGCCTGGGCAGTAAGTCGCTATGCTCCTGTGCGCGTCGCGGTAACCTCTGCTTACTAACGCTTCGATCTACATACATGAATGGGAAGGCTGCTTCGAATGAAAAAAGAAATACTGATCACTGGGGGAGCTGGATTCGTCGGATCCCACCTGGCAGACGGTCTTCTAAGCGCTGGTCATCATGTGCGTGTCCTGGATGACCTGACTCCGCAAGTGCATCCACTTGGCCGCCCCGACTATCTCTCAGATCAAGTCGAACTAATCACCGGCGACGTGCGCGATCCCAATCTTTTGCGCGGAGCTCTCAATGGGATCGATGTCGTCTTCCATTTCGCTGCGACCGTGGGCGTCGGCCAGTCGATGTACGAGATTGCACGCTATATGAGCGTCAATACTCAGGGCACTGCCGAGCTGCTTCAAGCGATTCTCGATTCCAAGATGTCGCTTGATAAGCTGGTAGTC
>CAHJWN010000030.1 GCA_903642265.1 Acidobacteriaceae bacterium | reverse complement strand
TCACCTTGCTGCCCGTCATCAGGATGCAGTAACTTTTCGCCGCCCCACGCCCCACCCGCCCACGCAGCTGATGCATCTGCGCCAGCCCAAACCGCTCCGCATGCTCGATCACCATCACCGTCGCATTCGGCACATCCACACCCACCTCGATCACCGTCGTCGCGATCAGCACATCGATGTCTCCGCGCTTGAACCGCGCCATCGCCACCTCCTTGTCATCGGAGTTCATCCGCCCATGCAGCAAACCAATCCGCAACTCCTTCAAAGCCCCATTGCGCAGAGCATCGTACATCTCCGTCGCCGCTCTCAACTTTGCTTTTGGCACCGCATCAACCTTGCCGCCTTTTGCCTTCACAGCCGTCTTAGTTCTTGCTTGTTTCTTTACGGAAGAAGCGCCATCCTGGGCGAAGCGCAGCGCAGTCGAACGACCCGCGTCTCCTACCCTCGCCGACGCGTCCCTTCCCGCCTTTGCCTTCCTGGTCCCTGCTCCCTGGTCTTTATCTCCCGCCTCTTCATCGTCCTTCGCAAAATCCAGCTCCGGCTGATCATCCTTTGCCCCTTCAATTACGGGATAGACGATGTAAGCCTGGCGCCCCATCGCAACCTGCTTCTTCACAAATCCCCAAACATCCTCCGCCCGCTCCTCCGTCGTCCTCCGCGTCACAATCGGCGTCCGTCCCGGCGGCAGTTCATCAATCACACTCACGTCGAGGTCTCCATACAGCGTCAACGCCAGCGTCCTTGGAATCGGCGTCGCCGTCATCACCAGCACATCCGGATCCAGCGCGTCATCCTTCTTCATCAAGCGGAACCGCTGCTGCACCCCAAACCGGTGTTGCTCGTCGACAATCACCAGCCCAAGATTCGCAAAGTCGACCTTGTCTTCAATCAACGCATGCGTGCCAATCGCAAGATGCGTCTCGCCGCGATAGATTGTGGCTCTAGCCATGCGCTTGGTAGCCTCATCCAGCGACCCGGTCAACAAAGTCACCTTGTATCGCATGCCAGTCTTCGGCGACACCGCATCCGCCAGCAGCTTCCTCGCTGAAAGATAATGCTGGACTGCGAGGATCTCGGTGGGTGCCATCAGCGCCGCCTGGTAGCCATTCTCGATCGCAACGAGCGCCGCCTGCATTGCCACAATCGTCTTGCCCGACCCCACATCGCCCTGAAGCAGCCTCCGCATCGGCTGCGCCTTCTTCATGTCCGTCACGATCTCGCCCAGCACCCGCTTCTGCGCCACCGTGGGGTGGAAGGGGAGCACCTGTTTGATCGCCTTCCGCACACCATCGCTCGTCACAAACGCCGTCCCAGCTCGCTCCCGCATCCGCCGCCGTTTCAGCTCCAGCCCCAGTTCCAGATAGAACAGCTCTTCAAAGATCAGCCGCCGATGCCCCGCAGTTGTCGCCGCTATCAACTCCACCATCGGCGTTCCCGCCTCGGGAAAATGCACCGCTTTCAATGCCGCCAGCCGCGCCGGCAACTGCAATCGCTGCCGCATCTCCCCCGGCAACGTCTCCTGCTCCGCCCCGCTCTCTAGCTGCTTTTCGCTCTCTAGCTGCCCCCCGCTCCCTGGCTGTTTTTCGCTGCCCTGCTCCAACTCCTCAAACACCGTCCACAGGACCCGTCGCAGCCACTTCGAACCCAGCTTCGCCCCCCACGCTGTCGACGCCCCCAGCGTCTCATACACCGGCACAACCCTTCCTACTTCGAGCATCGCCAACTCGGCATCTTCCCCTGCTGCGCCTGTCTTTGAGCTTCCGTCAGGCAGAATCTCAAACTGCGGCTGAATCATCTTGAATCGGCCAGCGCTCGACCTTGAGGGCTCAAGCTTCCCATAGAGCGCGACCATCTGCCCCGTCCGGAACTTATCCTTCAGATAAGTCCCGCGGAACCACATGCACTTCACGGTATCGAGCCCCTGCCCGACGGTCATCTCAAACAGCGGCATGCGCTTTGTATGCAGCAGGGCCGCCCCACGCACCTCGCCGATGATCGACGCCATCTCCCCGGCCTTCAACGCGGAGATCGGCACTGGATTCAACCGGTCTTCATAACGAAAGGGCAGGTGATACAGCAGGTCTTCGACCGTATCGACGCCCCGCTTGGCCAGCTCGACGGCGACCCGCTCCCCCACCCGTCTCACAAATTTCACTGGCGTAGAAAGTTCAAGCACTCCCCGATGCTACCAAGCCCCGATCGCCACCATCTCTGCAAAGCCGCAACCCTGAGCATTTGTTCTTGCCGTCATTCTGAGCGTAGCGAAGGATCCCGCGCGACTCAACATCAGCACTCCCCCGGAACCTTTCACCCACTAATTTCGTCATGTTTAAAGGCTCGACTTCAGCCGTGCCACAACGCAGCTATTGACCTGCGGCCTTCGCCGCTGAGGTACGCTTGCAATCACCGGAAGGAATTCATGGAATCAACTTTGCCGCCGAGTCTCACAGACGGTGCCACCCTTCAAGGTAACGAACTCGGGTGGACGATAGCTGCGTTTCCCAAAGCCTTAGAGGAAGCAAAGAGTCTCGGCTTTGCTTGTCTCGGAGGTCAGTTTCAGTTCCGTCTCTCAGACGGAACTTACGAGATGTACTGGCTCAATGCCGACTCAGACGAAAGAAGAGTGGGGGAGACATGGCTCAGATTCGTTCACCGCTCCTGCTACGAAGTCGCAACAGGCTTCATGCTCCTCGTACAGCAGACGGACTTCCATAAACAAGCGTGGCAATGGCCTTTGCTTAGATCAAGCCTTAAAAAGGCTTTAGATGGGCTTGTCTTTGAGGCTTACTTTGTCAGCGAAGAAAAGTATTCGAGCTTGCAGACCCAAAATTAAGCCGGATCAGCGTGCACCATCACTCCTCCGCCTTCAAAGGCTGATACGTCCGATATAACTCATCCCCAATCCCCATAAAGCCCCTAAACGTCACCGGCGACCTTTCCGTAGCCACCGAATAAGCATCCCCACCCGCCACCTTCTTCGCACCTAACAGATCTTGCGACCGCATCTCGATCGGCCACGCCCCTGTCGCCATAAACACCACCGGCCCGCTCATCAGAGCTCCCAGCTGCGTCGTCGTCTGGCTCGTGAGGAAGGTCCCCGGCTCGGTCGGCGAAGGCTGGCTCACATTCATACTTAGCGTCTCCAGCCGCAGTGGCATGTCGAACTCCATCTCCACCACATCGCCATCGCGCCACCCGCGCTTCACCGCGTGGAACGTCCCGGGCTTCAGCTCGCCACCCACCGCTTTGCCATTCACCAATACCCGCGTACCTGGTCCGGCCCATGCCGGAATTCGCAGACTCAGCGAAAACTCTCGCTCCGCCGCGATCTTCATCGTCATCTTCGTCGTTGGCCGGAGCGGATACTGCGTCTCCTGCACCAGTGTCATCTGCGTGCCCGCCTGCTTCCAGGTCACCCGCGAGGGAACAAACAGGTTCACATGCAGCCCATCTGCACTCTGGAAGTACGAGCTGATCCCGTAGTCCGCCGTCAGTTGCGGCAGTGTTCCAGAGCAGCACGGCCACTTGTCGTGGTGATACGTCTTCCGTCCACTCGTCGTGTAGTCCGAGTAGTAAAAGCTCGACCCATCCTCGAGGATCGGCTTCACTCCCAGCACCGTGTTGTAGAGCACCCGCTCCATGCTGTCGCCATAGCGGCTGTCGCCCGTCACCCGTAGCAGGTACCGCGTTATCTTGAAGTGCGCATACGCCCCGCACGGCGTCTCAAAGCTATTCTTCTCAGAGAAAATACTCCGCGCGAGGTCGTCCGTATGCGGCCTCAGCAGCGTCTCCCCTGGGCCCCATCCACCCGTCGCAAAGCTCTGATCCTGAACGATGCGAAAGCCGTTTGTCGCCGCCCGCAAATGCTTCTCGCTCCCCGACGAAAGATAAGCCTGCATTGCCGAGCACAACGCATTCACATGGCTGTAGGCATGTTCTCCCGGCAGCACGTCGATATCTTCAGCCAGCGGATTGAACAGCAGGTCATCCTCAAGAAACCGCTGCGCCGCATCGCGAAACTCCGGCTTCCCCGTCCGCTGATACGCCAGGAACAAGTTCTCCGGCAGCGTGTACGTTTCGTCCCACGTATCGGCGTCGATCTTGTGCGGCCTCGCCCGCTGCTCCGGCCGGGAGAGCGCCTTCTCCGGCAGATGCGGCAATGCCGCCGCCAGCGCCTCGTTCAATGCTGGCCCCGCGCTCTTTACGCCGCCCAGCGCATACGCATCGCTCAAACCGCAGCAGATCTTGTCGAACGTATACCCCGGCAGATGGTACCCGTCATAAAACTTGCTCAGCAGAGTCGGCTGCAGCCCGGTAACGAGCTGCTCTACCTTCACCTTCGTCGCTGCATCACCGGTTATGGCGAAAGCCCGAGAAAGTCCTGAAAGATACTGCCCGAAGCTGTGTCCCGGAACAAACCCATCCGACCCGCCATTCGTCACCCAGAACCGCGAGTTGGAATACCAACCGCCCATATCATCGCCTGGCGCCGCCATCCCCACACCCTGCCGGAACGGCTTCAGCAGCATGTCGTTGTCGAGCCCCATAAACCGCGCATGTGTCTGGTCGAACTGTTGCCGCATCGGCCCGGCAAGCAGCGTCACCTGCCCATACTCAAGCTGCTTCAACGGTCCTTCTGTTTTGCCCGGAGCATTCCCCAGCGCTTCTGCCGAAGCCCGTCTACCCAGTGCCAGTCCAACCGAGGCCGCAGCCCCACTCTTCAAAACATCCCGGCGAGTAAACGAGCGAAACGACATCGTAGACATCCTCCAGCAGCCATCCTGCTTTGCACGACGATGCTACTCCGACTACTTCATTCCTCTCAACACGCGCCCACTCATTTACTTGAGAGTGTCAATTCCTTCTGTTCGTCATTCCCGAGGGGGAATCCGCGTCTGCCGTTGCTTGTTCCATTTTATCTTTCCATTCCCAAAGAGATCTGCTTTTGCACTTTGTCAAAGCCTGATCACAAACGTCTACGGCCTGATCAGATAAAAACTCGTCTGCCTCGGCAGAAACGTCTTAAAGCCTTCATCGGTCAGATAAGCGTCGTCCTCTTCCATGATGAACACCTTCTGCCCATCCCACTCCGCCACCGGTGTCGCCGAGTTCAACTCAATAGAGATGTAGGACCCCTTCCGCATGTGCTTGCCGTCAGCTGCTGTAGCCTGCGCCGCCCGATAATCCAGGCCCGCACCCAGCCCATGCCCCTGGTCGCCAATCGGATGCGAATACACCTTCGCCTCGATGTTGTCCGCTTTCATGTCCGCCATGATGTCGTTATAGACATCCCCCGCCAGCCGTCCCGGTCGAGACCGCGTCATCAGCGACTCCTGCAGCGTATTCGTATTCGCCATTGCATGCTTCAACCCCGCCGGAACATCCTTCTCCCCCGGCAGCAGCACGTACGCCTCCTTCTGCCAGTCCGTATTCAATCCCATGCACGTAATGCCAAAGTCCAGATGCAGCACGTCGCCCGGCAGAATGACTGTCGCCTCCGGCTCAACTCCCAGAAATCCTCGTGAAATCTTCGGCGCGCGCCCCCTGCGCTGTAGCCGCAGATCAGGCTGAAACCACGTCGTCACGTCGTAGTAACCCATCTGGTCGTATAGCCATCGCCGCACATCCCCAATTGTCGTTTTGCCCGGCGTAATCACCTCGTTCGAGAACGCCCGCTTGGTCAGCTGGTCCGTCAACTCAACCAGCGTCGTATACGTCTTGAACTCCTCCGGGATCCGCGTATCCAGATACTCCTCAATCAGGTCCGCCGCCGGAACAAAATGCGTCTCCGCATCCGCCCCCAGCGTCTTTGCCAGGAACAAATAACTGTCGTGCGTCAACGACCGTTGCACCCCGCGCCGAGCGCCGATCGATAACCCGATATGCTGCGGATGGTACTGCTCATACAACGCAGGCAGCACCTTGTCCGCAGGCTTCGGATCATCCTCCGCCTCAAAGAACCGCTGCACATTCTCCTCGCCATAGCCGGTCACCGCAATCTTGCGCAGCGACGTCGCGGTGTCGCCTGTCTTCGTATCCAGGAACACGAAGATGTCGCGATTCCCCGTATACGGCCTGGGAGGGGCGATATATTGCGTCAGCGGATCGTCATGAAATTCCTCGTTCACCACGATCCACATATCGATGTTGTGCCGCCGCATCATCTCCAGAATCATTGCGTGCCGCTCGACCAGCCACCCCTCGCGAATCGCAATCTGCTGCGACCAGCTCGGCAGTTGGATCTTTGGCCAATCATTGGCAGCTTTGACCGGCTTCTCAGCCGAAGCAACAGAAAGAACACTCGCGAAAGCGAGCGTGGAGACAACAGACAGTATGCGCATGGCCACAGTGTAAATTGCTCACCGCATTCTCATCCCCGGAAGTGCCATCCCGAGCAAGCAACGCCCGCTAACAATCTCTCCTTCATCACTCATCCGGGTGACCCATCTCCGGCGCAGCGTTCTCGCGCCTAGGGTGTGCATGAACCGCACTCCCACTTACCGCACCAACGCAAAACAACATGTGCATTCCCACTCCCGCCGAAAACCCCAAAACCTCGTCTACGTAGCAAATCCACTTACTTGCCCGTTCACCATCTGCCGTTTTGTCAGACAAAGCGGTAGCTTAGATCAGGTACGGGAGGGTCACCGTATCTGATCTCTCATCCAACAACCATGACTCCGGGGAGCGCAAACATCAAAACCTTCAAACGAGCCCTAACCGCCCTCGCCTTCATCCTTTGCGCACTCCCGTGCCGCCCGCAAACCCTCGCCCGCCCAGGTTGGGCCGGCTCTGGGCTCACCGCGCAAAGCTGGTTCAAGCACGCCATCTTCTACCAGGTAGACGTTCACACCTTTCAGGATTCGAACGGCGACGGCACCGGCGACCTCAAGGGCGTCATCCAGCACCTTGACTACATCCAGTCCCTGGGCGCAGACGCAATCCTCCTTGAACCTCTATCGGTCCTCAGTACGCCCAGCCAGCCCACGCCGATCGACCCCACCCTCGGCACCCTCGACGACCTCGATGACCTCACCCTCCAGGCCAGCCGCCTCAAGATTCGCATCCTCATCGAACTCCCCAGCGCTGACCCCGCACTTGCTCGCTTCTGGCTCACGCGTGGCATCGCCGGCTTCTACATCCCCGGCAACGCCGCGGCCAACACCACTGCCCTTCAGGCGATTCGCAAGCTTCTCCCCGGCTATGTTGGTCAGCGCATCCTCATCACCGATGCCACCACAGACTCCTCACCGTCCAGATCCTCGAACGAGCTCGTGCTCAACCGCAGCACTCTCCAGCCTGCAACTTCTGCCAGTCTCCGCGAAGCTCTCGACCACTCCCAGACCCTCGCTCGCGCCGCACTACCGATTCTCGCTATCAGCGGTTCTAGTCCCGAAACGTCAAGGGCCGTTCTCGCCGCCACCCTCCTCAATCGCTCAGCATCGCTCATCACCGCCGGCCAGGAACTCGGCCGCGTTACACCTCCAGTCCGATCTGCCGGATCCGAAGCGTCTGCAAAGCCCGCTCTCATGCCATGGGGCCAACCCGCTCCTGCCCCTGCGGAAGAGGCTGCACCGGTACATCCCGCCCCTCCCAGTCCCGCAGCGCCCGTCTCCGCACCTGACCACTACACGCAATACGTTCCATTGGCTCGTCCTGCTACCACTGCACCGAGAAAACCCGTGCCGCCCGACCCCGCAACGGTCGCCGGCCAGGACGCAATTCCGGGCTCGCTCCTGAACTTCTACCGCCAGCTAAGCCTGCTCCACCACGGCCCCACCGCCCTTCACGACGGCGAAGAGATCACCCTCGAGCACGATGCCCAGAACGCCCTCATCTGGGTCCGTAAAACTGCCTCCCCCTCGCTGACCAACCCGCCAGTCGTCGTCGCGTGCAATCTTTCGGACAAGCCCGTGACCCTCTCGCTCCGCCCTGACATGATCCGACTCAAGCTCCGCGGCAACTTTCTGCGCACCCTGCTCCGCTCGGATAACGGCATGGGCGGCAACGGGATCGACCCGCTTACGCTTCCGCCGTATGGCGTCTATATCGGTGCACTTCGTTACTGATCCAGCACCGTTCCATAGGCCTCGTACACTCGTCCGAAGACCGCATCCCAGCTGCACCCCAGGGCATACTCCCGGGCCGCTACCCGCATCCGCTCCAGCTGCTCCCGATCTCTCGACAGCGCTGCAACCGAATTGGCAAACGCGTTATCTTCAACAACGAAACCAGTCTCCCCATTGCGCACAATAAATTTCGGCCCACCATCCGGAGTCACCACTGCCGGAACGCCGCTCGCCAGCGCCTCCAGCACCACGTTGCCAAACGTATCTGTATGCGAAGGAAAGAGAAACACATCCATATCCGCGTACGCCGCAGCGAGCGCCTCACCGCGCAGCACGCCGGCAAACACTGCCTCCGGCAACTGCTCCCGAAGCAGCGCCTCGTCGCCGCCCTGCCCTACGATCAGGAAGCGAACAGCAATCTTCATCGCCCGCAGCTCTCTCGCGACGACCATCAGCAGGGCGATGTTCTTTTCGACCGAAAGCCGTCCTACATACCCCAGCGTTATAACGCCATCATCCGCCGCTCGCCTGCGCCGCGCCGGTGTAAACAGCTCCGTATCGACTCCGCGCCGCATCAGGTGGCAATGCTTGCCTGTCTCCTGTTCGAGCATCGCGCACAGCTCCAGGTTCGGAGCAAAGACCACCTTGGCCAGCTTGTACATCCTGGTGGCGAGATCAAGCGTAGCCACCTCAATCCCATGCTCCGCCGCCAACACATGCTTCGCCGGCAGCAGGCCAGTCAGTCTCCGCATCCGTTTCGCCAGGTATTCATGAACATTCGTGTGCCACGACGCAGCCAGCGGGATCCCCATCTTCCACGCAAACGTTGCGCCAAAGACACCCAGCTCGCTCGGCCCCGTGATGTGGATCACGTCCGGCTTGAAGCGCTTCAGCTCCCACTCGATTGCGTCATGATGCCTCCAGAAGATCGTGTCGAACTCAAGGTCCTTTTCCAACCGGATCGACGTCCTGCTTCGCTTCAGCTCCAGCGACCGCACCTCGCCTGACTCCACGACCAGCTCCGCCCGATCGCCGGCCCGCACGCACAGGAAAGGAAGCCCATGCCGCACCGCATACGCTTCGAAGTTTCGGCTGGTATGCGCGACGCCGTTCACTTCGTGGAACGAATCTGGAAAATAGGCGACCCGGGGCACACGCATCGCCTAAGACTACCTCGCCCTCACGCGACTCATCGTGAAGTTAGGCGTCCATTTGCGCCAACGCCGCCCGCATCTCGACCGCATCGCTCCACGCGTACTTCAATCCACGCGAAACCGTCCGTGACTCCATCAAGCGCACGATCATCATCGCCGTCCTTACCACCGCCGGTACCTTCTTGTTCTTCCAGAGGGTCGAAAGCGGCTGAATGACGCCGGTCGAGTCCGGGTGATACACCCGCTCGTCCCACATCCGCGATCCCTCGGGAAAATGCGGGTAGTCGCGAATTACATCGAGCGTTCCCCGCAGGATCCTGTGCTTCCACGGCTCGCGATACTGCGGCATGAACAGCACATGGCTCCTCCGCTCCCGCCGGACCTCATAGACGAACTCCGTAAACGTAGTTGCATGGGTGAGGTTTACATTCGCGTTCGGCTCGATGCCGTGCCGATCGCCGCCACTGATCACAACCTGGTTCCACTTGCCTGCCAGCACTGTGACTTCAGTATTCTCCTTCCAGGTCCGCAGCCCGTTCAGTTCCATCGCATGCATGTACTGGCCGTTCACAGCCAGGAACTCGTTCACCGCAACCCCATGTCTGTCTGCGCCAACGCGGTAGAGGTCCCATAGAGGATGATTGAAGATCAGCAGCACTCCTGGAATCTCATCCAGCTCAGCAAGAATCTCCGTCAGCAGCCTTGCATCGCGTGTAAGAACGGGAAGCGCCGTGAACTGCTCCAGGCGCTGCTGCCAGGCCAGGCCGAATGCGCTCGGCAGGTTGTGTACCCCAAGATGAAAGGCTGTCGCCCCAAATGGCACCGTCCACTCCAGCGAGACCGGGATATGCCGCGCCGAAGGCAACGCCCGCAAAAGCATGGGAGCATGGATATCGTCATGGTCCGAGAGTGAAACCATCCCGGGTAGTTGCAGCACGTTTTCAATCTGCTTCTCTTCAAGATCAAACGCCAGTGCGGGAGTCAGCGGCGGAGTCCAGTAGCTCTTCGCGTACTGTGGCCGAATCCCTGTCTTCGCAGCGGAGCGCCCCTCTGCCCAGCGCATGATCGGCTGCAAAACACGAAAATCCTGGCTCATCTCGGCAATAAAGTCTAGCGTCTCTTTGGATTGGTTGGTGTGGCTGTGCAGCGAGACGCCCGTCTTGAAGCCTTCGGCAGCTTTTGGTTCCCGCCACAGGTACGAGATGCTGGTGTCACTCATGCGCTGCCTCCCAGAACTGAGAAGTACGCGCTCAGTATTGCTACTGCATGTGACGTGACCGTGACTGCATCGAGAATGGTGCTTCAATATTCGGTACATCGAACCAAGGCGAGTACTTGCCGCGCGGAGACCTTACCGCGTCTTTGCGATGTCCGGCCCCAGTAGCTCCTGCGCCGAAGCCTCTTCCGCTTCTGGCACACCGCCGCTCGATTCTGTCTCGAGATGATGCTCCATCAACTCTGCTTTCAGAAAGGCAAACGCCTCCTCGGGCGTGTCCACATACTTGAACAGATCGCGGTCCTTCATTGCAATCGCGCCCTTCTCCGCCAGCAGGTTTAGATTGATGACGTTCTTCCAGTAGTCCGGTCCGTAGATCAGGATGGTCATCTTCTTCGCCAGCTTGTGGGTCTGCGAAAGTGTCAGCAGTTCGAACATCTCGTCTAAAGTTCCAAAGCCGCCAGGAAAGACAATCAGCGCCTTGGCCAGGTAGGCAAACCAGTACTTCCGCATGAAGAAGTAGTGAAATTCAAAGTTCAGCTCCGGCGTAATGTACGGGTTCGGGTACTGCTCGAACGGCAGCTTGATGTTCAAACCGATGCTCTTGCCGCCCGCCTCGTAGGCCCCGCGGTTTGCCGCCTCCATGATGCCTGGGCCGCCCCCGCTGGTCACGACAAACCGATGCCTCCGCCCCGGCAAAGTCTTGGCCCAGCTCGTCAGCATTCCCGCCAGCTTGCGTGCATCTTCGTAGTAGCGGGCCATTTCGACAGCCGAGGCGGCCAGCCGCAGCTTCATATCGCTGGTCTCGCCGCTCTCCACTTCATCTGCGCTCGCAGGCTGTTCAGCTGGCGGGGCAAGTGCGGTCGATCCGGTATTCTCCAGCAGCTCCAGGGCTTTGCTTGCCTCATCGAGCGCGCGGAATCGTGCCGAACCGAAAAACACGACCGTGTCCTCTATGCGCTGCCTGCGAAAGCGCGCCATCGGCTCTGAGTATTCAGCCATCATGCGGAAGATGCGCCCATCCGGCGAGTTGATGAACCCGCTGTTCTCGTAGGCAAGCGGTGCAGCGTCAAGAGGCTCAGGCTTAGGTCGCGACATCATTCACCCGCGTGTCTCCTTGTAGTGCACGGCTTCGGACACACCAATCCAGATGTCTAATGCCCCTAATCCGGAGATCATGCCGCGGACCGCACCGTTATGCAGCAATGAAGCCAGTCCCGGTCGCGCCTGGATGAAGAGGTTCTGGTCCCAGATCCTCGTCCACCATGGCAGCACCATCACCAGCACGCCTAGCCAAACGCAGAACAGGACCAGTACAAGCAGGCTAAGCCGCTGCAGCCACACTGGAGCGCCGTCTACGCCTTCCGCCTGTTTCGGCGGCGAAGCAGGCATGGCTTGAGGCTCCTGCTCAGGAAAGAGTTGTGGCTGTACCGGCATCGAACTCCTGCTTCTGACAGTAGCAGACAGGCAAGCCAAAGTCTCTCCCCGCAGCACTCGCCCGTTTCCTGCTAGAAGCGGAAAAGGTAAGAAGCCTTTACAAAGAACTGCCGGCCATCGTTCAGGTAGCTCGACGACCTGGGCACCGCTGTGTTGCCCGGGTCACATCCTCCATCCGTCTCGCGGTTGCACAGGCTGCGGTCAAGATTCTGCAGGTCGTTGTTGTAACCGACATAGACCGCCGTGCCGGGGTGCGGCAGCCATGTCAGCAGCGCTTGTGTGCCGACCTGCTTGGTGCGCACCAGCGATGTCTCAAGCGGGTTCGCCAGCACCGAGTCGTACTCGACGATCACGCGCGCGGAAAACGCCCGTGTGAACTGGTAGTTAATCTTGGTCCGAATCACCTGGTTTTCGAAGACCAAAGCATGATCGGCAACCGCATGGTTGCGATCGAGCAGGTAGGTGTTGTCCATCGTTAACTGCCGTAATGGTTGCACCGTCACCAGCGCCTGCACCGTCTGCTCGTCCATCAGCGAAGGCACTTTGCCAGCCACGGGATAGTAGTTCACGGTCCCGTCCCGGAACGCCTGCAGATTCAGGTTCAGCTGCGTCAGGGGCGCACCGCGCAGGACCAGTCCAGCGCCATTTTCTGCGAAGTTGCGATTGCGGGTCAGCAGCGTCCCATCCTGTGGCCCCAGCGTGTCGGAGTTCGCAACCAGGATCGGTGCAAGAACAAGGTTGCGCGGCAGCAGGATGAAGGGATCGAACTGAAGGTAGCGATAGACCCGGTTGCCCTGGTGATCGAAGGCAAGATTCTCATTGCCCTCTAACCCGAAGCTCTGAATGACGCTGTGCTTTGGGTACCACTGGTAGGTGGAGTGGGTGTGACTGGTGCGGATATCAGCGGTCTGGATGAACCCCGGCTGGCTGATGAACCCGGTGCTGTAGTCCGTGTAGGTGCTGTCTAGATTGAAGCTGTGGCTGTTACGCTGAACTTCAAAGTAGCTGCCTGGCCCGGCCGAATAGGTCGGAAGCGGTCCGCTGTCCGCATTGCCCTTGGTAGAACTCTCGACGAACTGTCCGAACGCTGTCCACTTGTCCGTAAGCCGCGCCGTAAAGTCGAAGCCGCCGATGCGATTCCAGCCCCCGGCAAACTCTTCGTCGGTATAGATCGCCCCAACGCTTGATCCTTTGCCCAGGTCACGCGAGACCCGGCCCACGGCAAAGAGCGCGCGCTTTTTATAGACTGGGTCGGCGGCGCCCACAGCATCTCCCGGCTCACGGTCGTCAATCGTAAGCAGGCCCAGATTGTAGTGGCCGATCTTTCCCGTAACCCGGGCGCCATACTCCGGATGCACAATGTTCCGCGTATAAAGCAGCGTCAATGGCGTCGCGAAGTAGTTGGCGTTCTCGAGAAAGAACGGCCGCAGCTCAGGAAAGTACACAGGGTACCGCTGGTTGACTGTGAACTGAGGCTGGTCGGATTCGACCGTGCTGAAGTCCGGGTTGATCGTCCCGTCGATGACGATGCTGTCTTTCAGGATTGCTTTCGCCTCGCCTCCAGCCGTACCTTCGAATCGCCGCGAGGTGAAGTACGGATCCATCGGGTCAATGTTGAGCAGTGTGTGCACGTTCTGCCCCAACACATATGGATTGAGTTGAAAATTGCGGGATCCGGTCACGCCTTCAATCCCTCGCAGCGTTCCTTCCTGGCTCAACGTACCCGAGACGCTTGCCGAGATGCGCGGCCAGTAGTCTGTCTCACTGTTGCGTGGAAAGTTGCGAGAAAAGACCACACCCCAGTCTGACCCGACCGCGCGGAACCTCAAACTGCGGAAGGGAATTGCGATCAGCGCCATCCAGCCGTTCTTCGTAGTACGGCCCTCTGAATCCCACACCTGGTCATAGCTGTAGTCGGGGTTGTTGTTCTCCGTCCAGGCGGCATCCGCTTGCACCCCGGCGGAGTTCACCGTGAATAGAACACCCTTGCGCCGGTCCTGAAACGGATCGAGCAGCACCGACACCGTATCGTCAGTGGTGATGTTTTCGCGCCGCGCAAGATGGCCTCGGATCGCTCCCGGCCGATGGTCGTAGCAGATGAAAACCATGTACAGAACTGCTTTTGTATGGCCAAGCCATACCTCGGTCTTTTCGGTGGCCGGCTGGCCGTCGGTTGGAGCAGTCTGGATGAAGCCGGAGATCTCCAGCAGCTGTCCCTTCAGTCCCGGCTTTGGAGCCATTCCATCGAAGTCGGATAGCTTCAATCCTTCTGTAATCTGCGGGACTTTGTAGTCGCTTGGCGGCTGTGCCTTGGGTGGCTCGGCAGTTACAACGGTCGGCTTGCTGCTCTGTGCGGATGAGGCCACCGTACCTGCAAACACGAGCAAAACTAGAATGGCATGGCCCAGAACTTTCACAAGTCAAAGTACGCAACTGGCACGTTTCTAGTTCCCTCGCGCTTAGCTTGGCGGTTTCGCGGTGGTGCTAGTCTCTGCCTTGTTCGAACGGCCTGGGAAACGTCGCCTGAAGCTGCCTTACTCGCCCTACTTCATCCCTGGTCCGCACATCACTTGAACATCTTGTCCATATCCACACCGAACTTGGGATCAGCCTTCGTGCCACTCACCGTGATCGGCACCTCAAGCCCGGCACCATTCTTCTTTAACAATGGGTCGACCGCTTTCAGCAGAAAGCTCTTCCAGCCCGTCACCATTTGTGAAGCCGTTGCATCCGTCCGCACCACACCCTTGAAGTCGAAACTGTTGCCTTCCAGCTTGTATTGACCTTTCATCTTGATCACAGCACCCGGCATCGCATATTCAAGGTCGGAGAAGTCCATCACCCCGCCACCCTGAACAAACTGCCCCGTCATCATAGAAAGTACAAGCGTGGCATTCTGGGCGTTGGCTGACTTCGGTTGCCCCTGTGCTCGCATGCTCATCTCGTCGACCTTCTGCTGCATCGCAGGATTGCCGAATGTCGCCTGCTTTACCGTAAAGCTTCCATCCAGCTTCATCCGCTTCGCAACCGTTTCCTTTCCCGGCGGGATGCTCAGCTTCTGACGTACCGATACAAAGCCGGTGAGGATTGGCGGATTCGTCTTCGTCGCCAGCGTTAGTAGGTCTTCGATGCGTCCCTCATCGATCGCAACCGTCAGCTCCGTATCGTGGCCCGTCACGCCTGTTGTCTCATCACCAACGCGCATTACCGATCCCGAGGCACGAATGATCGTCTTCTGCAGTCTCGCAACCACCTCGGTCAACGTTGTATCGCCTGTCGTGCCATTTACGATGGCCTTGAAGTCCGTATGGAGCGGTGCTGGATGGTCGCTGATGTCGAGCCGGAAGTCCGGCGTGTCGGTCTCGCCATCGACGTTGATGTGGCTCAGCTTTCCGTAGAATTTCCCATTGGATGAGAGAATTCCGCGAATGCCTTTGAACGATCTAAGATCGGCGCCTCGGAAGGTGTAGTCGCCGTCGATCGGCGTCTCCCGCGGGTCATCCGGTTGCCATGGCCCGAAATGTCCGACAGCGTGTACATCGCCCACCGGCCGTGGATTCCTGATCGTCGCATCGTAAACAAAGGGCTTGTCCCCGCCCACATCCGTAAGCGTGATGTTGCCAATATTGAAGACAAGCGGCAGTTTGCCTGGCTTCGTGGTCTCGATGGTGAGCGTGGAATCCGTGCAGATAATCTTGTCTACCGCAAGGCTGATGCGCGGCTGGCTCGTCTTCTTCGGCGCATCAGGGACGCGGGGAAGGTGCTGCGGTCCATGCGGCGGTATGTGAAGCTGCAGCCCCTTCACAAAGACAGTCTCGATCCGTGTAGTGGGTTCAAGCAGGGCATTCCAGTTGGTCTGGAACTCAAAGCTGTTCACACTCACCATGGGTTCAGCGCTGCTGGGATCTTTATCCGGCTTGGTCGGCCCGGCAAGGTAAAGGATCTTCAATCCCGCGCCCGTCACATGCACGCCATTGCTCATATCCAGATGGAGCGAATCGAGCGTGACCGGGCTATTGAAACGTGCGGAAAGCGAAGCAACTAAGCGGTCCCGCAGCATCGTGTCGGCATGCGCACGCAGGTATCTGTACTTGGCAATGCCGACGACGATAAGTACCACTGTCACCACGATCGCAGCGATACCAACGCCAAAGATGATCTTCCATGTCAGCGACATTTTCTTCCCGCTTGCCTTTGCCTTTTCGTCCAAGTTCCGATCCTTGCGTTCCCACTGACCCCTACACTTTAGATTGCATCACACGATCCAATGCGAAAATAGAAGAAATGCTACAACTCTCCCAGGCAGGAAAGCGATTCGGCCAGAAACTCCTCTTCGAAGACGCCAACTGGCTCATCACGCCGGACGAGCGCACCGGCCTCGTCGGCGGCAATGGCACGGGTAAATCGACCCTGCTCAAGATCATCGCCGGGGTCGAGACGCTCGACTACGGTACACTCACGCGCGTAAAAGGGATGACGCTTGGCTACCTGCCGCAGGATGGTCTCGCCCTGCGCGGCAAAACCGTCTTCGCCGAGTGCCTCTCCGTCTTCGATCACCTTTATGTGCTCGAAGAAGAGTCCTTCGAACTCACCAAGGTTCTCTCCGAGAAAGATCCCAAGTCAAAGGAATATGCCGCCGCGGCAGAGCGCTACTCCGACATCGCCGATCAGCTCCACGTCCACGATATCTATACGCTCGATTCTCAGGTCGGCGCTGTGCTCGGCGGCCTTGGCTTCTCGAAAGAAGACTGGGAGCGCAAGACGGAAGAGTTCTCCGGCGGTTGGCAGATGCGCATCGCGCTCGCAAAGCTGCTGCTGCAGAAGCCCTCTTTATTGCTCCTCGACGAGCCGACGAACCATCTCGATATCGAGTCGCGCAACTGGCTTGAAGACTATCTGCACGGCTATCCCAACGCCTTCATTCTTATCTCGCACGACCGCTATTTTCTTGATGTGACCGTGAATAAAACCGTCGAGCTCTGGAACAAGCGCATGCAGACCTACCACGGCAACTACGAAAAGTACGTCACGCAAAAGGAAGAACGCAAGACGCAGCTGCTCTCTGCATACAAGAACCAGCGCGACCGCATCGAGGCGCTCGAAGCCTTTATCAACCGCTTCCGCGCACAGGCCACCAAGGCCAAGCAGGTGCAGTCGCGCATCAAGGAACTCGAGAAGATCGAGCGCATTGAGATCCCCGACGAGGAAGCCACAATCCACTTCACCATCCCGCAGCCGCCAGCCTCAGGCCGCACCGTCATCGAGGTGAACAACCTTACGAAGGTCTACCCGCGGCCCGACGGCGGCGAAAAAACAATCCTCGAAGACGTCAGCTTCTCGATTGATCGCGGCGATCGCATCGCCCTCGTTGGCGCGAATGGCGCGGGTAAATCGACGCTGATCCGTATGCTGTCGCAGCTTGAACCACCCACCTCTGGCGAGATCAAGCTCGGCCACAATGTCCTCGCAGACTACTTTGCGCAGGACCAGTACAAAGTACTCGATCCCGCAGCCAAGATGCTTGACGACATTAGCGGCATTGCGCCCAAGGTGGCGCAGACGGAACTTCGCAGCTTGCTCGGCTGCTTCATGTTCTCAGGCGACGATGTCTTCAAGCCTCTCGGTGTTCTCTCGGGCGGTGAACGCAACCGCTACGCCATGGCCAAGATGCTGGTCTCGCCCGCCAATATGCTGCTGCTCGACGAGCCGACTAACCACCTCGACCTGCGCGCCAAGGATGTGCTGCTTGACGCTATTCGCAACTTCACCGGCACCGTCCTCTTCGTCTCGCACGATCGCTACTTCATCGATGGCCTTGCAACCCGTGTCTTCGAAGTAGAAGATCGCCGCGTCCACATCTATCCCGGTAATTACGAAGACTATCTGTGGCGCAAACAGGGTGGCCCCGAGAAAGTGACCGTCTCGCTGACAAGCGAAATTCAGCGACCTGCGCCAGTCGTCACGACACCCGCACCCGCTCCAGTCGCAGTCTTCGCGCCCGTAAAGCGCCTGAACCCCATCAAGCTGAAGCAGTTGGAAGACCGCCTCGCCTATGCCGAACAGGAGATCCCGCAACTCGAATCTGCCATCACCACGGCAGAAGAGAAGCTGGGTGTCTTCACCTCGGCAGAAGAGGCCCAGCGAGATGCCATCGAACTCGATACCCTCCGCAACCAACGCACAAAGCTGCTCGCAGAGTGGGAAGAACTTTCGCTCACACTCGAAGAACAGGGAGCCACCGTTTAGTTCGTTACTGTGTCGTTCCGGTCAAGAATGTCTGCTCGGGTCGCGCTGCAATCACGCGATAGAGCGCGAACTGCCGCGCCGACTGCCCGCGCATCTCGAACAGCAGGCTCGCCCGGTTCGATGCATCGGCATCAACCACATCGACCAGCCGCATCCAGGGCGTACGATCAAGATGCGTTGCATCAGTCACGCTCTGGATGGCTGGCTTCAGCTCGCCATAAGCATCGATCTGCGCGACGACCGTGACATAGCGTAACGCCGCGCCCTCGCCCGCCGTATGGGCCGTGTAGACGTAGGTCGCAGCACCACCGTAGCTCAGCGTGTACCCCTTTAGCTGCTCCTCTTCAAGCGGCTCGGCAGCAGGACTGCCCGCGGCCTTACTGTGATGAAGGTTGCTGTTTGGAGTTCGCCGGACCGGCGTAGCTGGCTTTGGCGCAACAGCCGCAGGAGCCGTCGTTTTGTACGCCGCAATCTGCGCACGGGCAAGGATCTGCATCTTCGCCAAAATGCTTGTACGCTCAGCGTCGTCCGCCCACGGCCGCGAGAAATCATGCGCCGGACGCGTCGCTGCATCTGAAACCGCGACCGCTTGATGCAGATTTATGGGAACGCCCTTCAACTTGGGCAGATCGTCCTCTGTCAGCGGCTGAACACCCTTGCCGCGGTGCAGTGTCGGCCGGTTGGGATCGTCATTCAAAGAAGTCGCGAGACCCGACGCCCCCGACTGCTCCGATTCCTTTCTCGCCTTCTTTGCTTCTTCCGGCGTGCGCTTCTTCAACGTTGGCCGGTCGGGATCGTTCGCCGGTGCCGGGCCGGGTTTTGTGGCGGCCGTACCCTTCTCCGCATCTGTGTCCGCACTTGTACCCGCACTTGTACCCGAAGTTTGGGCTGTCGCCGACGGTGTATCGGTACCCGCCGTTGCGCTGCCTGAAGGAGTCTCAGATCGCTTAGACATATGCGGCCTGTTCGGGTCCTCTGGCGGTGCCGGGCTGGTGGAGTCAGTTGTTGCTGGAGCCGGCTTCGCGTCGGCAGATGAAGCCGTGGACGGATCATGCCGCCGCACAAACGTCGGCCTGTCGGAGTCCGGGTTAGCGTCGCTGCTTACGATCTGTGCGGGAGCCTTCGATTCTTTCAACGCGACCATCTTCTTGGGCTTCGGCGGAGGTGAGAACGTGCCGTATCCGAACCATCCATCGTCGTAGTACGTCGCAGCGTTAGGCGCCTGCAAATGGCTCGCATACTTCACGTCGAGTGTTCCCTCGGATACTCCCGCCTTATCGACTTCGTAGACTGTTCCGGTATCGATCGCGAGCGGAACGGGACGCGCAAGGTATACGCCGGCGTCCTGCAGTTCTCCGTCGACGAACAGCGTCACGGGGATCAAACGGCTCGCCGTTGGCTTCGATTCGTCGCCCAGCCACTCATAGACGCCTACTGCGCGCACGACCTCCTCCGGCTTTGCGACCTTGTGCGTCTGGCCGAAGCCTGCCATTGACCCGACAAGGCCGAACCCCGTGGTCGCCATCGTTGCATGTAAAAGAATCCGCCGCATAAACCTCTTGAGAGATTAGACGCAATTGACCGCTGACATGGCACTCGCCGCACTTTGCTACCATTCAGCCCAGTGGCCACTCCGATTCTTGCCGTCGAAGACCTTTCCCTCTCCTTTGGGTCCCACAAAGCCGTCTCGCATATATCGTTCACCATCGCGGAAGGCGAGACGCTCGGCCTGGTGGGTGGATCGGGTTCGGGAAAGTCTGCTACTTCGCTTGCCATTCTGCGTCTTCTGCCGCCCTCGGCAAGCCTGACCGGCCAGATCCGCTTCGGTGAAACCAATTTGCTGGCACTCTCTGAAGCTGCGATGCGCCGCCATCGTGGCCGCGAGATAGCCATGATCTTCCAGGAGCCCATGACGGCGCTCAATCCCGTAATGCCAGTTGGCGCACAGATCGCGGAGGCCGTTCGCGCCCATGACCGCGGCATCTCCCGCGCGGCGATCAAGGTGAAGGTGATCGAAGCGATGCGGCAAGTAGGCCTGCCCGATGTTGGGCGACGCATCAAGGACTACCCCCACCAGTTTTCCGGTGGGCAGCGCCAGCGCATTCTCATCGCCATGGCAATCGTCAACCGCCCACGGTTGCTCATCGCGGATGAGCCGACAACGGCACTCGACGTGACCGTGCAGGCCCAGATTCTCGATCTCCTGCGTGCGCTCCGCCACCAACATCAGCTTTCAATGCTGTTCATCTCGCACGATCTCGCGGTCGTGAGCCAGATCGCCGACAGGGTCGCCGTCATGCAGCATGGCAGCATCGTCGAGCAGGCCACAGTCAGCGACCTCTTCCGTGACCCGCAGCATCCGTACACCCGCAGACTGCTCTCCGCAGCCCCAACCATGGCAACGGATCGAACGGTTCCACTTGCCGCCAGCTTGTCGTAACTACGTCCAACTTCCGTGCGGGGTTCCCAAACTCGCATTCACGGTTGCGGCCCTTTGCCAGCCGCTGCTTTCACTCGAATCGAATTACCTATAAGCTGAAGATTCGTGCCTTCTCCGGTACGACGGCATTTATGCGCGCACTCATCCTCTCCGACATCCACGCAAATCTCGAAGCCCTTGCTGCGGTGCTTGCCGCCGCTGGCGCTTACGATCAGCTTTGGAACCTCGGCGACGTTGTCGGATATGGAGGCAGTCCAAACCAGGTCATCGAGGTCATTCGCCCGCTCTCGCACCTGGTCGTGCGTGGCAATCATGACCGCGTCTGCTGCGGAGTCGCCTCGGCACTGGGCTTCAACCCTGTGGCCCGCGCCGCTGCACTGTGGACGCAGCAGGAACTGACACCCCAGAATCTTGAATGGCTGAAAGCGCTGGAACAAGGCCCGATCGCACCCAATCGCGTTCTGGCAGATCATCTCAACGTGACCTGCGTGCATGGTTCGCCGCTCAATGAAGATCAATACATCCTGAGCATGCGTGATGCCTGGGCACCGCTGCAGCAGATGACCACAGACCTCACCTTCTTTGGCCACACGCACGTCCAGGGCGGGTTCGCTCTCAGCGGTAGCGAGTGGCGTGAGATCAGGCCAGCCTATGACTCTCGGAACGAAGCCGAGAGTTGGACGATCAACATGGAGCCGGGTTCACGCCACCTCATCAATCCCGGCTCAGTGGGCCAGCCTCGGGACTACGATTGGCGCGCCGCTTTCGCCATGTACGACTCCAATACAGCCCAGATGATCTACCATCGCGTTCCGTATGACTTGATTGCATCCCAGGGCCGCATCCTCATGGCAGGTCTTCCAGAGCGCCTGGCCGCACGTCTTCGCGAAGGCCGTTAGTCATTCGTGTACGCAAACACAGAGAGGGCTGCGGAGATTTCTCCACAGCCCTTTGCGTTCGCGCAATCTTCTAAGCTCCGACGGCCATTTCCTCAAGCGCCGGGTAATCAACATAGCCTTCTCGCCCATGTGCGTAAAACGTCTTGGGATCAGGCTCATTCAGCGGAGCTCCCTTGGCAAACCGAATTGGCAGATCCGGGTTCGCGATGAACAGCTTGCCGTAGGCCACCGCATCTGCCTTGTTTTCGTCCAGCAGCGCTTGCCCACTCTTCTGATCCAGCCCCTCGTTCGCGATATACACGCCGCCGAAATCCTTCTTCAGGTCAGGCCCGATCGAGTCTGCCGCGACATGCTCACGCGCAGCGATGAACGCAATCTTGCGCTTTCCTAGCTCAGTAGCGAGGTAGCCGAATGTTGCCGGCAGGTTCGAGTCGGAGACACCCTGCGCTCCGCTTCGTGGTGCAAGGTGCATGCCTACGCGCCCTGCTCCCCAGACTGAGATCACGGCATCGGTCACCTCCAGGTGCAGTCGCGCCCGGTTTTCTATCGGCCCGCCATACTCGTCATCACGATGGTTGCTGCCGTCCTGCAGAAATTGGTCCAGCAGGTAGCCATTTGCCCCGTGGATCTCGACGCCATCGAATCCGGCAGCCTGTGCATTCTGCGCGCCTCGCCGAAACGCTTCAATGATGCCGGGAATCTCGTCAAGCCCAAGCGCACGCGGCGCCACATAATTCTTCTCTGGCCGGATCAGCGAAACGTGCCCTGCAGACGCAATGGCCGATGGCGCAATTGGAAGCTGGCCATTCAGGAAGCTGGGATCGGAGAGGCGGCCAACATGCCAGATCTGCGCGAAGATGAGCCCTCCCGCATCATGAACCGCCTTCGTAATCGGCTTCCACGCTTCAGTCTGCTCCTTGGACCAGATGCCGGGGACCTGCGCGTAGCCAACGCCCATCGGGTCAACTGGAGTGCCTTCAGAAAGAATCAATCCTGCGGAGGCGCGCTGCGCATAGTACTCAGCCTGGATCGGTGTCGGAATGTAATCGACCGTACCTCGGAGGCGGGTAAGCGGCGCCATGATGACGCGGTTCGGAAGCAGCAGTTCGCCGAGTTGCAGCGGATCGAGGAGGTTTGGAGTTGTTTTCGCCATGTCCTCCATTGGATGAAGGACCCGTTGCTTACGATTCCGCCACCAAGAGCAAAACGGCCTCTACGCGGAGGCCGTTCATTGTCAAAGCGCTCGCTTACAGCGGAAAACTCTTGAGCCACTCGTGAAATCCGGCGCCGAGCTGCGGATGCTTCAACCCGAATTCAACCGTCGCCTTCAGAAAGCCAAGCTTGTCCCCGGCATCGTGACGCTTGCCTTCGTAGCTGTATCCATAGACCTTCTCATAGTGCAGCAGGGCCTTGATCGCATCGGTCAACTGCAACTCTCCGCCCGCTCCGGGCTTGATACCTTCGATCATCTCGAAGATCCTCGGCGTCAGAATGTAGCGCCCAATGATGGCGTTCTGCGAAGGCGCTTCTTCCGGCTTCGGCTTCTCCACCATGTCTCTCACTTCAAGCAGCCGCGGATTCGAGGCCAGGGGTGTGCAATCCAGGCAGCCATATGCCGAGATCGCCGCTCCCTCCACAACTTCAGATCCCAAGATTGAAGACTGCACCTCGTTAAAGGCTTCGACCATCTGCTTCATGCATGGCGTTTTTGCGTCAACAATGTCGTCTGGCAGCAGTACGCAAAAAGGCTCATTGCCGACCAGCTCCTTCGCCATCAACACGGCATGCCCCAGCCCCAGCGCCTCCGGCTGGCGTGTGTAGGTGATCTTCGCCAGCTTCGACACCGAGCGCGCAATCTCAAGCAGCGCCGTTTTATTTTTTGCCGCAAGCGATGCCTCAAGCTCCGACGACTTGTCGAAGTGGTCTTCCATCGTCGTCTTTCCGCGGCCCGTGATGATGATGATCTCCGTACATCCTGCGGCCACGGCCTCTTCTACGCCGTACTGGATCAGCGGTTTATCTACAAGGCACAGCATCTCCTTCGGCGTGGCCTTGGTTGCGGGCAGGAAGCGTGTGCCCATACCGGCGGCAGGAAAAACAGCTTTACGAATCTTCATGGTCATCGGGAACGGCATCCTTTAGCGATCAGTTATTACCTAGGTCATGCTAGCAAACCCACCCTGCCTGCCCCATGAAACCTTTGGGGGACGCCTGCGAACAGCTGGCAGGGAATGTTACAGAGTCTTCGACGGGGATTTGGGTTGCGGTCGCCATGGCCCATCCTCCGTTTCAAAGAGTGCAAGTAAAAAGATGACAGCAGTTTGTACGTCACAGTACGGGCGAGTCGTTATGCAGCATGGCCTTGCGGATGATCCTGATCGGCGCGGTCCCCTGCAGCATAAAGTTGTCGTGAAACTGCTGCAGGTTGAAGGCTGCACCCTGTTTCTGCTTCAGATCCTCACGCAGCTTCATGATCTCCAGCTTACCCAGCGTGTAGTACAAATACGTTGCATCGGACGTGCCGCGCTTCGTCTCAACAAGCCCAACCGAACGGGATTGATACCCTTCCGTCACAAAGAAGTCGACTGCCTGGTCCATTGTCCAGGGTTTGTTGCCCGGTTCCCCCTGACCGGTGTGCAGCTTGATCGAAACCACAAACCTTCCATCCCGCAGCAGTGCATCCTGCAGCTGGCCCAGCCGAATCAACTTTGCCTCACGCAGCTGTGCTGGAGTTGCATCCACAGGCGCGGCCGCATAGCCGGCATCGAGCATCATCTGCTCGCAATAGTGCGCCCAGCCCTCGACGTTTGAAGCCGAGCCGAGCAATTTGCGCACTTTGGACGGGAACTTGTCCTGCCACAGGAACTGAACATAGTGGCCGGGAAACGCTTCGTGCACGCTGATGCTGGTGATTGTGCCCGTATTGAACGCTGCCATATGCTCCGCAACATGCGCTGGTGTCCAGTCCTTCTCCGGCAGCGTCACGTTGAAGTACGCCTTGGTCGAGTGCGTCTCGAAGGCCCCCGGCGAATCCATCGATGCAAACGTCGTCGCCCGCATGAACGGCGGCGTCTCTTCCAACGTCGGCAACACGTCGCTCGGCAGCGTGATGATGTGGTTCGTCTTGATGAAGGTCGTCAGAGAATCAAAGGTGTTCTGGAACGCAGCCAGCAGTTGATCGGGCGCCGGGTGGATCGTTGTCAACTCCCCCAGCACCTCCTGCGGCGTCTTGGTCGGATCAATCTCCTTCGCCACTCGCGCAAACTCCGCCTGATTGCGGTGGAGATCGCTGTACGCCACCTCGAGCAGACGATCGAGCGGTAGATCGACCATCTCGTCGTAGCTCACCTTCTTTGCAAACGTCTCCGCACCCAGCTTGTAGTCGCCGTCTGACCGCGGCAGAAGGTCGGCCTTCATCCATGCGCTGTAGCTGTTCAGCGCCGCGATCACCGCGGTGTTCGATGTAGCAAACGCCGCCCTAGTTGCGGGGTCGCGCGCATCGACAAATGCCGCAGGCACATCGTTCTGAAAGAACGACACGATGCCGCCAATCTGCTCAAGCGCAATCTCGGTATAAATCTTCGGCGGATTCTTCAGGTTCTTCCGAGCTTCCGCCAGGACCTGCGGCATCATCAACTCACGCGCTACCACCGCCTTCAGCCGGGTGTTGGGTGGGGCGTAGTTTCGACTCATGATGACGAAGACTGAATTCGTAATGCTGGAGGAATAAGTATCGGGATTCTTCTCCCAGGGCCGAATTACCTCCAGCGTCAACAGCGTAGACCGGATACTGTTCAGCAGCATCTCGCGATCACCCGCAACCGAGGCATCGAGCGCCGCCGGATCAATAGCAGCGATCTTTGCTTCGGAACTCTTCAGGGCCGCAACCTGCCGCTGCACACTGGCTGCAGAGTAATCCTCAAGCTGCGTGTCATATTGATGCAGCCCCGCTGAAGTTCCTGCAGTCGGCGCGTAGTGGAAGTACACTTCGCTGAAGTACTGGTCCGCTAAGAAATTGAAGGTCTGCGGCGCACCATCTGCGGCGACGCGCTGCGCAACCGATACGTGGGACATCATCAAGCATGCTCCTAAGAGCAGAGAAAAAGAACGCAGCATGGTATCGGCACCTCATCCGCAGTCTAAGCGATGGAATGGATTTGAGGCGGGGCCGGGAGCGGCGCTCGGCTCACATCAAAGGGTTCTAAGCCGCATCTCGCGAAGTGTCCAGCGAATCCAGCAGCGCTCGCGTCTCTGCCAGCACATCCTCCGCCTTCGCAGAACTCAGCGGCCAACGCAGCACCCCCTGCGGTGTGAATTGCGCGCCTTTCTTTGCATTGCGGCTGATCAGGCGCATTAACACTCCCGGCTCAACCATCCGCTCGCGCGCCGGTGCCACGCCAGGCGCCGTCGCCGGAGCACCTCCCGAAAGCTTTTCCGCAAACTTGATGTTCAGCATCTCCACAAACGCTTTCTGCACCACCTTGATCTGGTTCCGGCCCGTCCCCTGGATCTTCGGTGGCCCGGTCTCGATCTGTGTGCGTTTGCGGTCAAGCTGTGCAATGCCAAGCTGCTCGCAATGCAAGCGAATCTCGCCCGCCGCAAGCAGGTTCAGCACCGCATCGGGCGGCGTCCCATAACGGTCCTGCAACTCGGCACGCACATCCGCAAGCGCCGCGAAGTCCTCTGCTCCGGCAATGCGTTTGTACATCCGCAGTCGCTGGTTCTCTTCAGGGATATAGTCCTTATCAATGCGCACCGAGATACCCAAATTGATAACCGTCCCCGCATGTGCCGGCTTGTCTTCCTCGCCCTTCATCTTGCGCACGGCTTCTTCAAGCATCGTCGTATACATCTCAAAGCCGATCGCCTCGATGTGCCCCGACTGCTCGCCGCCAAGCATGTTGCCCGCGCCGCGCAGCTCAAGATCAAGCGCCGCAATCTTGAACCCGGCCCCAAGGTCAGAAAACTCCTTCAACGCCGCCAGCCGTCGTCGCGAAATCTCCGTCAGTTCCTTCTCCGGTGGAATCAACAAGTAGCTGTAAGCCCGGCGATTTGATCGGCCGACGCGCCCACGCAATTGATACAACTCACTCAATCCATGCCGGTCCGCACGGTTGATGATGATCGTATTCGCCAGCGGAATATCCAGCCCATTCTCGATGATGCTCGTCGCCACCAGCACATCGTATTCATGGTTCATGAACGCCAGCATCACGCGCTCAAGCTCCGCCTCCGGCAGCTGCCCATGCCCAATCACCACCCGTGCCGACGGCACCAGCTCGCGAATCTTCGCCGCAAGCTCATAGATTGTCTCGACACGGTTGTGCACAAAATACGTCTGGCCGCCGCGCTCAAGCTCCATCTCAATAGCCGTCCGCACCAGCTTCTCGTCGAACTTCGCAACGATCGTCTGGATCGCCATGCGGTCCTTCGGCGGCGTCTCGATCACGCTCATATCGCGCAGCCCAATCAGCGACATGTGCAGCGTGCGCGGGATCGGCGTCGCAGACATCGCAAGCACATCGATCGACGCCCGCATCTGCTTCAGCCGCTCCTTGTGCTTCACGCCGAAGCGCTGTTCCTCATCGACAACCAGCAGCCCCAGGTCCTGGAACTTCAGGTCCTTCGAAAGAATGCGATGCGTCCCGATCAGGATGTCGATCTTTCCCTCAGCCGCTTTCTCCAGGATGACCTTCTGCTCTTTCGCAGACCTGAAACGCGAAATCATCTCAATGTTCACTGGAAAATTCGCAAACCGCCGCTTGAACGATTCGTAGTGCTGGAAGCTCAACACCGTGGTCGGTGTCAGCACGGCAACCTGCTTCGAATCCTGCACTGCCTTGAAGGCGGCGCGCATCGCCACTTCCGTCTTGCCATAGCCAACGTCGCCGCACAGCAGCCTGTCCATCGGCTGTGTCGATTCCATGTCCGCCTTGATGTCCGCAATCGCCGACAGTTGGTCGTCCGTCGCATTGAAGTCGAACGCATCTTCAAACTCGTGCTGCATGTTTGTGTCGGGCGAGAACGGCGTACCCTGCGCCGCCTTACGCTGCGCGTAAAGGATCAGCAGCTCGGCCGTCATATCGGCCATCGCCTTCTTCACCCGCGCCTTTGTCTTCTGCCACGCCTGCGTGCCCAGCTTGTTCAATTGTGGTGCGGGACCCGTGTCGGTCGAGCGGTACTTCTGAATCAGGTCAAGCCGCGTCAGCGGAACATACAACTTCGCCTCATCCGCAAACTCCAGAATCATCAGCTCCAGCGGCGGAGCATCCGGCTCCTCGATGACGCGCAGGCCGCAGTACTGCGCGATGCCATGTTCAACATGCACCACGTAGTCGCCAACGGTCAGGTCGCGGAAGTCCGAGATGAATGCCGATGTCTTGGACTTGGATCGTTTCACCGGTCTTGCAGAGACATCCGCATCGTCGACCAGGTCCTGCGCACCGAAGATCACAAGCTGCCGCGCCAACGCTTTATCCAGATCAAGCACCTGCACGCCCGCAGCCACGCTCGTCTTCACAATCACTGGCGTCTTCAGCTCGCCTGCAAGATAGCTCGACTCCGAATACACCGTCGTTGAGCCGGAAGACGATGACCCCGGTGCATCGTTGCGCGAGCCTAGCCGATACGGCACTTTGTATTCCTGCAGTAGCCCGGCAAGCCGTTCGACTTCGCCTTGATTGTGGGCCGTCAGCAGGATGCGCGCGTCCTGTTTCATCAGCGAATTCAGTGCATCGATCAACGCTGGAATGCTGCCGTGAAAGCGCTGCGTAGGCCGCGTGCTGAAGTCCACCTCTGACAGGTCCGACCGGTCACCATCGAGCACATCAACCAGCCCCAACTGATCAAGCTCACACCCACTGAACGCCCGCATCCGATCATCGAGCTCCCATGGTGAAAGGTAAATATCTTCGGGCCGCACCAGGTTTCCGATGCCCGAGCGCTCATGCCGCTGCTCGATCTTGTTCCACCATCGCTCGCCCTGGTTTTTCACCATCGAGGGCTCTTCGATAAACACGCGCGGAGCCGCTCCGCCAGCGGCAAGCAGCTCGAGCAGCGTATGGGTCGCACCGGCAACAGGAGCGAAGAACTCCCATCCCGGAAAGATCGTCGCCCCCGCTGTTGAAGATGCAGCCACACTATGTGCCCCATTCATCGCGTTCCTGTCCTTCGCGATGAGTGGGCTCGGCCCAGTGCCTCCAGCCGCCACATGAGTCAGCAACTCAGCTGGCTGCTCGCCCCCCTCAAGCGCCGCGCCCGCACTACCCGCTCGCGTCAGCCGCGCATTGATCGCCGTCAGCAGTTTCTCCGTCACCGGCGTCTCGGTCAGCGGCAGCAGCAGCACTTCCTCAAGCTGCGAGCTTGTCTGCGTCAACGATCGCTGCGTCTCCGGATCAAACTTCCGCAGCGACTCAACTTCATCGCCAAAGAAATCGACACGGACTGGCCGGTCAGTCTCCGGGCTATAAACATCCAGAATGCCGCCTCGCAGCGTCACCTGCCCCGGCATTTCGACGACATCCACCTTCGTATATCCAACCGAAAGCAGGTGGTCGACCAGCATCTCCGGGATGTACTCTTCGCCTCGCTTGAGATGGAGCGCCAGCCCCTTGTAGAAATCTCGGTCGAACAGCTTCATACAAGCCGACTCGAGCGGGGCAATGATCAGTCTTGCCGGATGCGCCTTCGATGCACTTGCAATCTTCCACAAGGTCGCCGCCCGCATCTCCTGGATCTCAGGATGGGGCGAAAGGTTTTCGAACGGCAGCACATCATGCGCAGGCAGCCGCAGCACCGCCTCCGCAGGCAGGGCGCCGCTCAACTCGCAGGCACTCAGCACCGCCGCATACAGGCTCTCCGCCGCTTTGTTGTCCGCCACAATAATCACGCATGGCGCATTTGCCGCCCGCACAAACAGCGGCAGATACAGCGCCCGCGCCGTCGCCGTAAGTCCGGAGACACGGCGACGCCCGGTTCCCGCGCTCAAATGGCGCTGGACACGTTCAAAGGCCGAGGAGTGTTCGAGGTCCGCAAAAAATTCGCGGACAAAAGGGAGGATCATGCCAGCTTCTAGTTTATCAAGCCTCGCCCGCGCATACCGTTTGTGTTCAGGCGGGTTTGTGCGGATACTCAAATCACTCTCTAATTTGAGGTTCGTCCATGCTCAGCATCTTTAATCGCCGCAGCGCGTCCTCCCGCCTTCACAGACCTAACCTCGCTGCATCGATGGCTCTCGCAGCCTTTTCAGGAGCCGTACTCATGGACATAACCGACCTCGCCGCTCAGACAGCCGTCAAATACCAAACTCCTCCGGCCGCCATCGAAAGCCTCTTGACCGCACCCGCATCCCCGGCCGTGCGCATCTCGCCGGATCGCACCATGATGACCATCGAGCAGCCGCAAACGCTGGCCACTATCGCCGATGTTGCCCAGCCGCGCTATCGCCTCGCCGGCATCCGCTTCAATCCCGCGACCAACGGCCCCAGCCGCGAACTCTACTCCACTTCGCTCGCACTGCAATCCATATCGGGCGGTACTGCAAGGCCAGTCACTGGCCTGCCAGCTGCGCCAAAGATCGTCGATGTCTCCTGGTCGCCGAATGGCAAGCACGTGGCCTTCGTTCAGAAGACCACCGGCCCCGGCGCCGGCCTTACCCTTTATATTGTCGATGTCGCAGCCGCGCACGCCCGGCAGTTGAGCACTGTGCGACTCAATGGCGTCACCGCCATGCCTTACGACTGGCTGCCGGACAGCTCTGGCCTGCTTTGTCTTATCGTCCCGCCCGAACGCGGCGCGGCGCCCGTCGTCTCTGAGGTCCCCGAAGGCCCCAATGTCGAAGAGAACCTCGGCAAGGTCACTCCAGCGCGCACCTATGAAGACCTGCTCAAGACCCCCGGCGATGAGCGCATCTTCGAGCACTACGCCACCTCGCAGCTCGCCGTCCTTCCGCTCACAGGGACAATCCACAAGCTGCCAATCACCGGAATCATCATCGAGGCCACACCCTCTCCAGATGGCAGATACGCTGTCATCTCCCAGCTGCATCGCCCCTTCACCTACACGCTTCCGGCGGACATGTTCCCGCTCAAGACCTCTGTCGTCACGCTGAAGACCGGCACCGCTCAACTCATCTTCGATCGCCCGCTCATCGACTCGTTGCCCATCGCCTTCGACGCCGTCCCTGCCGGCCCTCGCAACTTCTCCTGGCGCAGCGACACACCCGCTACCCTCACCTGGGTCGAAGCCAATGATGGCGGCGACCCCGCAAAGCAGGTCGACATCCGCGACCGCCTGATGGCGCAACCCGCACCCTTCGATGCACCAGCGACCGCCATGCTCGAGGCACCCATGCGGCTTCGCAACATCGATTGGGGCACCGAACACCTCGGCATCGCAACGGAATCCCGCTGGTCCGATCGCAAGATTGCCCTGCTCGCCTTTAACCCCGCGACCGGCAAGACGACCATGCTCTACGAAGGCTCCTCGCAGGATCGCTACAACAGCCCCGGCCGCCCTGTCACCGAGCCGAACGCCATGGGTCAATCCGTACTTAAGCTCACGCCCGATCGCACCGCCTTCTACTTCTTCGCGCCCGGTGCGTCACCCGGCGGCGACAAGCCCTTCGTCGCCGAGATGCCCGTCACCGGCGGCACGCTCAAGAAGCTTTGGCAGTCCGCAGATCCGTACTACGCCCAGCCCTACGCCATCCTCGCCGGAGACAAACTCCTCCTCCGCCGCGAGTCGCAGACCGACTCCCCAAATCTCTTCATCGCGCCCCTTAGCGACGCCAATGCCGAATTGAAGGCCGACCCGACGACAACCAACCTCACCCAGGTCACGCACTTCGCTTCGCCCTACGCCGGCATCAAGCTGCCCACCAAGCAGCTCGTCAAGTACAAGCGCGCCGACGGCGTCGACCTCACCGCAACCCTCTGGCTCCCCGCCGGATACGATAAATCTCAGGGTCCGCTCCCCACCTTGATGGAAGCCTATCCCGCCGAGTTCAAGACCCGCGCTGCCGCCGGCCAGACCTCCGGCTCTCCCAACCGCTTTCCCCGCATCGGCTGGGGCTCGCCCGTCTTCTTCACCGCGACCGGCTACGCCGTGCTCGAAAGTGCCGCCATCCCCATCATTGGCGAGGAATCAGCGCAACCCAATGACACCTACGTCGAGCAGCTCGTGGCCGGTGCCAAGGCGGCTGTCGATTACGGCGCATCGCTTGGCGTCGTCGATCCCAAACGTGTCGCCGTCATGGGCCACAGTTACGGCGCCTTCATGACCGCCAACCTGCTCGCCCACTCCGACATGTTTCGCGCCGGCATCGCCCGTTCCGGCGCCTACAACCGCACCCTCACGCCATACGGATTCCAGGCCGAAGAGCGCACCTACTGGCAGGCTCCCGAGGTCTACTACAAGATGTCCCCGTTCAGCTACGCCGACAAGATCAAGACGCCGCTGCTCATGATCCACGGTGAGGCCGACGACAACCAGGGGACCTTCCCCATCCAGAGTGAACGTTTTTACGCCGCACTGAAAGGTCAGGGCGCAACGGTCCGTCTCGTATGGCTGCCGCTCGAAGCCCACGGCTACGAGGCCCATGAGTCGCTCTCGCACATGCTTTGGGAGATGAACCGCTGGCTCGACACCTACGTAAAGCCAGCCGAACCAGTCAAATCCGCAAACGGCGCGGAGTAGCCGCAGCGCTCTAGGCTTCTTCCTTCTGCGGGGCGGCGATCGCCTCAGCGTCTGCATCGCCGCCGTAGATCACCTGCCCATATTCAAGCAGCGTCACCATGCCAACGCCTCCGCAGATGTTTCCCGCAACAGCCGGGAAAAACCATGCGGGGTACGCAGTCCACGCCGCCTGGTGAATCAGCACCGCAACCAGTACCTCGCCGCTGGTCGCAATGCAGTGTGCGAAGCTGCCCAGACCAACGACGAACGTCAGGATCCAGATGATCATGACCGATCCCGTGATCGAGTGCGACCCCGACACCAGCCATGCCGTCAGCGCGATGATCCATCCACCCATCACGCCACTCCAGAATATGGTCGCCGGCGGGTTGTGCGCCGCCTCCAGCCCCAGCGATGCAAGCGACTGCACAAACTCCGGCTTGAGCGCATGGGTCATTGAAACCAGGCACGCGAACGCAAACGCACCCACAACATTCGACGGCAGAACTGAGCCCCATAACCGCATCGTGTTCCAAAAATGCTTTTTCTCAGAAAGCACCAGCGCAACCGGATACAGCGTGTTCTCAGTAAACAGCTGCGAGCGCCCAATGATCACCACGATGAACCCGATCGGGTAGAACATCTTTGCAATGAACTCGACCGTACCCGAAGGATGTGTTCCGGGCGGCGTCAGCATCGCCAGCGCAATCGCCGTGCCCAGCGCCGATAGCCCCATGAACGTGCCGCCCGCAAATCCTGAAATCGCCAGCGAGATACTCGATCGCCCCAGCTCCTGCCGCGCGCTGTTAGCCACCTGCTGATAGATCTCTTCAGCACTCGGCCGCTCAAGATGTTTCTGTGCGTCCTGTGCGGGCGCAGGCTCGGCCTGCTTACGTCGAAATTTGAAAGGCATTTCGTTCCTTGCTTATTGAATGGTGTTACCTCCCTCTGATGCACAATCGCTATCTCCGACCGGACGGGTTGTTAGAATCAAGCTGGCTATGTCGACCGCAACCATGCTTTCTCCAGAAATTCTCGCCAAATACCAGCCTGTTATCGGGCTCGAAGTTCACGTCCAGCTGCTCACTGCATCGAAGGCCTTTTGCGGCTGCGTGAACAAGTACGGCGGCGACCCGAACACCCATGTCTGCCCTACGTGTCTCGGCCTTCCCGGCGCACTCCCGGTACTCAATCGCCGCGCCGTCGAGTTCGCCGTGCTCGCCGCAAAGGCCATCAACTGCGAGATCCGCGAGACCAGCGTGTTCTCCCGCAAGAACTACTTCTACCCCGATTCGCCCAAGGGATACCAGATCTCGCAGTTCGACAAGCCCATCGCCGAGAAAGGCTGGATCGACATTCCCGCCGGCAGCGGAAAAGACGGCGCGACCAAACGCATTGGCGTCACCCGCCTGCACATGGAAGAAGATGCCGGCAAAAGCATCCACGATGGTTTCGCCGACTCCATCTCGAAGACCTACATCGATCTCAACCGCTGCGGCACCCCGTTGGTCGAGATCGTCAGCGAGCCCGACCTCCGCACCGCCGACGAGGTCTTCGAATACCTCACCAAGCTGAAAGAGATTCTGCTTTACACCGGCGTCAGCGACTGCAACATGGAAGAGGGCTCCCTCCGCTGCGACGCCAACGTCAGCGTCATGCTGAAAGGCGCAGCCGAGTACGGCACCAAGGCAGAAGTAAAAAACGTCAACAGCTTTCGCTATATCCGGTCTGCGGTCGAGTACGAGATCGAGCGCCAGATCGGTGTCATCGAGGATGGCGGCCGCGTCATCCAGGAGTCCCGCCTCTGGAACAATGCCGAAGGCCGAACCTATTCCATGCGCAGTAAAGAACAGGCTCACGACTACCGCTACTTCCCCGAGCCTGACCTTCCGCCGCTCGTCGTCGGCGCAGCGTGGCAGGCCGAAATCCTGAAATCCATGCCGGAACTTCCCGAGGCCCGCCGTGCCCGCATGATCGCCGAATACGACATCTCCGCCCAGGATGCCGCTACCTTCACCAACACCATCGCCTTTGCCGACCAGTTCGAAGCCGCCGCGAAGCGCGCGAAGAGCCCTCGCCGCGTCGCCTCGTTGCTCACCAGCGAGATCACCATGCGCCTTCGCCTCTCCGGCCTCGAACTCGACCAGTCGCCTGTCTCCCTCGACGGCATCGTCTTGGCTGCCGACCTCGCCGAATCAGGTGAGCTCTCGAGCAAAATGCTCAAGCAGCTCTTCGACACATGCTTCGCCGAGAGCAAGGACTTTCCCGCAATCTACGACCGCGACAAGCCCAGGCAAATCTCCGACACCGATGCCATCGAAACCATGATCGACGAAGTCATCGCCGCCAACCCGAAGCAGGTCGACCAGTATCGCGGCGGCAAGAAGACAGTCGCCGCCTTCTTCGTCGGCAACGTCATGCGCGTCTCGAAAGGCCAGGCAAACCCCGCGCTCCTCAACGAACTCGTTACCAAAAAGCTCGACGCCCTCGGACCACTGTGAACAAGCCGTACAACTCCTCAGGTACTTTGTGCCCCATTCATCACGTCTTTGTCTCATGCGATGAGTGGGTCTTAGCCACAGCGCGGCTTTTGATATCAGCCAGCCACCCCGCTTCAATCTGCACCGTCCCCGGAATGGCCGGAAGCGTAGCTTCGGAAGCTTTGGGGATAATACCGCCGATGGCCGCTCGATTGGGATCAGTGGCCGCCCACGCATCGCGATAAACCTCTGATGGATGGGGCACGGAGCATCCTATACTCATGCCGCATCGCTCCAGCCGCCGAGTCATTCTTCTCTTCACGTTATGTGCCGTCATCGGCTGTCGTGGCAGTCGCAATCCCAAGCCCGTCCCGGAGACCCCGATGCCGCCGAAGACCGTGCTCCTCGCACAGATGATGCGCGATCTTTCGGCAAAGCCCGGCTTCACCGAGGCCCTCCTTGCCGAGCTCGACAAGGGCGGCAAGAAAGGCCCGGCCCTTCTCACTCCGGCCCTCCTGCAGCGTTTTCGCGAACTCATCCTCGGTAAAGACTGGCAGGGTCTCGATCGCTTCCCTGGCTGGTCCATGCGCGAGATCAATCCCACCGTCCGTGTCGTCGGCCACATCGCCGGGAAAGACGCCGCCCTCTCCAACCTCGCCGAGCGTCACCCTGGCACTCCCATCTCTTCAGACGACGCGCAGGCGCACCTGAAAGCCTTCGTTGACCTAGGCCCTTACTCCCTCGCGCAACAGGAGAGGATCTCGCTCGACTCCCCATCGTTGCTCCCGGGCTTCTCATCCGACGGCCTCGTAAGCGACCTCGGCGATGGCGTCGTTCGCGGCGACGATGCGAACCCAACACTCGCCCCGCTTCATGCCGAAAGCCAGCGCCTCGCGGACGTCATGAATCGCCTGGCCATGAACGGCGTTGAAGGATCTGCTCCTGTGGTGGTCACAATCTCCGGAAGCTCCGCCAGGTCGCCGCAGGAGCTCGTACAGGCACTCATCGCCTCCGGCCATTCCGTCGTTGTCGCAGATGCCCGTTACTTCGCCAACTTCGGCCACTTTCACTACCAGGGCAGCGACGTCATGATGCCGTTCTGGGTCAACTCCGGCATCCTGGTTCCCGGTACTCACCGCCCGCTGCTCGTTCCCGTCAGCCACGCCGAGTACGAATGGACCGTGCGCGGCCCCAGCATCAACGCCAGCATCAGTTGGTACTACGGCGTCGATGGCAAGGCCGAGTTCCGCACCATGGATACGCTCGATCAGGCATGGGTGCTCGGCCGCCACGCACACGAGTATCGTGATGCCGACGCCATCGAAGTCACGCGCCTCGTCGGATTGTTCGAGGTCGCCTACGCGCACCAGCATCTGGCGCGGCCTGCATTGCCTTTCGGCGGCTACTACGCGCTCGGAGTCTGTCAGGACAGCGTCGCCGCCATAGAAAAGAAGATGACCGGCACCGCGACTCTCTTCCCGAACACCGCGGAGACCAGCTTCTTTGATGACCCACGCGACGCCGAGATTAACACCCTCATCGAAGCCATCCCAAAAGACCGCGCCGGTCGCCTGCCCGGACCCGAACGTATCTTCGGCTCGCTGCCCACGGACGATATGCAATCCATCATGATCCCGGGGCTCTCCGCAGACCTGATCGCCGCACACGCCGCATGGCACGATGGAACTCTCGAGCGCATCGACAGCTGGAAGCATCGGCTGCTGCGGGCGGCGCTCTGGTGCCTCGCGCTCATGCTGTCGATCGCCTCCTTCTTCAAACTTCGCAAGCGGCAAGCTTCGTAGCGGTCCCTCCCCATACAACTAAAAACTCCTCGACTCGCCTCACATGCGTGGAGGCAAAACCATGGCAACCAGCAAGGCCGTTGCAAAAAAGGTTCCAGCTAAGAAGCCCGCAGCTAAGAAGTCCGCCTTCGGTAAGACTGCCTCAAAGAAGACCACCCGCAAGTACAGCCCTGCCGCAAGCGAGAGCGTCGAGCGCGAGATGAAGGCCATGAAGCAGGGCAAGCTGAAGAGTAGCAGCGGCGAGAAGGTGACCAACCCAAAGCAGGCAATCGCAATTGGCCTCTCCGAAGCCCGCAGGGCGGGCAAGAAAGTTCCACCTCCGCCAGGTAACTAGCCCCGGCAAAGGCAAGCAGCACTTCGCTATGCTGATATGCATGAGCTTTCAATGCAGAGAGATCACACGATGAGCACCGGCATCGACGAAGTCGCGCAGGCCCACCGCAACATGCTCGAGATCGCCCTGGCCGAGGCCCGCACAGGTCGCAGCGAAGGCGGAGTTCCCATCGGCGCGGCGCTCTATGATGGCGCGGGCCATCTGCTCGCCTCCGGCCGCAATCGGCGTGTCCAGCAGAACGACCCATCCATCCATGGCGAGACAGATGCCTTCCGCCGCGCTGGCCGCCAGCAAAGCTACCGCGACACGACCATGGTCACCACGCTCGCCCCCTGCTGGTACTGCAGCGGCCTCATCCGTCAGTTCGGCATTGGTACCGTCATCATCGGCGAGAGCCGCACCTTTGCGGGCGGCATCGACTGGCTTCGCTCGCTCGGCATCAAGGTTATCGACCTCGACTCCGAACCTTGCCGCCTGCTCATCGAAGCGTTCATCCGCGACAATCCCGCCATCTGGAACGAAGATATCGGCGAACTCTAGCGCAACCGCGAAGCAAGCGGCGTTATCCTTTCCTCTTTGTCATTCCCGCAGGCAATCTGCGTTGGCCTACCTACTCGACATCATTCCGTTTTCTATGTGCCCCATTCATCGCGCTCTTTGCGATGATTGGGAACCACAAAACTCCCCACCCGCTTGCGGCCCTCTTTCGTCTACACCAGCATCGCCCGCTTCTGCCGATTGATATAGAACCATCCAATCCCGCACGCCAGGTAAAGCAGATACATATACGGCAGCCAGCTATACGGCCTCTCCGGCACAGGATACAAACTTCCTGCCAGGGCCAGAAGCATCGCGACCGTCGCCGCCACAGAGAGCAAAATCGTGCCCGCAGTCAGACTATGGTTCCGCTTCAGATACACCGGCAGCGCCACCGCCGCCAACCCGTAGCAGGTGATAAATCCGTATACCGCAAGCGATCCCATCCAGCCATAGATGTCCGATCCGCTTGCACCGCGCGCAGCCAAACCAGCCACCGGAAGGGCTGTACAGATGCCCATCAGCAACACAGCCGTATGCGGCGTTGCGTTTCGATGGTGCGTTCTCCCTAGTCTGCTGTGCACCAGTCCATCCTGTGCCATGCGCAGCAGCACCCGCGCAGCAGCAGTAAGGCAGGCAAGCACGCAGGCAAACATGCTGACCAGTGCCCCAAAATCGATAAACAACCCCAGCCGGCCCACGCCGCCTAGACTCGCCAGCGCGCTCATCGGTGCCGTGGAGTTGCCAAGATCCTGGCTCAACTGGTGCATCCCTAGCGTCTCGACATACGCGCACAGAACGAAGAACAAGCCTGTAAACAAGGCGCTTTGAATCACCGCGCGCGGAATCGTCCGCAGCGGATTTACAGCCTCCGCGCCAAGGCTGGTTGCACTCTCGAAGCCAACCAGGCTGAACAGCGCAAGCACGACGCCCAGCCGCACTCCCGAAGACGAAACGCCAACCAGTCGGAGCTGCCCCATATCCACATGCAAGCCATTGCGCCACAGCAGCGCCGCAAGCACCATGGCGATCATTGCCACCGCCGCCACTTCAATCCAAAGCATCAGCCGCGCCGACACCTGGACATCGCGGTACGCTATGAACGTCGCCACACCCACGCATAACAGCGCCAGCAAAGTCGTAGATGCAGGATGCCCCAAAACCTTCACGACAAATTCGTTGGCGTAGATGATGAATCCTGCAGCGACCGACGCGCCCGTAGCAAAATAAGCCAGCAGCATCGCCCAGCCTGCAACCGCGCCTACAACCGGGGGCAGCGACGACGTTGCATACGCATAGAGCGACCCTGAACCGGAGGTATACCGCGCAAATCTGCTGATGCATAAACCAATCAGAAGGATCGCAATCGTGGCCAGCAGGTAAGCCAGCCACGTTCCATTGCCCGCCAAGATGAAAACCAGCGGAATCGTCATGCTTGGCGTCGTCACCGGCGCAATCGCGGAGATGGATTGTGCAAGCGTTTCACCCGGCGTAAGCGTTCCTGCCCGCAAACCGCTCACCGCCGCGGCATCTAGAGCTGTCGCATCGGCTTCAAGCGCAGCGGAGCCAGCCTTCTGCATCGTTTCGAGGACCTCGAATGGACGTAGAGATAAGTAGAAAACAGCCTCGTCTTCTGAATGAGGCCCTATCCTGATCTGCTTATTCTCCCGGTGTACCCGAAGCATAGCCGAAATCTACGCGATACGAAAACAGGACCGTCGCCCTTAGCTCTTGCTTGCTGCCGGGGCCGATGGCGCAGCCGCAGCTGGTGCTGCTGCCGGGGCAGGTGTTGACGATGGTGCAGCACTCGCTGAATCAGACGGCGACTTGCTCTCGGACTTCCCGCCTTCTGACTTCTTACCACTCTCGGAGCTTCCGCTTTCAGAGCTGCTGCCCTCACTTGATCCGCTCGCCTTCGGTTTTTGATTCCCGTAGCCATCCGCGAACCATCCGCCGCCCTTGAACGAGATCGCCGGCGCGGAGATCACGCGCTCCAGCGGTCCACCACATTTGGGGCAGATGGTAATCTCCGGATCGGAGAACTTCTGGATCTTCTCCGTACGCTTATGACAGGCAGTGCATTCGTATTCGTAAAGGGGCATGGTCTATCGATTTCCTGCAATCAAGGTGCTGTCTTCAGTCTAGCGCCACTCCGCGAAGCATGCAGAGCTACAGCTTGCCCAGCTCCACCAGCCTCACACTCGCAATTGCCTCGACCTTCCTTAGTGCCTCAATCGCACCCGCAGCTGCTCCCGCGCTCGGCACATCGATCTGCACCACTGCAAGCGCCTGGCCCTGCGGAACACGCTGCGACCGGACCGACCGCCCCAGCGCAAAGTTCGCAATGTTCAGCGAGTGCTCGCCCAGGATCGTCCCAATCCGCCCAATCACGCCAGGCACGTCGTGGTTCCGAATCGCCACCAGCGTCCCGTTCAGCGGCGCTTCAATGTCGATGCCGTCGTAGCTCAGCAGTCGCGGCGAGTTGCCGTGCAGCACCGTCGCCGAAGCACTTGCATCGCCCTCGGAGGAGTGCAGCACCAGCTTCAGCACCGACCCGGTACCGCCGCTGACGAATTCCTTCTTGTCTTCCTGGATGCGGATGCCGCGGTCCGCCGCAATCGCCGCCGCATTGATCCGGTTCACAGGATCGCCCGTCGGGTCCCCCGTCTGGTTGGAAGAAGTCGCAAAGATCCCCGCAATTGCCGCATTACGAATCAATTCCGTCTTGCCCTGCGCAATACGCCCCGTATAGGTGATTTGAATGTTCTCAAGATTGCCCGGCGTCGCATGCGAGAGAAAGTGTCCAAGCCGTTCCGCCATCTCGATGTAGGGCGCAACCTCCGCATACTCTTCATGCGATAGTGACGGCAGGTTGACAGCGTTCTGCACCACGCCCAGCTTCAGATAATCTCGCACCTGCTGCGCAAGCTGGATACCGATGGCCTCCTGAGCCTCGTCGGTTGCGCCTGCAATGTGTGGACTCAGCAGCACGTTCTCCATGCTGAAGTATGGCGAATCCTTCAAAGGCTCCTGGCGGAACACGTCAAGCGCCGCACCGCCAATCTGTCCGGACTTCAGCCCCTCCACTAGCGCCTGATCCACGATCAGCTCTCCGCGTGCGCAGTTCACGATGCGAATGCCTTTCTTCATGACCGCAATGGAGTGCGCATTGATCAGCCCCTCCGTCTGCGTCGTCAGACCAACATGCAGCGTCAGGTAGTCGGATTCGCGGAAGATCTCGTCGATGCCAACCAGCGTTACGTCGTTTTCACGTGCAATCACCGGTGCGATAAATGGGTCGTAGCCAATCACATCCATGCCAAACGCATTCGCGCGGCGCGCTACTTCAAGCCCGATCCTGCCCAGCCCAACGATGCCGAGCGTCTTGCCGCGCAACTCCGAGCCCTGCAGTGACTTCTTGTCCCACTTGCCTGCATGCATCGTGCTGTTGGCGCGCGGAATGCTGCGGCCCATCGAAATCATCAGTCCCAGCGTCAGCTCTGCAACCGCAACTGCATTCGCACCCGGCGTGTTCATCACCACGATGCCCTGCCGCGTCGCCGCATCGGTATCAATGTTGTCGACACCAACGCCGGCGCGCCCAATCACGCGCAGCTTCGGTGCAGCAGAAAGCAATGCCGCATCCGCCTGAACCGCCGAACGCACCACAAGCGCATCCGCATCGGCAAGCTCTGCCGCAAGGCCGTTCTTGATCTGGTCTGGAGTTACGATCTGCCAGCCGGGTTCTTGTTGGAAGACAGCGAGAGTTGCAGGAGAGACTTTTTCAGCGAGAACGATCTTCATGTGCTCTCTATCTTACGACGGCAGGCCAACAGTCACAGATCTTCGGGTCGAAGGCAGGTTTGCTGGGCCATGCGCTCATGCGATGGCGAACTGCACCCGCGTCATCGTTGTGTTCTCGCGCTCAATCCGGTCTGCGATAACTCGCAAGGCCATCGCCTCGACCTTCGATTCCGCTTCGGCCTTTGACACACCATAGGCCATCACGCCCGGAGTGTGGTGATCTCGGCGATTCAGCGGCCGGCGTCTTCCTGCTCGAAGTCAATCCGGTATTCCATCAGTGCCGACACCTTTCCCGTCCTCAACAACGTCCGTTCTGTTGCCAGGTCTATCGCTTCACCATCAGCGTTATCCTCGCACTGCAAGAGAAATAAAGATTGGGTGGCCTCTACTTCGGAACCGGCCAAAGACGCGCCGCACGGAGCACAAAACGTGCTGCGCCAATCCGCAAAAGTCAGACGAAGAAGTGCGGCACGAACGAACTCAGGTTGTCCGTAATCGGTCCTGCCGATTCGCGAACTCCCAACCCGCAGCACTCCTGGTCAATCATCCAGACTCCCAGCACCGGGTACCTCGGCTTGCCATTCGCTTCCGCAAACACCGCCTCCGGAGCGAGCGCCTGGTACACCATCTTCTGCCCTCCATACGGCCCGTCAGTCTCGATCGCCTGCGCATCCGGGCGGACCAGCGTAATGTTTGCTCCCTCGCGCGAGAGCAGCGGCTTCTTCACGTAGCTGTGCATGTTCTTGGGCGAATCGAAGTGAGCCTCCAGCAGAAGCTCATGCCCGGGATACAGCTCCCAAAGTATCGGCAGGATGCCCTTGTTCGACAGCAGCATCTTCCAGATCGGCTCGATCCATCTCACGCTTTGGTACGTGTCCAGCGCGTGCGGCCCAAACTCCTCCGCCAGCATCGCCTCCCACGGGTACAGCTTGAAGATCGAAAACATCTGGTCTTCATTGGGATCAAGAAACCCCTGCACGTCGCTGTTCCAGCCAATCTCCGACATGTACATCTGCAGCGTCTTCAGGCCCGCCTGCTCTGCAGTATCGCGCAGATACACCGTCGTTAGCTGGTCCTCCGGGTAGTCGAGCGCCGCGAAGTAAACCGGCTTCGCAAGATAGTTGTCGAGGTCCTTCCACTTCGCAATCAGCTTTTCGTGGATTGAGCTGAACTGGTCCGGTCTGCTCGACACCAGGCCCTCCGGCATGTCCTTCAGCCAGTGCCACTGCACCACCGCCGCCTCCAGCAAAGAAGTAGGTGTATCCGCGTTGTACTCAAGCAGCTTCGGAGCCTGGCCGCTTGCCGCGCCCGCCCAGCTCAAATCAAAGCGCCCATAGATCGCCGGCGGCTCATTGTTCCAAGCCCACTCGATTAAAGGAATTGCCGCCCACGGAATATCAAGCTCCGCATACCGCTTGTTATCGATGATGTGCTGCGCCGCCGCCAGGCACATCGTCTGTAACTCATTTCCCGCAGCCTCAAGCGTATCGATCTCCGCCGCCGTAAACGCATACGCCGCAGACTCATCCCAATACGGGCGATCCATCTGCTCACCCTCCGGCGTATGGAACACCAACCCGACCGACTCAACTTTTTGCTGCCATCCCTCGCGAGGAGTGATCGAACACCGCTTCATCTACTCACCCGCTCCTTCGCCGCCGCCACCATGACCACCGCCGCCAAACGAACTCCCAAACCCACCCCTCGAAGTCGTCGAATACGACTTGCCGGGTGTCGCCGCATTGCTTCCGCCACCCACAGCGCTCCCCAGCCCATACCCGCCATATCCGCCGTAGTAGTAGTGGTATGGCATCGGAATGAACATGAACCCGCCATGCCCATCGGGTCGTTGCTGCTGCCCTGTCTGATGGCAAAAGTTATCGTCGACAACCTTGTTGTTCTCATCGACGCACCGCTGCATCTCTGTTTTGTGACAGCCAACCAGCATCGCCATCGCGGCAGCGGCGAGGAGAGGAACGGCGACTTGAGATGAGCGTCTCATAGGCAACATTGTCTCGCGGGTACAAACCACGCAGCAGACACGATCATACTCATCAAGGGATCGAATCAGTCTTGGATCTTAGTTCTTAATCTTTGATCCACTCAATCTGCTGTGACAGGTGTTCCTCAACCCGCTCCATCGTCGATTGATCTGACCGAGCGATGAAGTTGTGCTTCGCGTGGATGACAGACGCCAACGCTGAAGCCGTTTGTTCAGCTGTTAGGTCGATGTCCGCAAGGCAGTTTGCGGCCGCACATCGTGCCGTACAGTTCGCCGAGGACAACAGCGAGATCAGCGTGAAGAACTGTTGCTGGTCGCCCAATAAGAACAGCGCTCGCGCGAACCATGGCTTCGCTTTTTCTACCTCTTCGGCCTGTGCGGCAGTCTCGATCAGCTTTCGATACCTGCTGCCTTGAAGTTCCGCTATAGAAATTGCTGCATAAGAGCGCACAAGGCAGTCCTCATCTTCGAGGTGTTTCGCAATGAACGGCAGAGCTTTTCTATCGCCGACCCAGGCAAGCGTCTCCATCGTTTCTACTCGCGTCAGACACACAGGAGATTCGAGAAACGGGTACAGCAACGGCATCGCTATTAACTCACCACCGTGAAACTCACCTAGACACTCGATGGCAAGGTTGCGAACAAAGTCATTCCTATCAGGAAGCAGTTTAATTACTTGATCCTCAAGCTCATAAAGAACTTCATCCGCCGTTATCCGCAAAGCTTTTTCACGCACGACTGGACTACGGTCCCGCAGATAGGACGCCACTCCGGCTATAAGAGCCGGTCGGTCGTCGCGAGGCAAGCCAGTGACTGCGGCTGCGCGCTCCTCGACGGACAGCCGTCTACCTTTGAGAGTCAATTCCTCTGTCATTATGATCAGCCGCCGAAGATCATCTTGTATTCGCCACGCTCGCGAACCCCGGGTTCTGCATCGAGCAGCACTTATCCGTTCTTCCGCAAAGGCACTTCGCCTCAGCCGCCGCTGTCTT
>CAHJWN010000029.1 GCA_903642265.1 Acidobacteriaceae bacterium | reverse complement strand
CCTCCCCCAAACCCCCATGCCCCCCACCAGCAACCAGGGCTACGGCCCCAACTAGCCTCAATCTACAACATTCCTCGGTAAGTGCAATGGAGACAAATTGTCATCCTGAGCGGAGAAACGCACGGCTCTTCTGTGCGTTTTGTAGTCGAAGGACCTGCGTTTCGCCCGAAAGCCGAACCATCTAACTCCCCAGGTTGCTAGCTAAAATCCGGTCCGGGAGAGGGATGGATCTAAAGCAGTTCTCCTCCAGCTATCGTGCGACTGTGCCCCACTCATCACGGTCTCATCGTGATGAGTGGGTGTACGGCCACTACACCTCAAGGAGATCAGCTCTAGACCCGCAAGAGGCTGCGGTCGGCCCTCATGATCCCAGACTGCGCAAATCCTCACAAGCGATTGAGCCTTGTTCGTCGTCGCAAGGTAAGGACACAAAGAACCAGTCCACCAACAAAGCCGCAGAAGTAAGAAGCGTTATGCGCCCACAGGTCAGCTGCGAGCCGATTTTTCAGCTGTGGTGCTATCCCAACAGACATGAAGTATGGAAGTGATCCACTAGCAAATCCGATCATGCCGCTGATCAGAGCACAAACTGCCATTACCGCCAGCAGAATGGCCACGGGCCTTACTAGATCCCGAGCGGCGATTCTCGAACTTCTGCCTGACTGCGACACAAGCGCGAGCGGCACTCCAACAATCAAGCCCGCCCACCATGTAGCGGTAGTTCCCCAGCCTATCGCCAATAATGTAGGTGAATTCGTAGCAAAAATCGGCGGGTGAAAAACAGTGAAGTATTCAATACAAATTCGAGCTGTTACCTGATCGTGCAGAATGCCGTAAAGCACAATCGAGATAACACATAAAGCTATAATTTTCAGGAATTCCATATCTGATCATAAGAGCAAGAGCACAAAGGCTGTAGACTCAGCGGCTCGCAACAAAGAGCCATTTTTCAGGCCGCTCCAAGCCACGTGCTAGCGGTGAAGACATCGCGCGGCACCTGTACGGCCTGAAAGTTTAGTCCTCCGTCAGACTCACCCGCACCCGGTCAATCCGCCGATCCGTACTAGCCAGCACTTCCATCCGCAGCCCCTCTTCCTCCACTACCTCCCCGGGCAGCGGAATATGCCCCGCAATCTCACTCACCAGCCCCCCCACGGTCGTCGATTCGTACGACCCCGGCAGCCGCAGCCCCGTCACTCCATCCTCGTCCGGCGGCGTCGTGTCTGACTCCGAATCGTTGTCCTCATTGCCCCCCCTGTGCCCCGCCGCAAACTGCTCCGCAAACAAGTCCCGCAGCCGGGTCAACTCGAACGAACCTGAAACAACAAACGCACCATCCTCATCCCGCACCGGCTCGTCATGCTCTTCGCCTTCGTCATGCTCATCGGCGATGTTCCCCACAATCGCCTCAAGCAAATCCTCGATCGTCACGATCCCCGCCACGCCGCCATACTCATCAATCACGATGCGCATGTGCTGCTTCTCGCTCTGCATCTCACGCAGCAGCTCCGCGACCATCTTCGTCTCAGGCACAAACGCCGCCGGCCGCTGAATCTGCGCAATCGTCCGCGTCACCGCATCGGCGTCCGTCACCCGCAGCAGGTCATGCGCGAACGCAATGCCCGTCACATTGTCCAGCGATTCGCGATACACCGGCACCCGCGAAAACACATGCTCTTCAATCTCCGCCGTAAAATCCCGCAACGTCATCGACTCGGGAATCGCGAAAATCTCCGGCCTCGGCGTCATCACTTCACGAACCACCTTGTCGCCAAACTCCACCACCGAGCGCACCAGCTCGCGATCGCTCTCCTCTAAAATCCCCTCTTCTTCGCCCGCCTCGAGCAGCGCATCCATCGCCTCGTCCGGATGATCCTGCTCCTGCTTCTCCTCGGGTTCCGCCAGCGCTGCAATCGAAAGCATCAGTTGCAGCAGCAGCGTCACCGGCAGGACCATGTAAAACAACACCTGCAGCAGCAGACGAACCCGCAACACCCAACTACCTTCGGTTCGCGCAAACAACACCTGCGGCACCAACCGGTCGAAAATCAAAATCAGCAGCACCAGCGCAAACGCATTCGTCAGTAACTGCGGCCAGTAATGCGCGGTTCTGGCGATCGAAAAGACAAACAGCACGCCAAAGAGAAACGCGATCGCCGCCAGCGAAAGCTGCCGCAGCACACTTGCCGAAAACGCAATCGATTCGCGCCCCAGCTTGAGCTTCGGCTCCATCTTTTCTGCCCACGAGTCCACATTGTCCTGGTACTCGCGCGCCAGAAACTTGCCCATCTCCGAGTATACCCGGTCCGCATACGAGGCCAGCAAAAGTACCGCCAGCAGCGCCACAATCAGCAGCCAGATCCAAAGCACGCTCATCGTCTTTTCTCCACCAGACCCGCCGCCCGCTCAATCAATCCCGAAGGCAGCTTCAGCTCCCGCCGGAGCTCGAGTTCGCGCGCCGCCATCTCGCCCGCATCCGCCTCATGGTCCTCGCCGGCCAGATGCAGCAACCCATGCAACAGCAGCACCCGCACTTCATCGCGCAGGGTATGCCCGTGCTCGGCCGCCTGCCGCGCGGCGGTATCGAGAGAAACGGCCAGGTCCCCGGCGATCCCCTCAGCTTCTTTGGCCGCCGGAAAACTCAACACATCCGTCGCCTTGTTTTTGCCCCGGTAGGCTTTATTCAGCCGCTTGATCTCCGCATCCGAGCACAGCAGCACATCCACTTCCCCCACAAGCCCCACAGCCGCACGCGCACGGTTCAAAAACCGAGCCAGTCCAGACTTACTCAGGGGGGAAAGATCGAGCGAACTACTTGGAGGTTCGATGTTGATCATCGGAGGGTTGAACAGGAACAGTATCGCACCGAAGACCCGCGCCTACAAACAATCATCCGCAAGCTCGTAAGGCTGCACGCTCCGGACAACATCGCTCGGAGCCGAAGGAGGCGGGACCGGCCCAAACTTTGACCTTGTGTAAGGACTCCGGGTGTCGAAGCTAATCAGCACGCCAAACTGTATAGGTCCGCAGTACCGTACGCCGGATGGTCTACGACCCAGATAGATAAGCTCCTGGTACGCCTGCGGCTCACCGCGGTGCGGTTCCACGCCAAAGGCCTCCCCAAAGAGCAAGCCAGCCGTTGACATCCGCTGCTCACTTTCAGCACGCGATGTTCCCGCCGGAAGCATCACTCTCAGGCGCGCGACCAGAGCGGCCGAGCGTCTCTCCCGGTCTGCCTGCTCTCGTGTCAGTCGTGCACGATGAAGCCAAAACAAGATGGAGCTCGCAACACAAAGCAGCAGCAGGGCAAAAAGCGTAAGCCGCTTCCAGCCCCACGGCTGTCCTGTCACTGCGGTTTGCCCACGGGCAGCACTGCACCTTCCGTCAGCACGCCCTCGCCAATCGCGCCTTCACCCATCCCCAGCGGCATCTGCTGCGCCCGCCCATGCGTGTCGTATGCCCGCACGATCCGCTGCACCAGGTGGTGCCGCACCACGTCCGTGTCCTCAAAGTGGCAGAACCTGATGCCCTCCACGCCATTCAGCACATTCAACGCGTCCAGCAGCCCGCTCTTCTTCGGGTTCGGCAAATCGGTCTGCGTCAGATCGCCCGTAATCACGGCCTTCGAGTTGTTCCCCAGCCGCGTCACAAACATCTTCATCTGCTCGATCGTCGTATTCTGCGCCTCGTCCATGATAATGAACGCGTCCGACAGCGTACGCCCGCGCATAAACGCAAGCGGCGCCACTTCGATCACGTTGCGCTCGAGCAGCTTGTCCACTTTCTCCTGATCGAGCAGGTCGTACAGCGCGTCGTACAGCGGCCGCAGATACGGATCCACCTTCTCCTGCAACGAGCCCGGCAGAAACCCGAGCCGCTCACCAGCCTCAACCGCCGGCCGCACCAGGATAATGCGCGAAACCTTCTTCGCCATCAGCGCGCTCACCGCCATTGCAACCGCCAGGTACGTCTTGCCCGTGCCGGCAGGCCCGATTCCAAACGTCATGTCGTGCGCTTCAATCGCCTCGACATACTTCTTCTGGTTGGGCGAGCGTGGCTGCACCATCCGCTTCACGCCCGCACTGCGCTGCTTGCCCGCGTCCACAAGGCCGCGCAGCGTCGAATTCGCATCCGCCACCACCAGCTTCAGCAGCGCATGCAGTTCGCCATTCTGCAGCGTCACGCCGCTCCGCCGCAGCGCGTCGAAGTCCGCAAACACCAGCACCGTGCGCGCCACGCCGGCTTCTTCGCCGCACACGTGGATCGCATCCGAGCGCAGGTCGATCTGCACCTTCAGCCCATCTTCCATCAGTCTCAGGTTTTCATCGCGAGTCCCGTACAGGGGCTCAATCCCAGGGGTAATGTCGATCGTCTTTTTGATCAAGTATTTCTCTGACCTCCGTCAGGTTGAAGCAGGATTGAAAGCTGGAAAGCCCACGCCCGCATGCAGGTGTGTGGCTTACGTGGTGCATGGAGGTTGTGCTGCGCGGGCGAGGCGCACCGGAAGGGTGGTTCCCACGATGGTGGGCTGCAGTTGCGTCCGGGATGGTGGGAGTTACCAGTTGGGTCCCGATAATGTGTGCAGACTAGTACCTCCCCCACACCCAAGTCAAGTAAATCTCCAGTGTGGAAAGCACGTACGAAACCCGACTCCACCAGACTTTCAGCCCATCGAACCAACCCTGATTCCTGCCTGATTGCCCCCTCAAGCCATCGCCGGAATCGCCACGCTGAACACCGATCCCTGCCCCGGCTGGCTCGTCACCGCGATCGACCCACCATGCGCCTCCGTAATCGCCCGGCTGATCGCAAGCCCCATGCCCGTCCCCGGCGTTCCTTCTGCCTGCGTGTGCGCCCGGTAGAATCGCTCGAAAATCAACGCCTGTTCCGCCGGGTCGATCCCCACGCCCTGGTCCGCAATATTCACCACCACCATCTCTCCACGCGCCTCGGCCGTAATCGTAATCGGCGCCCCCACCGCCGAGTACTTCGCCGCGTTCTCCAGCAGATTGCAGATCACCTTGCGCAGCACCGCCGCATCCGCCCGCACCTCCAGCGTCCGCGGCACCTGTACCCGCAACGGATGCTGCTCCTCCACCCACGCACACTGGTCGCGCGCCTCCTGCACCAGCCCGCACACATTCACGGCGGCAAAGTGCATGCTTACTTGCTGCGCGTCCAGTTGCGCCATTTCCACCGCCTCAGAGACCAGCCGGTTCAGCCGGTCCGATTCCTCGTCGATAATCTGCAGCAACTCCCGCCCATTTTCCCCCGCCACACCCCCCGTCAGCAGAGCCGTAGCCGCCCCCTTGATCGACGTCAGGGGCGTCCGCAGCTCATGCGTAATCGAGTCGATCATCAACGTCCGCAGCCGTTCACTTTCCTTCGCCGCCTCCCCGCGGGCAATGCCTTCAAGCGCCTGCGAGCGTTCGATCGACAAAGCAATCAGGCTGCCCAGCGCCTCCGCGCTTTCCTGCGACAGCGTCACCCCGCGCAACAGCAGCAGCCCGCGCGGCCGCACCCCGGTCCGGATCGGCACCTGCATCTCGCCGCCATCGCCCTTCGCCCCGGTCAGCGTATTCGTCAGCTGTCGCAGATGCGGAATCTCAATGGCCGAAACCGCCACCGGCCCCGCCTGGTACACCCGGTCGCCTTCCAGCAGATACAGCACGCCCGAGCTCGCCGCCGTCACGCTCGCCACCGCCGCCGGAATCCCGCTCAGCAGCGCCGCCACACTTTCCGACTGCAGCAACTCGCGGCTAAGCCGGAACAATACCTCGAGCTCCCGCTGCCGCGCCCGCGCATCGCTCGCCTCGTCCTTCGCACGCTGGGCCAGCCGGCTCGCAATAATGGCAGTAGCCAGAAAGGCAAACAGCGCCAGCCAGTTCTGCGGGTCGGTAATCGTAAACGTGCCCACCGGCGGCAGAAAGTAAAAGTTGTAAAGCGCGGTCGCCGCAATCGCCACGGCCACCGCGTAGCGCAGCCCAAACTCCGCCGCCAGCACCAGGATCAGCAGCAGCAGCGAGAGCGCCACCGTCGTCGGATTCACATGCAGCCAGCGCCTGTAGATCGTCACAATCACCGCCAGCGCGCCAAACGCAGACGTCCAACGCACAGCCGCAACCACTCGGGGCGAGTTCATGCAAAAATTGTACCCGTGCCCGACACTCCGCCACGCAAGTCCGCAGAAGACTGGCTCGTCTCAAGCGAGACCGAGAAGCATCGCGGCCGCCTCAAGATCTTCCTCGGCTATGCCCCCGGCGTCGGCAAAACCTTTTCCATGCTGTCCGAAGGCATCCGCCGCCGCGCCCGTGGCGAAGACGTTGTCATCGGCATCGTCGAAACTCACGGCCGCGAAGGCACCGCCGAGCTCGCCACCAAGCTCTACCAGGTCCCCCGCCGCGAAATCGATTACAAAGGCACCCCATTCACCGAGATGGACGTCGACGCCATTCTCGCCCGCATGCCCCAGGTCGCGCTCGTCGATGAGCTCGCCCACACCAACATCGAAGGCTCCCGCCTGCCCAAGCGTTACGACGACGTGCTCCTCCTCCTCGACAACAAAATCGACGTTTGCTCCACCATCAACATCCAGCACGTCGAGTCGCTCGCCCCTCGCGTCCAGGCTCTCACCGGCATCTCCGTTCGCGAGCAGGTGCCCGACTGGGTGCTTGATCGCGCCGACGAAATCGTCATCGCCGACCTCACCCCCGAAGCCCTCGTCACCCGCCTTCGCCGCGGCGACATCTACCCCATGGAGCGCGTCGAGCGCTCGCTCGCCAACTTCTTCCGCCGCGGCAACCTCATCGCCCTGCGCGAAATGGCGCTGCAACGCGTCACCCGCGCCGTCGACCGTTCGCTCGACGACTACGTCCGCCGCAAAAACCTCGGCGCCCACTGGACCGTCGCCGAGAAAATCGCCGTCTGCATCAGCTCGAGCCCCCAGGCTCGCGACCTCATCGCACGCGGCGCCCGCCTCGCCGAAGCCCTTGAAGCCGAGCTCTACATTCTGCACGTCGCCAGCCCCCGCGACGACACCCCCGAGCGCAAACAAACCCTCGAATCCAGCATCCAGTTCGCGGCCAATCTAGGCGCCCAGATCGTACCCCTTACCGGCACAGATACCGCCCGCGCCACGGCCACCTTCATGCGCGAAAATCGCATCACCCAGGCCATCATGGGCCGCTCCGCCACCCACGGCCTGCGCAGCTACCTTTACTACCTCGCCATCCAGAAATTCATGGCCGAAGCTCCCCACGTCGACCTCCACATCGTCACGCAGGAGAAACACTGAAGCAAATGGCTCGTTGGCGTATAGCCGTCGCTTCTCTTTTGTTTGTCATTCCCCACACAAACATTGTCATCCTGAGCGGAGTTTGGGGGCTTTATCGCCAAACGCAGTCGAAGGACCTGCGAGTCGCTCGGGAAGCCAAATCACTCGATCCAAGCCGCCACTAGATCGAAATCACGCCCGTATAAATCGCCACCAGCGAAACCGTCCCCACCACGATCCAAAGAATTACCCCCTGCAAAAACGGCTTGATCCCCACCGCTTGCAGCGTCTTCTTCGAAAGCGAAGTCCCAATCAGAAACAGCGTAGCCGTCAACCCGGCCTTCCCCAGCTTGTTCAAGTCCACATAAGCCCCCATAAATCGCGGCAGATACGTGCTCAACACCGAAGCCCCAAGGAACAGGAAAATAAACCACGGCACCTTCACCTTCGCCCGCGCCTGCGAGCCACCAGCGGTTTTGCCCATATAGGCCGCCGTCACCAGCGAAACCGGCACGATCCACAACGCCCGCGCCAGCTTCACCGTCGTCCCGATCGCCAGCGCCTGGCCGCCATACTTCACGCAGGCCCCCACCACAGACGACGTATCGTGAATCGCCAGCGCCGCCCACAACCCAAACTGATTCTGGCTCAAATGCAGCCACCATCCCACCGCCGGAAACAGCAGCAGCGCCACTGAATTCAGCAGAAATACAGTTCCCATCGAAATCGAAATCTCTTCTTCGTTCGCTTCCGTAATCGGCGCCAGCGCAGCAATCGCCGAGCCCCCGCAAATCGCCGTCCCCAGCGTAATCAGAAAGCTTGCCTTGCCCCCGACCTTCAGCACCTTCCCAAGCAGCAGCCCCAGCACCACCGCCGCGCAGATACTCACCGCCGTATACAGAAAGCCCGATTTGCCCGCATGCACCACCTGGTTCAGATTCATCCCGAACCCCAGCAGGATCACCGAAAGCTGCAGCAGCAATTTCGCCAGCGAGCTGGCCTCCCGCCGGTACGGATGCACCACCGTAAACCCAAACGCAATCCCCCCCACCAGCGCCACCGGCGGCGAAACCAGCCCGCTACCCGCCAGCAGCAAGCCAAGAAAAAACACCATGCGCGCATCGAAGGTCTTTCCCGGCCCCGGCTTGTCTGCCTGCGCGGCATCCGTCACTTCCGTCATCCTCTCGGACATGTCGATCCCTCTTAGAGCGATCATCGACGCGCCCAACACGCAAGTCCAAGCAGAAGTTCTTATACCCCATTAGCCCAGCTTGAGCACGCGCTTTGCGCCCAACGCACGCCGCGGCGCCAGCCCCGCCGCTGGGTCGTGGAACGAAGCTTCGCTTGGGCCGCACGCTTCCGACGACTCGCCCGCGACTACGAACGGCTCGACACAACCCTCAAAGGCTTCCACTACGTCGCCTTCGCTCTGCTCATGACCAACAAACTCCTCCAGACAGCACTTACAAGTTCCTAACAGCCTCTAGGGCGGCTCAATCATTCGGAACGTCGACTCGGGTGCCAGTGGTAGGGAAGCGTGGCTCGCTTGGTATGCTCAGGGTGAGACTTCGGACGCTGGAGAGGGCTATTGAAGCGGAATGTGCAGCAGGTTTTGCATTGCCGGTGCGGGAACCAGAAGGTTCTGGCGCATGGCCTGTGTGCGACCTGCTACACGTTGAAGCGGCAGGATGAAGAGCACTTCGGTGGATTGCGAGAAAAGGTGCTCGAACGGGACGGCTATCGCTGCCGGGTCTGTGACGCTTCTGGCGCAACAAGCGCTCAATCATTGTGCATCACCGCATAACCGGCAAGTCCGTTTCGCACCTGATGATCTCGCTTTGCCCTGCCTGTCACGCGAGAGTGCATCGAACGATGGCCGTGATGACGGAGTGGCCGGCGCTTTTGCTTGTCTTGTGGAGAGAGCAGCATCCCAAGGGACACGAACAGGCAGCTTTGAACTTCAGCAGCCCGGGACTTCCCGCTGAGAAGGTTCCCCTCTTCGAGAGATAGAGGGTTGGCACGCCGCTCTTAACGGAGGGGTCGGGGGGAGGGAACGGCTCCGGCACGCGCTTCTGCCGAATGACCGATCTCATTCCTGAGGCAGTTCCTTGGAAGGGTGCGGGCATGTACGCGGCCGAGGTGAGTGCAGACGACGTGGTAGCTTGGCGTGTTAAGCTTCGACCGGCAAGAGATCAATCTTCGATTCGGCGATGTAGCTGGCCATCGCTTGAGCGAGCTGCGAATCGACTTCATCAGCTATGGCCATGACGCCCAGCAGCAAGAGGCTGAAATCCACCTGGTGAAGATTGTTCTGGAGCGTTTGAAACATGCTCACCTGCAGCATCCGCGATTCTTCGACGATCATCGCGGCGGTATACCCCTGCTCACGTCGGCAGAGACCGTGAGCGGCCGCCGCGGGCGAAATCAGGGCACGTGTCCCCAGCGGAAGCGGCTTGCGAAGACGAGAAACCAGGTCCGCGAAGAGGTGAGGGAGATGGGCACAACGATCTTTTGAGGATAGCCTTACCGTGATCACTTCAGGCTCGTCATCGACCCGGGAGAGCCAGTCATCGATGGTGACCTGCGTGTCGTGCTCCAGAATGTAAGCAACCGTCTGGGTGACGCGTGCGGTGCTGGAAGCTCCGGCCTTGAGACGGTCCTTGATCGTCTGGATCAGGACCGGCGGGGACATCGGCTTGACAAGGATTTCGTCCGCCTGCAGCAGGATCTCGGCGGCAGCTTCCTTCATCTCCGGAAAACCGGAGAAGATGATGGTGACGGCCTTTGGGTTGAAGTGCCGCATGGCACTGACGACGGTGAGACCGTCTCCAGCTCCGGGCATATGCAGATCACTCAAGAGAGCATCGAAGGACTGATCGCCAATTAGCTTGATCGCATCATTGACATTCCCTGCAGTCGCAACAGAGAACCCTTCCTTCTCTAGAATCTTGGAAAGTGTGAATCGTATCGTTTCGTTATCGTCAACGAGTAAAAGTTTTGGAAGTATTGCTGGCACTTGATCCGATGAGGATTCGTTTATGGCGGCTTGATCGCTCGACATTCGTGGCTCTCTTTCCATTCAACAACTGGGTGGCGCCGGGGCTAATGTGAAGTGAGGGGTCTATCTCACGGGGGACTGCCTTAGACGGACGCGAACTGCACTTGATCATCCTGCCCGTAGAGAGCGTGGCATTCTGCGCACGTTTCGCGGTGCGTAACCCACGCAACAAGAGCCTCGCTGTACCGCTGCTTTGCAACGAACATTAGATCGTCGAATGGAAGGTCGTGAACCTTGTGGTGCCTGACAGAAGAGGTGAGGAGGATATCTCTCGCCATCTCGCGATCATCTGCCGCGGTCTTGTACTGTCGTTTTAATTTGGATCCGCCAACGCACATCATCTCGACACCTGATCGCCAAACCTATCAGCGACCCGCACGGCCGGCTGTAGTTCTAGCTGGCCCAAGCATGGCGTTGTTTAAGGAGTCGCGCTGTTCGATTTGGTACACCAGAGAGAGATCAGGCCTGCCCCTTTCCGGAAGATTCCTGGAACGCGGCCCAACTGACAGCGTAAACAGAAAAATCCAGCGGGTCAGATCTCGATTTGCTTTCTTTGGATGATTGCGGAAGTTTACTCGTGCAGGATGACTTGCAGCAGAGACTTTTTCACGCGAATCTGATCGTCATACTCGATGAATCCAAGCTTGCGGAAGCGGTTGAGGAAGAAGTTCACCCGGGGTCTCGTGCAGCCAATCATCGCGGCCAGCGTCTCTTGGCTGATCGATGGAACAAGGGTTTCGGTCACACCCTCTTTACCAAAATTGGCAAGCAGAAGGAGTGTCCGGGCAAGCCGCTTTTCGCTGGAGTTGAAGAGCTGGTCCACCATATCGGCTTGCATTCGGCTCGTTTTTGCCAGCAAGTAGGCGATGAAGAGTGCGGACATCTTGGGCTCATCGCGCACCACACGGGTCATCTCGACTTTCGACAAGCGAAGAACGAGGCAGTCGGTAAGCGCGGTCGCGGTAGCGGAATGGAAGGGCTGGGAGGTAGAAACACATTCCTCGCCGACGAAGTCTCCGACGTGGAGGGGAGCCAGGGTAGCCTGTTTTCCGTGCTCCGAGACGAGGCTTATTTTTACGCTTCCTTCTTGGATGTAGAAGACGGAATCGCAGGTGTCGCCCTGGGCAAAGATGCCGCTGCCTCGGCGGAAGGGCAGGATAGCTTTTCCGATCCCAGCGCGCGAAAGGAACTCAAGCACGTTGAAGCTTTTCAGTGATTCGCTCACTTGGCGTGTCCGTTCTCGGTACAGGATCGTTTGGCGTGCTGGTTCAGTAACGATCAGCTGGCAGACTTCTTCATTGTGTATCAGGAAGTTTCTTATGTCATATACAAAACAGAACACACGACAACTTCCCCGCACGTGAGAATCGCAAGTACGGTCAGTTCTCGACCTAAACAGGGGACCACCCGGGCGGAACGCTAGGAACATTGCGCCAAGGCTAGCATTGTTGTTCGGCGCAGCTTTCTACTTCTTCGTTTGACTGCTTGTCTTCAAGCTCCCGTAAGAAGCACCCGCTGCCGAGAGATCTGCATCACGGCGTGGTTCGATGTCGATTATCGAGAAGGATAGGAGGCAATTTATGGCACAGCACACTGGCGAAGTGAAGTGGTTCAACAACGGGAAAGGCTACGGGTTCGTGGGTCGTGAGGGCGGCCCGGATGTGTTTCTGCATTACAGTTCAATCCTGCTCGACGGCTACAAGAGCCTAAAAGAGGGCGATAAAGTCACTTCGACATCATCGAAGGCAAGCAAGGCCCGCAGGCGGACAAAGTAAACCGCATCGGAAGCGCTGCATAACCGGCCAACAGAACAAGATGATCGCCGTATAGCCTTCGCTGACCCTTTCTTCGGCGTTCGTTCGTCCTGTCAACCTTTGAGAGCCGTCCATAATGCTAACCACCTTCCCTGTTTCGGATATGATCCCTGACGCATTTCAAGATGATCCATTTCCACCTGTCCCGGAGCTCGCAAATTTGGCAACCGGGAAAAGTCACAAGCTTTATACCTCATCTTCTTATCCAGACTCGCTGCTGATGGCTCTAGTCCAGCAGGGCGATGAAAACGCACTCAGCCGCCTTTTCGACCTTCACTCCAAGCTCGTCTATTCCGTCGCCTTGCGAATCCTGCGAGATCCATGCGAAGCGGAAGACGTGCTCCAGGAGGTTTACCTGCAAATGTGGCGGGTCCCTGGGGCCTTCACTGCGGTACGTGGAGGCCTGTGTGGCTGGCTGGCCGTCATCACTAGAAATCGCTCGATCGACATTCTTCGGCAACGACGCCCAATGTATCCGATCGAGGATATGCCCCTTGCGATGCCTCACAACGTCGCGGACGACGCTGAGCACCTTATTCTAATCGGGCGTGCACGTTCGGCGATCGCTGGGCTCCCGGAGGTACAGAGATCAGCGTTGGAAATGGCCTTCTTTGAAGGATGTACGCATGCGGAGATCGCTCGGGCAAGCGGGGTGCCGCTCGGGACGATCAAGACAAGGATTCGAACTGGCTTACAGGCTTTGCGCGCATGCTGGCCTACGTCGCCAGCCTGTGAGGGTGTACCTTCCACAGACAACGGCCTGTAAAGCACCTCGGAGCTTAGGAGCGAGCGTGGCTGCCCGGCTATTGCCCCCCAGCCTTTCCCGCATGCTTCGACACGATGATCGTTCCAAGCAGCGAAGGCAAGACCGAGTCGACATAGTCGAAGGTGCCTTCCAATCTAAAGATATGCGAGTACGTTTCGCCGGGGTCGATTGGACCGGAGTGCCACGCGCCGAGCCGCGAATCGACATGCTGGATGGCCTTCGTGTCGTTGGTCCAGGTGATCTCCGTTCCTGGCTTTATGACCTGCCGGGAATGCACGAAGCCTGTAGTCTTCAGACTCACTTCCACCGTAACCACCGTTCTGGGCTCGACGGCCTGTGCCGCGACGGGAAGCAGCTTGCCGTCGAGCGCGAAAACCCAGAGCGTATCGCCGCGCGGAAAATTGAGCTGCCAGTTCCCGCCAGAGGCGACCGCGACGTACTGCTTGCCGCCGACGGCGTAGGTGATGAGAGGCGCATTGACGCCGGCCCCGTTTGGAAGCTCCAGCGCAAGTCGCCATTGTTAGTGTTGTAGGCGCGCAGCTCACCGTTGCCGTCACCGATAAATACCAGGTCTCCGGCAGTGGCAAGCGACCCGCCGACACACATGTTATCGGTCTTCTTCTGCCACGCGATCTTGTTCGTTCGAGGATCCATGGCCGTCAGCGTACCCGAGTAATGTCCTCCCGGAACGCGCGTCCAGATGCTGCCGAGACGTTCCTTTCCGGGCGCTTCAGCCGCACCGTGCACGGCAAATACCTGGGGCTCGTCGATGCCGCAGACGAACAGGTATCCCGTCTTCGGGTCATGCGAGACGGGCGACCACTCCGAGCCGCCGTTGCCACCAGGGCAACGCTCTGCCGGGTGGCCCGGACTCGCGGGTGCGAACAGGTTTCCCGAATTGGGGAAAGCGGCGAGCTGGTCCGTACAGGCCTGCGGCACGAAAGCGTCACCTTCAACATAGGGCTGCGTTGCCGCGGTATGCTGCCATGCGTCCTGCGGAACCGGCCGTTCGACGATCGGCTTCAGGGGCTTTCCAGTCGCCCTGTCGAATAAGTACAGCCATCCGATCTTGCCCGCCTGCGCAATCGCTGCAACAGGTTTGCCGTCGACGACCATATCGAAGAGAACCGGCGGGCTCGACGGGTCGGTGTCCCAGATATCGTGGTGAATCTCCTGAAAGTACCAGTTCAGCGTTCCGTCCGCGAGATTCAGCGCGACGATAGAGTCGGTGTAAAGGTTATCGCCCGCGCGAATATGGCCGTTGAGATCGGGGCTTGGATTGCCGGTAACGAAATAGATCATTCCAAGCTTGTCGTCGAGTACGGGCGCCGTCCAGACTGCGCCTCCGCCGTGTTCCCACGCGTCGCCAGCAGGCCAGGTCTCGTGTCCTTTGGTTCCGGGAGGGGGCACGGTATAGAAGCGCCAAAGCTGCTTCCCGGTGGACGCCTCGTAGGCCGTGAAGTATCCGCGAACTCCGAACTCTCCTCCGGCGACCCCCACATAGACCCGGCCATTGTGAAAGAGCGGTGGGCCGGTGCCCGAATAACCCTTGCTCGGCTCCCCAACGATGACTGACCACGCAACGCTACCGGTGCGTTGATCCAGAGCGGTGAGCTTTCCATCGAGCTGCGAGACGAAGACCATGCCACCGCCCACCGCGGCCCCACGGTTGGATTGCGCGCAACAAAGCGGCAGCTTCCCCAGATCGCCATAGACAGGCGTGTGCGACCATCGCTGTTTTCCGGTCACAGCGTCCAACGCGAAAACGCTGCTATGCGGGTCAGTGACGTACAGCGTATCGCCGGAGACGATGGGTGCTGCCTCGAATGAGGTGAAGTCGCTCGTCGTGCCCGTGTGAAATGTCCACAGCCCACCGAGGCGCGAGACGTTCGACTGGTCGATCTGGCTTAGCTGAGAGTTATGCTGACCGAGCGGTGTTCCGCCATAGCTCGTCCAGTCCGAGGAGCTGGCCGGCACGCTCTGAGCGCCGGCAACGGCGGAAATTCCTGCCGTCGAAACCAGAAGAACTCCAAGGCTGACGATTTTTCGCACTCGCAAAAGGATCACTGTGTCGCTCCCAATGCACAGTATCGGCGACGGCGACGGGGCAAGGTGTTCTGTTTGGCACACTGAAGGTCTTTCTGAATGCGGCAGTAGGCCGCTCCGTTGCGTGCGTGTCCTAAACGGAACAGACAGGGATGGCGTATGCCGCTACTCCTTACACTATGCAGCGTTCCCTTGCCGACTCCGCCCTTCTTCCGATGTTTGCGGCCAGCTGCACACCCGGCGCGCAGGGATACAGCGGCGAGCGTCAACAAAAGAGCGTAGATCCAGCAGGAACGCCAGCCGCGGCGTTTCGAGATAACCTTTCGGAGTTCTTCTAATGTCAAAATATCCTTTGTGGGCAGCACTCCTCATGGCGCCCGGTGCCTTCGCGCAGGATGCGCTCCCAAGCGCTTCGCCCACTCCCTCCGCCGGTCTTTCAGACTCTCCGGCGAAGCCGCCTGCGATCGCTGCTGAGAAAGGTCCTGTCGGTGCCGTTGGCCTGGGCTACATTTACCTGGCATCGGAGACAGCTCCCAACGGACCGTGGAATTTTCATCTCCACGGCTTCTACGCCACACCACAATACAACTTACGGCCATGGCTGGCTTTGTTCGCAGATTTTACCCAGTCCTATAACACCTCCCGCAACGCTCATGAAAATGTTCAAAGTCGTCTTGGCGGGTTCCTGTTTTCAAAGAAGCTATCCGCAGCCGTGTCGTCGTTTGCCTTTGCGGACGCCGGCATTGTTCGCGATTCAAAGGGTGGCTCGATCGCAACCTCCCCTATCTTCGCGGTAGGCGGCGGCGCAACGCTCAAGCTGAACAAGCACGTCAGCCTGCTGATCATCCCCGGCGAATACGTTCGAACCTATGCGCAAAGCGGCAACCTGAACAATTTCACGGGTCGATTCGGCATTGTTCTGCCAATCTACAGATAGTCGAGACGGATATGCCAACTCTTCGTCAAGCTTTGTTTTGTTGGCTGATGTCCAGTCATGCGAAGGGCCATCAGAGCGCAGCTTAAGGAAGAGGAAATTTGGCAGCCTGAAGTACCAAGGTGGACGAGCCAGTCAACATCGTTTCTGGGAGAACGGCTCGCCTCGGCCAGGTTCATCTCGGAGAGCCTCCTTTGAGGCCGTCTATTCAACAGCCTCAAAATAAGAGCTAACTTCGTGCTGTTTCATGCGGCCAATCGAACTGGCCGCACGAAGGTTGCAGTGAGAAGAGGGAGAGTGGCGATGTTATCGGGCTCCGATTGTGCCTGCACGACCAGCTTAATGCAGGTGCCTTTCTGCAGCGGTTTAGCGAAGTGACCCCTGCTTGCCGAAGGCGACGACATTGTAGTGGAAGGTCTGGTGCCGGTCGTCGGAGAGGATGGAGACCCCGAAGGCGGTGTAATTGCGGCCGTTCTTCGAGGTGCGGCTGGAGGCTGAGTTGCTGACGGTGGCGAAGAAAGTGATGGTCTTGAAGGTCTGCATGGTGTTTCTCCTTTTTGCCCGGTCACTCGGGACACACAACCCGAAGGGGCGCAAGGTGCGCTGCTCCCAAGTCGCGGCGTAGCCGCGTTGCCAAGAGCAGAAGTTTTCGGAGTGGGGACCCGGCCGGCATCATGGCTGGAGGAGGAGGCCGAAACCCGTCAGGGCGCGGAACGTGAGTTCTGACCGCAAAGCCGCAGGGCGCAGCTACCAGCACCGGCGCGGTGACCGAATGACCGTGCATAAAGGAGAATGTGCTTAGACCTGGACTCAACCGATTGGACCGGAAGATTAGCCCTGTGACAAACCTCAGAATCAGCCTAGCGACCTTCGGCTACTGTCGCCGCCGCTAGCTATGGCCTGGGCGCAATGCTGCATTCCGATGGTGAGGGCCGCATCCTCAACTTCCCAGAACAGCGTTTATCAGGACCTTAGAACGGGCGCCATATTAACATGCAAGTTGCCGTTCCGAGCATCCTCCGCGCGGTGAGAGTGCCACCATGCGCGCGGTTGCTATTACCTGGCGGTTCCCAGCCCTAGACCGACTGCTTAGATATTGCAAAGCTTGCATTCGCAGCTTTTCTTTAGGGTTGAGGTCTTCATTGGCACGTCATAGTGGTCGTCGCGGTTTGGGTCTGCGTTGGAAAGTCTGCATCGACGTAGGTGGCGGTTAGGGTCACTGGTCCGGAGCTTGCATTTACACAGGTTGCCGTACCATTACTGAACCCCGGTCCGCTGTCGATCATAATGTCTGCAGGATCAGTGCTAGTCCAAGTTGCTTGCACCTGCTTTCGCAGATCTGTAGGGAGCGTACAGTTTCCGGAGATCCCATGCACTCCAAAGTATGCGATGAAGTGAACCTGGTTCAGCGGCGGTGTCGCCCTGTGATCAGCAATCGTCGTTCCCGCTATGGGAGGGCCGATATTGTAGAGAGGTCCAGTTACGCAGGCATTGTTGGAGTTTCCCCCGCATCCAGCGACCGACAATACGCACGCGAGACCGATGCAGTGTGGAAGAACTGATCTCGAGCTTTGTCTAAACTGCCTCATTAATCGCACCACCTGGTGTGTCGAAGCTGTTGGCTGAATACCGTCTGGATTATAACCAATTGAAGAAGCGCCGGCATAGTTGCTCCTCTGACGTGGTCTTTCGGATACTCCAGCGATACATCTGTAGCGTGGCGCTACAGATGAGCGTTGCTTAGGGCTGGTAATGAGAAGTCGCACTAGCAGAGTTTGGGGCCCCAGACTCTTCCCGAACTGGCAGGGCCGCCTGACTGGCGTGAGCGGCGTTTCTCAGGACTTTACTTCGCGCCCAGCTGCGTAACGATCGATGCGCGGAGCTGCATGGAAGGTCATACCCCAATCAGCAGCATCACACTCGAATGTTTCATCTCTGAAGTAGAACAAAAAGTGCTTCGCCGATGAGTCACCAAGAAGATTCTTCCAGTGGAGGTCCTTGCCATTGAGCATCAGATCTCCAGTCACCTCGTAAAACTCTCCCCATGTTGGAGCCAATTTGCTGAAACGGCATTGACCGCGGTACCACCCTTCGTCATTGGTGGGTCCTAGCCGATAGCGGGAGCACTGCGAAAATGTGATTTCAGCCCAGTCTCCATCTTCGAATAAGTCATCTTGGTAGGAGTTGAGATCGAACGTGAGGTGAAGGGAATGTCCGTCGACTCTGGCCAACGGCTCGGGAGCGTTCGGGTCTGCGTTCCATCCCTTCGACAGGATCGTAAAGGCTGTTTGCATGCGTACCTCGCGGTACAACGACACCAGGTTATCAGGAAACGTGTTGCAGTCTAGATAACTGTAGCGCCGAATGGCCACTTGATCGGGTAATCCGCTTCCCGCAAAGCAAAGGCGTGCTTGCCGGGCTCTACTGGCTGCAGTTCAGGGCTTGCAATCTGGGTTGGTACTCGCTGCAGAATGTCCTCCAATGCTTGCGTTCCTGCCCAGTCTCCGGTGGACAGAAAAGATAAACCCGCTTGGTTCTTCGCAATGCTGGTGAATTCCGGCCACAAACCTTGATAGTCACGGCCGAGCACCACCGCACACCCCAGCCTTGCTGGAACCCCTCGCCAAAACCAGGAGCGAACGGGGTGTTCCTCGCGTTCGGGATCAAATGCAAGGTACCATCCGCTTCGGGGCTGCCCTTTCAAGTTGTGCACATCACCGTAGATCGGCTCCAGCAGCAGCGACATTTGCTCCCAAAAAGAACGGAGTTGGTCTTGCCAACCCGGCTGCTTTAGCAGCTCGGCGTCGACGCCGACGCTTATGCGGTTCGTTCGGAAGCCTTGTCGGGAAGCACCTGCCTCTTTTGGAAAGCTGATATTTACCGAGAAGGGCCGCGCTGGCTTCCATAGAAGAAATCTTCCCGCCCCATTTTGGAGGAACTCTAGGAAGTGCTTCCGGCCCATCTCCTTATAACTGAATTCGAGCGGTTCATACGTGCCGTACCTTTGCGGTAGCAACTCCGGCAAGACGTTCTCAAGCAACGTAAGGAGCCGGTCGAAACCATTAGTAGAGATCATGCGGCTATCGTCCAAGAACCACCAGCTCATCCGAAGCTCGGTGTAGCGCTCTTGATCGGAAGCCTGCACTATCGGGTTCAGCCGTCGTACGCCGCTTGGCAGAATGAGCTCGTTTGTTTGCGCATCCGCAACAAGTCCATGGATAGTTCTTGCGATCCCTTTTGCGCTCGTAAGGGCCTGCGACACAAGCTTAGAGGACGAGTCCCCTTCGAGATGGAAGCGGGTTAGGTACCTTACTCCAGGCAGAGAACGTGCCACTTCAGCCGGAAGGTCTTCCGGTTCCACACGCACTGAGTCCTCGATAACGAATTGCCAGGCGCGAGTGCCACTCGACCAACCACCCGGACCCGCCTGCCAAGCAACTTTCGTTTCTGCAGGAGCTTGAAGAAGCTGTCGGACTGACCAAATTTCGAGATCGTAGCTCACAAGATAGCCTTTTACTGGAAGTCCCGACGATTCTACCAAAGAGCGATTGCTGCAAGGTTCTCCAGGCAGAGCAGCCTGACCCGCGATCAAACCCCATTGACTGCCTAAGAATGACCAGTCGCAATGGGAAGTAGTCTGGCTGGGCCGAGGCTCGTCACGCTGCGAAGTTTTGTGACAGCATCAAGAAGGGCGTGGGCTCAACAGAGACGAACTGTTTTGAAGAGAGCAGCGTGTAGCGGGACCTGTCTTTGCGGATTCATCAGGGTCTGACACTACTATTATCGACAGAAGGTGTGTTGGCGCTAAGGAGAACCCTACGTGAGCAACTCAAAAAGATGGATGAGGACATACCAGATCACTGGCATGTACAGACAGACGAGATCGCGGCGTACGTATTCAAAATCACCGCCAAAGCTCTTGATGGCAGAAGAATTGAAGCAACCGGCTCAGACGAGGAGGAAATGCTCAGGCAAGTAGTAGCTTCTATTCGTGACTCTGACAAACAGGTCCGAGACTTAATTGACGCCCGCCAAAAGCGGGCTGTGGTTTAGGGCGACAAAGCCTCACGGACACGCGCCTAAAGTCGTTAGGTCGCTTAGGGCGGGGTTAGTCGCGGGAAGTCGCATTGAGGAAGTAAGGGAGGAGCCTGAGGAGGGAACGGCCTCAGCACGCGCTCCTTGGATGGAGCGTGTAGGACTGGCGGAAAGAGGGATGGGGAGAATCCGAAGGGGATTCTCCCGCGCAATTTTAGGCTGCCCACAGGATGGCTTTAGAAAGTGTGCGACGGATGTAGGCGGCTCGGCGGGAGCGGCTGGCATTGCGAGAGAGGTATTCGCGGCTGAGTGCGGCGGCGATGTCGGACTCGGACCAGCCTTGAGCGACGGCGGCGATGCAGAAGGCCATATCTGCGGCGGCTGGCCGTCCGTGGTAGTTCGGCGACGAACGGAAGCGCGACAGCATGACGGGCGCGGCATACCGGCTGAAGGGGCGAGCTGCGAAGCTGAGACGCACGGCGGCGCGTTCTGCTTCTGTCTTTTGCTGGAGCGTAAGCAATCGGGCACGGAAGGCGTCGGCTTCGGGGAAGACTGTTCCGGTAGAACTGCGAAGATGGGCGAACGGGTAAAAGCCCTGCGGGTTGCGGTGCTGCGGCTTACGGTTGGTGAAGCCGGGGGCACGACCGAACCTGCGCCAGTCAGCGGCGCTGCGATCTGCGCTGAACCGTTCTGCGAGGATTTTGGCGGCGAGGGTGCCAAACTCTTTGGAAAGCGGCTGCGTGTGCCTAAGCCAAGCCTGGAAGCTGTCAAGGCTTGTCTCGACCACGGCGGCGGGTGCGTAGCCTTCGGCTGCAAGGCGGGGAAGGATAGCGGCGGTGAGATCGTCCAGCAGGGTGTAGCAGCTTTCTCCGGTTGGGCGTAGGTAGATGTGTGCGCCGTAGGCGTTGCGATGCTTGAGGAAGTGAAGCATGCGCAGGACGCGGGAAGCTGGCGCGGCTTCGACGCGATACATCCCTGCATTGGTGAGGACGCCGATATCGTAGCCGGGGCGGGAAGTGCGGCGAGTAGCTGGCGGATAGTGTGTTCTGTCTTGTCCATGGCTGCACCTGGCTCTGCGTTGTTGAAAGCGAGGGGGCCGCGTGGCCCCCCTGCCGGGTTAGGCCGCAATCTGCTTCTTTGCTACTTTGGCTTTCTTGACGGGCGAGGTTTTGACCAGCGTGGGTTTCTTCTCCTTAGCTGGCGGGGCTTTCTTCTTGGGCTGCGGTGGGGCGAAAGCGGCTTCGGCTTCGCGAGGAAATCGAATTCGTTCTCGCGCGGGATGCCGACATGACCGGAGAGGGCGAGGCGAAGCGCAAAGGCTGAAGTAGCCGACGCAAAAGTCTCCCCGATGGGAAAGCTCTGCGAGGCTTTTTAAGGCGGGAAGGAGACGCTCTTCTATATTGTCGAAAATTCTAGGCATATGGCTTTGTAAGTAATTGTAGAGGTGACGTTGATTGTCAGCGTTGCTCTCGGAAGGTCTCAGTGATGTCGTTTCTTGATCTTCGTGTCGAACTCCGACCTGAGATACACGAGCTTGTGCTTGGAATCGAATTTCCGGCTGTTATAGAGGACTTCGTGAATCGGAAGCAGGCCGGGCATAAGCTGAATCTGCGAGTGCAGCACATAGTCATCGTTGCATGAAAGACGTATATTTCGTGGTCGACGAAATATTACGTTAACGCGCAACATAGAGATGTGACCAGTGGCGGAACAGAGCTGTGGATATTGAACGCCGTCAGATCTGTCGGCCAGATAAGCGCCGAGCCATGCGGCCCCGACCAAATCATACTGAGCGTCGGAAGTGGTCTGCGACTTGCGCTCAAGTTCGAGTACAAGCCTCTGCTCTCTTTTGAAGCAGCGCGTGAGGCCCGTTGAACGGAGAAACGAACATCCCCGCGCGGATCGACTGCTTTTGGCAGTGAACCGCTTGGCGCCGGCAACACGCAAGGTCCTGCGGGAAGGAGGCGTGTCGTGGATCGAAAGGGATACGGGTGTCTGCTTCATCTTTATGCCAGGTGTCCTGATCGAACGCCTTTCACCCTTACAGAAGATGGTTCAACCCACAAACTCTGGGTTGCCGTAACTACGCGACCGGGCCGGTCTGGTCGCGGAAAGTCTTCTGAAAGGTGGAACAGCTGATCAGGCGTTTCGGGTGGACACAACCGCAAAACGCTCCAGCGTGTCACCAGTAGTGGTGAGCCGGGTCTCGAGGTAGCCGCGCAAGGCTTCGAAGTAGCTGGACGTGCTCTCGCTCGGCACGAACCTAAGCTGCATCAGCCGGCTGGTCGCATCGTCGATGAAGACCAGCAGCGTGCAGGGCTCGCCGCGCTGCTCGAACCAGCGATGCTCCGAGCCGTCGATCTGCACCAGCTCGCCGTAGCTCTCCCGCCGTAATCGCGGTTGGTGGAAGGTCCGCCGCTGCTTGCGCGAGAGCCACAACCCGTCGGCAACCATCCACCGGCGCAAGGTCTCCCGGCCAACCTGGATGCCGTGCTTCTCGAGGAGCACCTCGTCCGCGAGCGTGGGTCCGAGTCCGCGTACCTGGTCCTGACCAGCTCGACTGCATACTCCCGCACGCCGGGGTTCATCTGCCGGTTCGAGGCTTGACCGCGTGCCTGGTGGATCACTGAGGTGCCGCCCAGCTCCTTGTACCGCGCCAGCAGCCGAAAAGTCTGCCGCCAGGCCAGCCCCATCACCGCTGCGCCAGACTCTACTGTTCGTCTGCCGGCGAGTATCTCCGTCAACACTTCAATGCGCTTCAGATCCCGTTCACTCATCTGGACAAGTCCCATCCCGTTAGTGTCATTTCTAATGGGCGGGAACCTGTCATTTCTAATGGGCGCTTACATGATGGGTGTCCATAACCTGCATTATCAGACGTATTTCTGGGAGCTTGTTGAAATAGGTTCGAGTGTTTTGGCATGTTTAAGACTTTCAGCTGTGATTGTGGGTCTATAGAGCATGCGTGGAGACGAGCTGGTTCAGGCTGGATATTCAGCTACGTGACGTTGCAGCAGCGGGTCCGAAGGATCGTCTGCTGCGGGAGATTTGAGGGGTCACGGATGTCGTTCTCAAGTCGTTGAGCGGTGAGTTCGACAGCCTGTACTCGGCTTCTGGACGGCCCTCGCTTGGTAAATCGGATGATACAGAAGTACGGCGGCATGGACGTGAACGAGGCGCAGCGGCTGAAGCAGATGGAGGGTGAGAACCGTCGTCTGAAGCTTCTGGTGGCGGAGTTGAGCCTGCATGGCGAGGCGCTAAAGGCTGTCATAAGAAAAAACGGGTGGAGCTTGCCGGCCTGAGAGAAGACGTGGCGTTGGTTCAGGCCGGGCATGGCCTGAGCGAGCGCACGGCCTGCAAGCTGCTGGACCTGGAACGTGGAAGCTACCACTATGAGCCGCGGCCGGATCGGAATGCGGCACTGCACTCTGAGTTGCTAGTTCTTGCGCAGCAATAGCCTCGCTATGCCTACCGGCGGCTGCATGCGCCGCTGGTGCGCAAGGGCCAGGAGGTAAACGTGAAAGCGCCAGCGTCTGGTGCGGGACCGAGCGCTCGAGCCGCAACTGACGCGACCGACCAGGAGTGGGCCATGGACTTCATCGTGGACGGCCTGGCGACGGGGCGGATGGTGCGGATCCTGAGCGTTGTGGACGCGTACACGCGCGAGTGCCTGGCCCTGGAAGCGGACACGAGCCTGGGCTCTGGCCCCGTGACCCAGGTGCTGAAGCGCGTGATCACCGAGCGTGGCCGGCCGGAGAACGTGCGCTCAGACAACGGCCCGGAGTTCACGTCGCGGCGCATGCTGGGCTGGGCCGCGGACTGGAAGGTCGGACTGGTCCACATCCAGTCCGGCCGTCCGATGCAGAACGGGCATGTCGAGAGCTTCCACGGCAGGCTGCGCGATGAATGCCTGAACGTGAGCTGGTTCAGAACCCTCAACGACATCCGGTGTACTCTCGACACTTGGCGTGAGGAGTACAACAGCGAACGGCCGCACAGCTCGCTCGAGTACCGCACGCCGAGGGAGTTCAGACTCGCCTTCGAGGTCAGCGGGCACATGGGCCCGCTGACCTCGACCACGACCAGCTACACAACAGAGAACACTCCAATCATGAATGGTTGAGAAAAAGGGGGCAGGTCACTCCCTCGTTCAATTTATAGGGAAACTCCAGGTCCAAGTGGTTACCTCTTCGGGGGAGCAGCTCAGGCCAACTGAGGAATCCGCTAGTTCTGACAAGGACCACTCAAACAGCACCACTTTGCTACATTCAGAGAATGTGGTAAACGCGCTGACACTGAGTCTAATCCAGCTTTCACACATCGCAAGTAAATTAGAAAAGAAAGCGCCGAAGCCTGACCAAAGTGGTCAGCCTCGTATGGCGCCCTCTCCGTCTTTGCCGCAGCCCGGCTCTAGGCAGCAACTCCTGAAACATCCCACTTGCTGTCGGAACCACGACATCTTCGGTATAACACCAACTAAACTAACGACGTGATCAGCCCATTCGTAATCGTCATAGTTTTCACGCCATTGGGAGTGTTCAGTTCAGTGCTACCAGTGAAGCCCGCGATAGCAGCATCGACATAGGCGGTTGATGCTGCGAACAGAGAGTTGTCTCTCGGCGATTGGGTAGGAACCGTTGGGGCAGTCACGAAGTTCCATCCTGTTGCTGGAGATGCCCCGTTCGCAACGCTTTCGACATTCACAGGAGTTCCGATGGACTCTACTCTGATGCCCCCACCCCCATCGCCTATAAGTTGAAGAAAATTACCCTGCTGCGACCCGGGATAGTTGTTCGGGTACAGCAGCAGCCTAGCATCATTGTCGGAATTTGGGCCTAGCACGACCGCGTGTCTAACACTGACTCCATCGTAGGATGGTTCTGGATTGCTTCCAGGGCCGTTTGCAACGGCGGAGTCTACATAGCTCGTCGTAGCAATCCTCGTTGAGTTATCACCAGCACTTTGCGTTACAGCAGTTGCAGAGGCACCAGCAGCAAAGAATTCGGAGGAAAGATTGTCTATTACCACATATCCAGAACCATCGTAGTAAATGCCTTTCCCTTTTGGCGTTGTAATAAGGTAAAAACCTCCACCCCTTACAGTGAAGTCTGCTGCCGTAGAGGTCTCCGTCGCTGACTGACTAAGAACAAGTTGTAGATTATTTTGATCTACTAGCGTAATACGTGTGCCCGTAGGCAGACCAGGTCCAGAGATGTGAGCATAGCTGCCGATGCCTGCAGGTAAATTGTCAATGGTCATGACATAAGTTCCGGCGGCGATCGCTCCCACCACGGAGATTGGTTGATCTATGTTTGCCTTGGGATTCCCCAGAGCAATAACCGCACCCGTTGGCATAGGTACATCGTCGCACTCGAGGAAAATGCCAAGTGATTCCGCGTTTGTGAACTTGATGCCGTAGCCAGGATCAAGGGGCCCTCCATACGCCTTGAAATTCATTGGATTTACGTCGGTGGCGATCTCTAGCACAGGTGCCCCACTGGCGAAACCTTCTCCGCCAAAAAAAATGCTTGCTCCTACTGTACCGTAGCTGGGGTGACTTGGACTATGCTGTTCTTTGATGAACCACGCGCCGTGGCCGCCTACGATTCCTGGCAGTGGGTTCTCGATTGTGTCGCCGACCGCCCAGGGGACGTCGTTTTGTTCGAGAAGCGGAGAATATCCGTCACTCAGATTCGCAATTACTTCAGCTCCTGGATATAGATGAAAGCCGTTCCGCTCTTGGATTATTCCCAATGGAGTGCTACTTGCCGCCTCTGAACCTTCGATCGGTAGCGTAAATCCTGTGCCGCCGACTAGATTGACGACATAAATGAGGTCGGTTCCGGTCAGAGATCCTACAGCCATGTAGCTAGAGCGCATCGCAGAAAGTGCCAGGTTTGCGTCAAAGCTGATGTACTGATTTGCGATGCCGCCCTGAAACAGGTATGCTGCAGCATTCGGATATCGATAGTGAAGAGTAACCTGCTGTACGCCGCTGACTGGTGGCTCAACATTAGAGAGGTATCCCGTCTCGCTAAAGGAGCTACCAGCCAGCCTAACGACACCGACCTGAAAGGGTTTCGTCGACCCTTCGATTTCATTCAACGTTACCCGTAGAGTTATAGAGTAGTAGGTTGTTGTAGGGTGATTACCAATCGCGAGAGCAATGTTGCTTGTCAGAGTCGCAGTTGTCGTACTCACGGCTGCTTGGGATAATGTTAGGAAATTACCGTCGATTTCACTGATCAAAGTCCCGGGGTTGAGTCCAAGACCACTTACTATCTGTCCAACCCCAATGCCGATTGGAAAGGTTTCATCCGTCACTTGAACAATCACACTTCCATTTGTCAGCTTTGCTCCCCAAGAAGTTGATCCACCCGTAGGTAAGTAGCACCAGGCATTTGTAAGGGGCAACGACACGTCAACGGGAAGTGCCTTGAGATAGCCAGTTACGTCGAGACTGGGTCCGGTAAGATGCCCTGAGATGGTGCCCTTTGAAGTATTCAGCAGGATGGCCCCATCAATCGTGTTTCCTAGGCCACTTGGATCAAGATTACCGATGGTCGGAGTTAAGTCACCTACGCCGGACGTTGCTCCTACCAGGCCTTTTAGATAACGGGATAGTTCTCTCGCTTGGATGTTAATGCCACAAGCGCCTTCATCAGATGGCGCTGTGGGTCCACCGACGAAGTTTAGATAGCCATAGATTCCTGCTTTGTCGCCGATCGCATAGGACTGGTGTGAAAAACTCAGTGAGGTGTTGATTCCCCGTGAGTGACTGTCGTGCTCAGCATTCCAAATCGTTGATTCAGACCAACCCCCGGGGGAGACGCCTGGAATGGTGTTGCCTAGAGACCACGCTGGGCCGCTTATGACTGAGCTGATCGGATAGACGCAGCGGGCCGACGCTTCCCCAATTATGTCTGTTCCGCTGTTTTGAAACGTCGTGTTGATAGTCAACGTGCTCGTCGTAGAGTTTGCCATTTCGGTCTCCTGTCTGGGGTGGGCTAACAATTGCCTGAGTGACTTTGGTCAGATACGTTCGTTTGTAGATTGCAAATAACATTAGCACGCTTCTTCAATTGGGCGGCAATCTTTGAGTCAGATCGAATCTGGGAGCGCGTTTGTGGTCGGTGGCCTTCTTGACGCCGTTCGTAGTTTGGGACGACTGGAATTGATATATGTGCCGACGGAAGAGAGGCTTGTGGGTGGAGTCGGGTATATAAGCGATCATGTACTCCGGCAGACCTGTGGCTACCGAGAAGAACCAGTCCTGTGTGGTGTCCAACATAGAGGCATGATGTGAAAAGCGGACGTACGAATGGCCTTCATTGTGGCAAACCGAATGGTAACCAGGCTGATGGCTTCGTCAGGTGAAGCCAGAGCCAGCGAAGCGCCGACTGCCGGAAATTCTGTAGGAATCGAGTGAAATGTGCTCTCCCTGCGAAGCTTTGTGTCGCGCCGGTTGACTGCTCGTTGATTCCGTCTTCAGGCCGAGACGTTCGCACCGTCCTCTTACCATTGATGGTCAATCCGCCTTCGAGCGCAGAATGCCCTTCGTCCAGTCATAATCGAGTGAAAGCGGCACCTTGCCGTCGGAGGTTGATTTCGTATGAAGGCTTCCAGCCATGTGCACGCTCTGGTAAGAATCCAAAGAGTCTTCCCGCTTTACGCTTCTGTTGAGCGGGAAAGAAGAGCCATCGCATCCTTGTCCCGCGCGAAAACAGAGGCAGATAGAGGCAAAGTGAATAAACTAAGCCCTCTGCTGCTTTGAGTTGGGGTAGGAGGTTTCGATGAAACAGCGGCTGAGGAGTTCTGGCAGCATCCCCGTGTGATTGTGCCCTGAAGGCAGAAAACGAAGAATAGAGCGAAAACAAACGAGTGATTTCGCAACCTGCAGAAAAGGTGTTTCATAAGCTCTTCCAAAGCCCGACAGAGTGGAGGCAAGTTACTGGATTAGGATTGTGTGTCGTGCTGGACGTCGGTTAGTCAAGTTAAATTGCGCAGCTGAACACTTTTCCTTCTCATGGTTGTAGTGTTTTAAAAAGCCACCTCTGTGGGGACACCCGCAACGCCCCGGGAAGCCATCTATTCCGCGCGCAAGAGCCACCTTTATCTTCCGCGCTTCGCTTGTGCAGACCGGCCTGCGGCCGCCCTTCGGAAAAGGAATCCGGCTCTTGCATTTGCTACCATCGCTGGCGTGGGCCAGGGCCAGGGCCAAGGCGTATTCGTGAGCAAACACAGCAAAGCCATTCAAAAACGGAGGACTCACCCATGCGTACCATCGCCACCACGAACGAAACCAGCAACGTCGCTTCCCTTCCCTCTCCCACCCGGCCCCAGACTTCCAAGGAAGTCATCGCGGCCAACGTGAAACTCCTCATCGAGCAGTTGGAGACTGGACACTCCGAAGGGCTTACAGCCTACCTCAAAGCAATGGGCCGATTCCAATAACTACTCATTCGGCAACATCCTAGAGATTGCACGGCAGCGGCCGGATGCGACGTACGTCGCAGGGCTGTACGCGTGGAATCAGCTTGGACGCAAGGTGAAGAAAGGTGAAAAGGGCATCCGCATCCTCGCTCCCACGGTCGGCACGAAGCGCAAGAAAGAGAGCGAAGCCGAGGAGGACATCATCAAGCAGAATCAGCCCGTGTCGGTGGGCTTCCGCGCCATTTACGTCTTGGATGTGAGCCAGACCGAATGCGCGGATCTTCCCGACCTGACAGAGCGAGTCGATGAGCCGTTCGTGAGTACCGCGAAGGGCTCATCGACTTTACTGTTGCTTAGGGCATCGAGCTTGCATTCAAAAAGTCAATCGCCCCCTCGTTCGGCATGGCTATAGCAGCAGGATTGCCATACTCCCCGGACAGGCGCCCGCCAAAGAGTTCAGCACCTGATTCACGAGCTCGCGCATGAGATGTTGCATAAAGCCGAACGTAGGACCGCCACCACCAAGACGGTACGAGAACTTGAAGCCGAAGCCATCGCCTTTGTAGTCTCGCAGACTATCGGCCTTGATGCTGGACGGGCATCGGCCACGCCAACCTGATTGCAGGTCCTCCCCAGGAGAAGACGTGTTTCAAGATGATGCGAAGCAGATGAACAGAAAGCTATCAAATCACCTCGACGACAATCTGGCCGCAACATCTTCGTGCTTCAACACACACCAAACAAGAAAGCCGAGAAAGGCAGCCTTGGTAACCAGAGTAGCGATGAAAGCAACCCAGGACATCACTACTCGGCTAATGGCGGTTCCGATTTCTTCCTATTCAGTGATAATCGTCACACTGAGCCCCGGGCGGTTGTGCGGTGTAGAGTCCGAAGCCCTCAAGATCAATTTCAGGGAGTGTCGGCTCCGGCATATTGCTGGAACCTGAATCAATGGAGAAACCTTCCTCTGCGAGCTGCACGTCAGTAGCGATTCCCTGCGCCTGTTGCAAGGGGTTCGAGCCATTCGACGTGTAGATTCCAACCTCGCGGGTATGAGGATTAAGCCTGGTCAGAGCCTCTTGCTGGCCCGCGAGTTGGCTGCTTTCTCCCGTCAAGATAAGACGGTCTGCGGAGAGATGCTGGGCGCTTTCGACGGTGTAGCCATAGTCGATGTGCCGGGCCTTTTCCGGGTCCAACTCGGCCGCTCGCCCACTGTCCAGCCTGGCTGAAATGGAGTTGTCCTCCCCGATCCGCTCGACGGTGGCGAAGTCCCCTGATCTGACGCGGTTCTCGCGGTCGGCGGTAGTGAAGCTGATCCGGTCTCCCTCGGCCAGCTCGCGGCTCTCCTCGCGGTAGACGGTACTCTCGGCGGTCTGCCTTCTGAGCTGCGCGGGGTTGTAGGAAACCTGCTCGCCCTCCCGCGTCTCGACGGTGAGGAGGTTCTTATTGCCGTCCACCGAAAGCACCGTGGCCGCACTGTTGTTTGGAATCCCTTCGGCGGTCGGGCTGCCCGTCTTGTAGTGGATCTCATCTCCAATTTGGTAGTTGACTGCCAGCTTCTTGTTTGTATAATTCTGCTCGACCAGGACGGGAACGGAGTGGCTTTCCTCTCCGATACGTCCCTGCGCCTGGAGGTCGGCGCGGATGAGCTGTGTAAGCTCCTGCCGGTCGGCGGCATCGGGCGCGACGATCACGGTGCGGTCGGGCCGGGCGGCGTAGTCGATCGCAACGGCGGCGAGTCGGCTGTCCGGGTTTGCGTATTCATAGACCCTTCCCTGCTCCTGCAATATGTCCGTGGCCTTGCCCGGTTCGTTCGCTCGAAACGCCTGGACTGCCTCACGCGCTTGCTCGGTGGGGCTGGGCGGACGGAAGTCCACGGCGGCGGTCTTGGTGATGTCGGTTGCCAGCCTTTCGCCCAAAGTCTCGGCGTTATTTGTGTAAACGCGGGCATCGTCCGAAGCGCGAGAGATGGAGACGTAGGCAAGCCGGGTGTTGATGAGGCTCCGCACTGAATCGGTGTCGATATTGACGATGACCCGGCCAGCCGTAAGCCCTTGGGAGCTGTGCGAGGTCACGGCATAGCCGTGGTCAAACTGCCGGTACTCGTTCGGGTCGAACGTAACGGCGCGTCCCTCTTTTCCTTCAAGGCGGACGGCAATCTTCCCGTCCTCAAGGCTCGTGACGGTTCCCAGATCGCGGTTGGCGACTCCAAAGTTTCTATCCGGCGCGGTGAACTGGATGCGGTCGCCGGTCGCAAACTCGCGTGTGGTCTCGCGGTAGACGTTGACGCCGCGAAGTCGGCGCGGGTCATAGGTTGAGCAGACCAAGGGATCACAGATTCTGTCTTGGCTCCATAACATCGGTAGTAAAGCCAAAGGACCACGTCCTGAACTTGAGAGTTGCCTTTCGACTGCAGCCAGAGGGCGCGCGGGACAGCAACGTAATGCTTCCGAATGTCCTGAAACAACGTTTGGTTGATGCTGATGCCAAAGGGTGCTGTCGGCAGTTCCGGAGTTTCGTCGGCATACCCAAGGCTGCGCTGGTCCGGATTTGGTTTCTGTCCACTAACAGACGGGGGAAGATTGTAGGTGTCAATAATGGAGAAGTTTTTGCCGGCTATTCCGGTAGAGTCTTTCCGCTCGATGTTGATGTTGAGGCCGCTTATGCGGTGGAATCGCTCCCGCAAGTCTTTGTTGTTTTGCCGGACGCTTCAAGCCCATCTCCTTCTGGTACTCCCACGCCGATTCCCAGGCAATCATTGAGGATTCAGAATTGATCGCGCGGTCGAACACCCATGCAAGCAGTTTGCGATCTGAACCAAAGGGCAGCGGCACATCGGGATTCCCGTGCTGAAAGTGACCGTAAGCGTTGATCCATCCCCAAGCCGTGCAGTTCGGGTGATGTGGTTTTCATTGGTTGCGCTGTACGGCAGCGTGCACAGGAGCATCGCCTGTGCAATCTTGATGACCTCGTCGCCGAGCTTGCCGGTGTTTCGGTCGTCGAGAAGTTGGCCGAGGCGCAGAGCCTGCTTCCCTTTTGCAACGCGTTTCTCTGCGGCCCGGTCTCGTGCCACCAGCTTCTTTGAAGCTTCCGGCTCAGCGGCACTCACTTCTATCGTTCTGAGTTTTGTGGACATAAGTGCTCAGTGCGTGTAACAAGTTGACATGTCAACATGTTGGGATGCAGACATGTTGTCCTATGCAATAGGAGAGAGATCATACTTTCGAAAAAAGTCGTTAATAGCTTCTTGGAGAAGTTCCTGCATAGTCCGGTCTTTGTCGAGCGCCACTTTTTTGATCTGCCGAGATACTTCTGGGTCGAAGAAGCCAGTGACAGGCTTTTTACCTGCGCGTGAGGGTGCGACGGACCTGGCCAGACTAGGGGTGCGGCTTTCGCGGTCCTTTTCCGCGTCCATGGCCGCGTGAACTGGCCTGACCGGCGGTCTGGAAAACGAGTGCCCCGCTGCTTGACTCAAAGCTTGTGCCATCGAATTGCGTTTCACGAGTTCTCCTGAATGCTACATGTAGACCTTCCAACATGATAAAAAGATGACATGTCTACACGCCCTTGGGCAACTAGAACCTTTGCCTGCAAACAAGTCGCCTAGTTGCTATTACTACAAGTTGCTCATCCTACTTGTCTACATGCCTACTTGTTTACGGACCCACTTGTACAACTCAAAAGCTTCTTCGCCCGCCTTGCCGAGCGGTTCATATTCCTGCGCAACTTGGCCGTTCACCAGGCAGTGGTAGTAAGCAACTCGCATGGAGAGGGTCACCGGTGCAATAGGTGCATCGTAAGTGGCAATTGCGGCGTTTGCCTCGGCACCGAGCGGACCACGTGGAGGAACCGCATTGACAACGACTGCAAACGGCTTTTTTGCAAGCCGCGCCAGCTCAATCGAGGAGCCAATTGCTTTAAGGTCCAACAGGTGAGGACGACATGGAATCAAGACAAGGTCAGCCGCACGAGCTGCGGCAAGCGACGCACTTTCAGAGTTGGGGGAAGTGTCAATCACCGCAAAGGCCGCACCTTGTTTAAGGGCTTCCTGGAGTATCACGCCCAGTCGATTGACCTGTGCAGGTTGAACGACTGGCGCGTCGTCTTCACGGAGATCCTTCCATGTGGCGGCGCTTGACTTGGAGCAGATACAGCTCTCGCTTGGGCATGCATCGATCCAAACGACGGAGCGTTATCTCGGAACGGAGCAGGCCCTGGCTCATGCGGTAAATGATGCGATCGGCTTGGACATGAGTTAGGACGATCGAACTCGGTGACCCAAGGATGTGGAGCGGTACTACTTCCGCTTTGCGACTTGTCGATACTCATCCCGTTCCAATTGGAACGTCTGTTCCGGTAAATGCACTGAATACTGCTGAAAGCGAGAGTGCGAACGCCCTATCATTGCGACGGAAGGATATACTTTCTGCACCAACACAACAGCTTTGGTCAGGACCCTCCATGCGTACGTATCGGCTCCCTCGTATTGCTTTCCTCTCTGTCTTAGGTGCTCTGCTCTCTGGATGTTCTCTCTCGACCTTGAGCACTCCGAGCACATCGAACGACGGCCGCTCGGTGACGATTAGCGGCCAGGTTCATGGAGGACAGCAGCCGGTCACGGGCGCAACCATTCAGCTTTATGCCGTAGGAACTTCGTCTGATGGTTCTGCTTCAACTCCTCTGCTGACACAAACTGTCACTACAGATAGCGGCGGCGGGTTCAATATTACCTCTCTGTATTCCTGTAACAGCGCGACCCTGGTCTATCTTACGGCGGTTGGCGGCAATCCTGGGATTGGGACGACTAACCCCAATCTGGCAGAAATGGTCGCTCTCGGGCCCTGCTCTGCCTTGACCCCATCCACGTTTATCTCCGTTAGCGAGGTAACGACCGTGGCGGCAGTAAACGCTCTCGCGCCGTTCATGAGCTCTATATCTTCAGTTGGCTCATCGGCCTCCGACGCTACAGCACTGGCTTCTGCCTTTACTCTTGCAAACCAGTTCTCGAACTCTGCCACGGGTACATCGCCTGGGCTCACAGCGTCAGTCGGAACGACCATTCCCACAACGTTGATCAACACTCTGGCCAATGTAACGGCAAGTTGCATCAACTCCTCTGGCGGAGCGTCCTACACGCCTTCGCTATGCGGACAAATGTTTTCTCTGACGACGCCCGGCAGTTCTCCAGCACCCACCGATACCGTGGCGTCTCTGCTGTATCTGGCAAATAATCCCACCCTTAACACGGCGCTTCTCTATGGGTTGATCACGCCAGCAGCACCGTTTCAGCCTTCTCTTAGCTCTGCACCGGCGGACTTTCGCATCCGTCCAGTTCCGAGCGGCACAGCAGCGTTACAGATCACGCCTACCGTCGTCAGCTTCCCGCTTGGGAGTGTCGGCGTGGCCTCAGCCGCGCAGACCATCACCATTCAGAACACGAGTGTGCTTCCAGTTACCCTGAGCAGTATTGCCTCGGCAGGCACAAACGCCTCGGATGTATCAGCTACAAACAATTGTGGCGCGGTACTGGCAGCTTCCAGTTCCTGTACCGCACAGGTAATTTTGACGCCTTCGGTCTCCGGTCCACGTCTCGCCTACCTGCGCGTTGCCTCCGATTCGCCGTTTTCGCCGCAGTTTGTCACCATAACGATGAACAACCCGGTGCCTGTGATCTCCGATCTCAGCCCGACCTTTGTTCCAGCTGGCAGCCCCAACCCTTTGTACGTCTATGTCGTTGGATCGAACTTCCTGCCAAACTCTGTCGTTCAGGTTGGGGGCGTTAGCCGTCTGACGGGCTTTTATGCTTCCAACGAGCTTGTCTTTCAACTCACGGCTGCAGAGCAGGCTTCGCCAGGGAGCTATTCCATCTCCGTGCTCAACCCAGCGCCCTCTGGTGGGGTCTCAGCCGCGACAAGCTTCACTGTCTCGGCCGCGGCCACCACACCGGTCATTACTCGGACCTCGCCGACCCAGTTCACAGCTGGAGCGGCCACCACCTATCTCTATGTGTACGGTCAGAATCTTGTTCCTGGATCGTCCATTCAATGGAACGGTGTTTCTCTAACGACGGGGTACGGGTTCAGCAGTTCAAGCGGCTACTATCTTGTGACGGATCTGCCGGCCAGCCTTCTTGCCATTGCAGGAACAGCTTCGGTCACGGTCACCAATCCTGCCGTTACCCCATCGGTTTCCAACGTGCTTTCTGTGCCGATCATCAACCCTCCACCGCCGACATTGACCTCGCTTTCGTCAACGCTCGTACCGGTCCGGACGGCTACCACCCTTACCCTTTACGGGGCCAACTTTACTTCGGCAACCGCCGTGGCCGTCAATGGAGTCACCATTCCGTCCACCTACAGCTATTCCAGTCAGATGACGGTGACACTGCCAGCTTCAGCGGTGCTGACGCCGGGCGTGGAATCCATCACGGTGTCCAATGCATCCGGCACGACCGCACCGCTTTACATCACCGCGTATGTGCCTATTTACAACAACGGTATGATCTACAACCCAGTGAATGGTTTGTTCTACCTGTCCGTTCCCAGCGCTGCTGGTGCGCCCTATGGAAATTCAATTGTGTCCGTCGATCCTGTGACAGGATCTTTGGGAACGCCGATCCCGGTAGGTAGCGAGCCCAATCGCATGGCAATCACCTCCGATGGCAAATACATTTGGGTAGCGCTAGATGGCGCCGCTGCCGTGCGTAAAGTCGATCTCACGGCGGGAACTGCGGGGCTGCAGTTTTCTATTGGCAACGCCACCGTCGCGGCTCTCGCCGCACTTCCAGGGCAACAGATTCTGTAGTCGTTTCGACCTACTATACCGGGTACACCACGCCCACCGGAGTTGCGCTGGCAATCTACGATAACGGCACTGCCAGACCGTCGGTCATCAGCTTCGCGACTTACGCCCCCTTTCCCTACGCGTTGATCGTGGACGGGACTCGCAGTGAAATTTATGGTCCCGGAGATGTTTACCAGATTAACGGAAACTACAACACATATAGCTACACCTCGGCTGGGGTGACCCTGAAGCAATCGACCGCTTCCAGCCTAAACTATGGCGCTAACAACTCTGACGATGTTCAACTGGCCGGAGGGATTCTTTACACGTCGCTAGGCCAAGCTACAGACCCGGAATCGGGAGCGCTTCTGGGGCAGTTCACTACCGACGGAACTAACGTGGTGCGAGGATCGATCGCCGTAGATCAAACACTCGGTAAAGCTTTTATCCTAACCGGCACGGTCAATTATTATTCTGCTACCACGCAGATCTATGCCTTCAACACCAGTGACCGCAGCCTCAACGGAACTACGCCTTTTTCTGTCGGCATTCCTGCTTTCCGAGCTGACTATCAATATCAGGGTCCTGTTGGTGCGCGGCTTACACGTTGGGGCTCCAATGGTCTTGCTTTTCACGGTACGGGTGGCTTTGTCAGTTTTCACAGCAGCTTGGTACAGGATATTTCCTCCCTTTCTGCCGACCTTGGCGTAATGCTTACCTCGTCCGGAACAAACACGACCGGCTCGACAACAACCTACACTGCCAAAGTAACCAATAATGGACCGTCTGCTGCGTCGAACGTGGCTCTGGCAGCGTTCTTGCCCTCATCCGGCGTCCTTACGTCAGTTACGCCTTCGACGGGAACATGCTCGACGACCGGAACAGCGCTCTGCAATCTTGGAAGTTTGAGCAACGGCGCTTCGGCAACCGTCGTCTTCAAGGTGCAGCAGATGACTGCCGGCAGTGCGACCATGACCGCGCAGGTCCGCGCGACCGAGACCGATCCTTTCAGCACGAACAATCAGGCGACCTCGACCCTCACCATTACAGGCAATCCTTACTATGCCGCCCCCACGCTTACCTCAATTAGTCCTTCGCTGGTTGCCAGTGGGTCAGCAGATACGACTGTGACGGTAACCGGCACTGGCTTCAATAGCGGTTCCACGGTATTGCTGAAGGGATCGGCCTTGAGCACGAACTTTGCCAGCAGCACCATGCTCACCGCCGTTGTGCCGGCAGCCAGTCTGGCGCAGCTTGGCTGGGCAGGCATCGCCGTATCCACGGCACCTCCCGGAGGAGGTATATCCTCCTCGCTTCCACTCAGCGTGTACTCGGTTCTGATCCTGGGCGCTAACCATATTGTGTACGACCCGTACACGCGCAAGATCATGGCAGGGATCGGGTCTGGTACCTCTTCCATCGCTGGTAACTCCATCCTTGCGGTCACGCCTGATACGGCAACCGCAGGCGCTCCGGTGGTGCTTGGAGGCTCCCCAACTGTGCTTTCCCTCACCTCCGACGGCCAGATTCTCTATGCTCTGGTTCCAGGAACCAGTACCGGCAGTATCGCGCGCTTCAACATGCTCACCCAGCAACCCGACTTTTCCGCGACAGGCTTTCAGGCAACCGGCTACAACGTCGGTCTGCGCGACATCGCAACGCAACCTGGAATGGAGAATACGATCGCCGTAGATGAAGGAGAATACCCCGGCATCTCCATCTTCGATATCAACACCTCCGCAAAAACGGCCACAAGACGAGGCACTGCAACCGGCACTTATACAGGGACTTGCCTTGCGTTTACTCTGGCGGCGAACCTGTTTGCAACCGATCTTTATGGCAGCGGCTCGGTCGTAGAAAACTACACTGTCACAGCAAACGGCTTGGCCAACGGCTCTTATCCGTACTACACGTCTACAAGCGTCGGATACACCGCCTGCTTCAAGCTGAACGGCGCGTCCCTCTACGGAGAAAACGGCCTTGTCGCCAATCTTTCCGGCGCCACTGCTACACCCGCGGGCGTCGTGGAAGATGTGCCTACGAATGGAACTACTTATGCTGCACCAGCAAAGGACTTCGCAGCAGACTCTTCCTTGGGGCTAGCGTTTTACTTCAACACCAGCAGCCAGTACTCCTCGGCGCGAACTGGGATCACGGCCTACAACACGCAGACGTTCCTGCCTGTCACCAGCCTTCCCATCCCTTTCTCGACCCTGGAGTCAACGACCGGCTTCTCCGGCGTCGACATGGTCCGCTGGGGACAGGACGGCTTGGCCATCCTGAGTGCTACCGGCAGACTCTACCTAGTACGTGGAGCGAGCATTGTGCCGCAGTTGCTCACAGCCAACTCGGCAGCAACGCTCACCACCTCCTCATCCATCTCTGCTCCTGCAGGTTCAGGAAACATACTGCTAACGCTGACGGGAACAAACTTTATTCCGGGAGTAGCTGTGCTTTGGAATGGAAGCTACCGCACCACAACCATCGTCGACAACGCTCACGTGACAGTAGCCATCCCCGCAAGTGATCTGGCTCGAATCGGAGCGACGACGATTACGGCCGTAAATCCTGGTGCATCTTCGTCTAATCCACTCCTTTTTACAATCCAGTAAATACGAACTACTGAACTGTGAGCCGAGGCCTTCACTACGACAACTCCGGTTGTCGTAGTGAGATGGGTCCGCATTGATCTTGATAAACGCGCTTGTCGCTATTCGTGTCTGCAGAAAGGGGAAAGTCCAGAAAGGGGGGAGATCTTTTGGCGCGCAGTCGGCGAGCGGGGGCCGGCAGGGCGAATGGGGCCGCGCGGCAAGCGCGCGGCTTCAGCTTGATTAAGCTGCCCACTTCTGGGCTTTGTTTAGGGTTCGTCGTATGTGGGCGCCCTGGCGTGTGCGGCTGGTGTCACGAGAAAGATAATCCTTGGCGAGGGCGGCGGCTATCTCGGACTCGGCCCACCCCTGAGCGCAAGCGGCAATGCTGAAAGCCATACCGCGGCGGCTGGCGGACCGGCGTAGCGGGCCGACGTTCGGAAGCGTGAGAGTGTGACCGAACCGGGTGTGCGCACTGGCCGGGAAGCAAAGCTCAGACTGGCGGCGGCGCGTTGCTGCTCGGCTTTCTTCTGGGTGGCGTCAAGCTGCAAGCGGAACGGCCTTGCTGCGGGGAACGGTTGGCCGGGGTGACTGACGAGACGGGCGAAAGGGTAAGATTGTCCATCAGGGTATAGCAGCTTTCGCCGGTCGGTCTCATGTAGATTTGAGCGCCGTTTGCGTTTCGGTACTTCGAATAGGGAATCATGCGGAGGACGCGAGACGAGGGCACGGCTTCAAGGCGATTCATTCCGGGATCGCCGAGGATGCCAAGGTTATAGCCTGGTGCGGGAAGTGCGGTAAATAGCTTGCGGAGTGTGGCTTCTGTTCTGTACATCCTGGGCCTCTATAGTGAGGCAGGGCGGGGAACCTACGCGGCTCCCCTTCTGGTTTATGCTGCTTTCTGGATGGTGGCCAGGTCGAAGGTCGGAACCGGCTGCGGTTCGGCTCTGCCGTGAGTGTCGGGCGTGTGCATCGTGCAGGTACTCGGCAAGCATGCAGATTTGGGCAATCTCTCGCGCGGAATGGTCGGTGGGGTGTGTGGGCCTGACGGCGGCGGTAGTGGGCAAGGGCGCGGTTGACTGCGCTGATGGCGGCGGCGTTGTTCATGGAAGCTCCTTTTAGCTATGCGGCGGGGCGGCACCGTTACCTTGGCGGTCAACGGAGTTGCTGAGACGGTGACCTACGGCAAGAGCGGCATCGTTGGCAGTCCCGTGATCGCTTCTGCACTGATAGCCGCTATCAACGGCGACCGGGCTTCTTCGGTCACGGCAACTTCCACCGGGTCCATCATCAGTCTTACGTCGAAGACTGGAGGGGCAGCGTCCAATTATCCGTCTCGCCCGCGCAATCCAGATCTGCGTGACGACCCCATGCTGCTTCAATGGAAGCTCGATCATGCCCGCAGGCTCTCAACGATTATGCGCACCAAAGCGGGGTCCGCGCTGCCGTCGACCGCAACCACGGTGCCGCCGGGAAGCTCGATCCGGATCGAGCCGGCTACCGTGACTTCGGTCCGACGCTTGCGGCGGAGATGCTGCTGGAGCGGAATGGCATCGAGGTGTCGCGCGAGACCTTGCGCAAGTGGCTGGTCGACTGGTTTGAGCACCGTGGCGAGCCCTGCACGCTGTTGGTCTTCATCGACGACGCGACCAGCAGGCTGATGCAGCTGAGGTTCGTGCCGACGCTCTTCGCAATTTGACCGATGCTGATAGGAACGACGCTTCCTTCTAAGCCGAACCACTTCGGAAGCACAGTCAGAAAGACCCAGGCATAGAGGCTGTAAAAGAGCACCTGAAAGACGCTGTTGATGGCCACGAGCCCGGCAACATAGTCCGTATCCCCTTCCGCAAGCTCATTCCAGACCAGCACCATGGCGATGCAGCGGGCGATTTCGATCAGGATTAGACCGCGCATATAGGCAGGTTCACCCTTGAGGAAGACGATGGCCAGGAGGAACATCAGCACCGGTCCGATGATCCAGTTCTGCACGAGCGACAGGCCAAGGACGCGCTTGTTGCGGAAGACCTCACCCAGCTTTTCGTAGCAAACCTTTGCCAGCGGCGGGAACATCATGATCATGAGCCCGATAGCAATCGGAATGTTGGTCGTTCCGGTCTGAAAGCGATTGACGAACCCGGCAGATGACGGTACAAAATGGCCGATGGCAACCCCAATGGCCATCGCTAGGAAGATCCAGAGTGTAAGGAAACCGGTCGAGAAACGACAGCTTTTTGCGGGTAGCCGGAGCACAGGCGCGGCCTTGCGCGATGGGAGCTGAAGACACTAGCAAACCTTACAGGGTGATACTTCGAGCGTAATGGGGAGCGGAGCGCCTTCAAGAAGGGCGTACTTCGAGGGTGAGCAGCAGGCTTTCGTAAGCCTTGCTTTGTCCGCCTGCATGGCCTTCTCTTCTTTCAACCAGCCGAGAGTCTGCTTGAGAATCTGGGCGGCTCCGATGTGCGGTGGCATGACGATGCGATAGTGCATCCACTTGCTTTCCCTCCGCGCCGCGACAATTCCCGCGCTTCGCAGGTAAGCCAGATGCCGTGAGATCTTCGGTTGAGGACCGCCGAGGATCTCGACGAAGTAGCAGACACAGATCTCCTGATCCCCCATCAGATTCAGCAGCCGGAGCCGCGTGTGATCTCCAAGAGCCTGAAAGAAACGTTCCACGTTGTATGTCTTCTTCGCCGCCATAGATTTATGTATACGCATTGACGTATGCGAACGCAAGCCTTATAGTTGCCAAGGCAGATATTTACCAGGAGGCGGTTATGTCGGAGCAGCTATTGGATTCGGTGAAGTCGAAGTATGGAGCGGTCGCTGAAAGCACCCTATCGAACGACCATGCAGGCGTGAAGGCAGTCGCGGAAGCGTTCGGCTACAGTGCCGACGAGCTGACATCCATCCCGGCCGGAGCCAACATGGGCTTATCCTGCGGCAATCCCACGGCAACTGCTTACTTGAGGCCGGGTGAGGTTGTGGTCGATCTTGGCTCCGGTGGCGGTCTTGACGTGTTTCTCGCGGCGAAGATGGTTGGTCCAGAAGGCCGCGCCATCGGCATTGACATGACCACCGCCATGATCGAGCGAGCGCGTGAGAACGCTCACAAAGGCAGCTATACAAACGTGGAGTTCTTTCAGTCCACCATCGACCAGATTCCACTCCCGGACGCTTCGGTCGATTGTGTCATCTCGAACTGCGTCGTCAATCTCGCGCCGGACAAGCCCGCCGTCTTCCGCGAGATCGCTCGTGTTCTCAAGCCGGGTGGCCGGGTGGCCATCAGCGATATCGCCTTGAAGCACGATCTACCCGAGACAGTTGCTCAGAGTATGGCGGCTTACGTTGGCTGCATCGCCGGCGCCATCTTGATCGAGGACTATCGCGCTGGCCTGCTCGCTGCTGGATTTCAGCACGTCGAAATCGTAGATAGCGGAGCCGACCTGAACGCCTATGCAAAGGTCGAGAACCAGGCGGCCTGCTGTTCTCCGGGCATGGACGCGGGAAGCCCATTCCGAGTAATCGAAGACGCTTGCTGCACACCGGCAACGGTCGAGCCCTCCTTGCACGAAGAACTGACGACGCTTCTTTCACAGTATGACGTGAACGCGGCTGCAGCCAGCGTCAAGGTCTACGCCATTAAGCCCGAAGCGGTCTAGCCAGAGAAGGAGACCTATGCAAAACGTCATCGGCCTACTTTTACAAGAGTTCCCCCCCTGCTCAGCGGCAGGACCGAGAACACAGGAATTGAGAGCAGTTTGTTCATGCGCTTCGGGGTGCTGCTCAGGCCAAAGTACTCGCAGCAACTCCGGCCAGTTCTCGAGCAGAATCAAGGTACGAGTCACCATGGCATAACGATGGTGTCGCCTTCATTGATCCAAAGTTGGCCAATCAAGGTTTGTGCCCATCTCAAACACAGGTCTCGTTTGTAGCCTACCTTTCCATGTAGCCTGTACAGGTGAAAGGGAATCCCATGCATTTCTTTCGAAAGCTGGTTCTGACACTGCTCTTCGTGGCCCCACTCGCCGCGCAAACACCACCGCCCATCGATACGTACATTCACACCTCGTGGGACACGCTGACGCGCTCCATGAGTGAATGCAAGTCCGTCGTGGATTCCAAGGTCACCACCGCACCTGTGCTCTATCTCCCTGCCGGCATGGCCGTACCGCCCGCGGTCGTGGCAATGCAGCAGCAATGCCATGTGGAGGTCGCACATCTGCCGCGAAAAATCAACAAGATGGGCGACGTGCGCATCTCGGAAATCCCACGGGAAGGCCTGCTCTATCTGCCCAATCCCTACGTCGTTCCGGGCGGCCGCTTCAACGAGATGTATGGATGGGACAGCTACTTCATTCTGCTCGGCCTGGTACATGACGGACGCATCGATCTCGCCCGTGGCATGGTAGAAAATTTTCTCTTCGAAATCGAAAACTACGGTGCCCTGCTGAACGCAAACCGCACCTACTACTTCACCCGCTCGCAACCACCTGTGCTCGGCGCCATGATCGAGGAGGTTTACAGCCGTACCCATGACAAAGTCTGGCTGTCTCACGCCTACGCTCTGGCAGTGCGGGACTACTCTCTCTGGACCTCCGCGCCACACCGCGCGGGAGACACTGGTCTCGCCCGTTATACCGACCTCGGCAGCGGCCCGGTACCCGAAATGGCCGACGACAGCACCTACTACCCGGACGTCGTGCGCTGGCTGCTCGCCCACCCGGGCGATCACCAGCAATACCTCGTCAGAGCCAGCGCCCACCCTGATGCAAGCGAAGCCGCATCCCTTGCAAAGACAAGTTGCGATCTTGCTTCAAAAGTTTGCGCGGCAGCGTATGCGGACGGTTTCCGTCTCAGCGCGGACTTCTACCATGGCGATCGCGCCATGCGGGAATCCGGCTTCGATACCACCTTCCGTTTCGGCCCGTTCAGCGGCTCGACGGAACAGTTTGCACCCGTGTGTCTCAATAGCCTGCTCTTCCGCTATGCAAAGCAGATGGAATCCTTCGCCTCCACACTCGGCAAGCCTGCTGAAGCCACCCAGTGGAAGGCCCGCGCGGAAGCCCGCAAAGTCGCGATCAACCGCTATCTCTGGCATGCCGACACTGGCCGTTTTACTGACTTCAACTACGTGACGCAAACACCATCCACCTATAACTACATCACCATGTATTACCCCCTTTGGGCCGGCCTGGCGACGCCGGAGCAGGCCAAAGCGCTCGACCGGGAACTACCCGCGTTCGAGCACGAAGGAGGGTTGGCCATGAGCGATAACGCCTCCGGCACACAATGGGATCTGCCCTTCGGCTGGGCTCCCACGCATTGGTTCGCCATCGTCGGGCTCAACCAGTACGGCTTTCACGCCGACGCGCAACGAGCGGCTGCGGCTTTTGAGCAAACCGTCCAGGCAAACTACCTGCGGGACGGCACCATCCGCGAGAAGTACAACGTAGTCAGCGGCTCAGCCAACATCGAACTTGCTGCCGGGTACAGGTCGAATGTGATCGGCTTCGGCTGGACCAACGGTGTCTACGAAAGTCTGCAGGCTTTGTTCCCCCGGACCACCGCTGATCCGCCTAAGCCCCTGCCCGTGACCCCAGGTTCGGCCACGCTGCTCACTCGCGATCAACTCGAATTGCTCGTGCCCGCAACCGTCTTTTACAAAGGCAGGACAGCAACGGTACAGCTTCGCAATGCGGCTGGGATTCGCTTTGCGGATGGCGCATTGACACTTGCCGTAAAGGTCGATACCGAAGGCTATGCTTCCGCCGACCAGGATACCTACCAGGATTACCTGCTCTCGGAAGTCCCGCTCCGCTTCGGTGCAAACGTCTTGCCTGCGGGCGCGTACGGTGTCGGCTTTCTAGGCGGTAACTTCCTGGTCATGGATCTTGGCGGTCATCTGCTGCTCAGCGTTCCATCCACGCGTGACTCTATCCTCAAGCGTCCCACTCCGCTCCAGTTCCTCGAGGACCGGGCTCCAGGAGCCTTCCGCCTGTACAGCGGAAGAGACTACATCCCGCTTGCGCTGGAACGCGCAGAACGCTGAAGCATTATTTCCCCACAGCCTTCACTCCAGACCCTTCTTTCAAGCTGATCACCCGGTCGACGCCCGGAGCCGGAAACTGCTCCATCGAGCCATCCGGCCAACGCACGTCCACCTCCGTTACGACGGTCTCCGATCCCAGGCCGAAGTGAAGGCGCAGGTCACTGCTCGATAGGTAACTGCCGCCATTCCGTACTTCCTGCATCCATTTTTTCAGCTTCGTACGCACCGTGACCCGAGCGCCAATTCCGCGGCGATTCGATGCCGTCCCAATCGTCTCCACGCCGAGCCAATGATTTTGATTTCCTTGCGTACTTACCAGAAGCATCGGCTGCCCGCTCATATTATTGATGATCACTTCCGTGCGGCCGTCATTCCAAAGATCAGCCGTGGCCAGTCCTCGACTTGACGCCGGGTAGGTCAACCCAGGTCCCGACGAGCTGCTCAGATCCGTGAACAGGCCCTTTCCATCGTTGTAATAAAAGAGCCGCGGCTCACGGTAGGTCGAGCCCAGGTGTGCTGTATCGACCTCCGGATAAACATGCCCGTTGGCAACAATCAAGTCCAGCACCCCACGGTTGTCAGGGTCCACGAACATCGTTCCCCAACCCAGGTACTTCGTGTTCAGCCCCAAGCCAGCCTGTGCAATCTGCGAGGTAAAGAAGCCGTCGCCCATGTTGCGATACAGCGATGAGGTGTCATCCGAAAAGTTGGTCTTGAAGATATCCGGCCTGCCGTCCCCGTCATAATCCCCGATCGTGACGCCCATGCCGGCCTGCTCGCGGCCATCCTCATCGAACGCCACCCCGGCCTCCGCGGCCTGGTCGGTGAATGTCCCATCCTTGTTGTTGCGGTACAGAATGGAAGGCGTGCTGTCACACGCGACGTAAAGATCGGGCCAGCCATCATCGTTGTAATCCAGTGTTGTGGCACTAAAACAATAGTGCCCGTTGGTCTTCAGGATGCCGCTTGCCTTGCTCACATCCTCAAAATGTCCGCCGTCCACGTTGTGGTACAAAAGGTTCGGCGTGGACGGCAACCCCCGAGGCCCACACATCACCGGCGTTCCTTTCCACAAACACATCACCCCTTCACCCGGCCTGGGCACCTTGGCGACATCGAAATCCACATAGTTCGCTACCAGCAGATCCAGCTTGCCATCCCGGTCATAATCCACAAACGTACATCCCGTACCCCAGGCCGCCCCGGTGCCCGCCACCCCGGCCGCAACCGAGACATCCTTGAAAGTGCCATTCCGCTCGTTGTGCAGCAGGTGATTATGCCCATAAAACGTTAGAAAAAGGTCATCATACCCATCATTGTCATAGTCCCCCACGCACGCTCCCTGGCCCCAACCGGTAAGCTTGTCCAACCCCGCCGCATGGGTCACGTCCGCAAACTTCCCGTTATGCAGATTGCGAAACAGATGCCCCGTCGGCCCGTTCGCCGCCAAGCCATCGCGGCCCGTACCCTTGGGCGCGCCGTTCACAAGAAAGATATCCGGCCAGCCATCGTGATCGTAGTCCAGAATCGCCACGCCACTTCCGGTCGTTTCTATGATGTACTCCTTGGTGTCCACGCCGCCGTTCACATTCAGCATGTTCAGCCCGGCATCGGCCGCAACATCGATAAACCAGACCGGCCCCGCATGCCCGGCTTGCGGCGGATACGGATGCTGCGCCCACGCCAAAGCGGCGCTCCAGAGCATCACCAGCAGGCCGGCTCTGAACGCT
>CAHJWN010000028.1 GCA_903642265.1 Acidobacteriaceae bacterium | reverse complement strand
CTGCGCATTACCACTGCTCACGTCCTGCGCATTACCACTGCTCACGGCTGCTCCAAGAGCGCCCAAAGCGCTGGTGGCGATGAATCTACGGCGGGACGGAAACTCTGACATTGGGCCTCTTTCGGATTCTAACTGCCTGATCGCTGACGGCGCAGATGCCGGCCAATTCGGCTCAGCAACCTGGAAATCAGGGTCATGGATACGGAGAACGGTACTCAAATGCATTCAATACGGGATAGCGCTTCGTTTGGTGCGTCCTTTGCCCTCGCTTGGTGCGTCCATAGTTGAGAGTGCAAAATAGAGAGACACTCCCCCGACCGAGGTTGGGACAAGTACCTAAAGAACCGAAAAGCAAATTGACTCGCACAAAGGAACACATTGCCTGCTGATCTGCAAGAGTCCCACCCACAACCGCACATCGGACTAGACCACCAACTTCCCGCACCGTCCGATCCACCCAAAAAGCGCAGCTCTTTGGTGCGCGTTCTCGTGTGGGTATTGATCCTGCTCATCTTTGCCGTAGCCATCTACCTGGTTATGAACAAGAAGGATGCGCCGAAGGCGGCCGGTGGCGGACGTGGTGCAGGCGCAGGCGGCCCAGTCGCTATTACCACCGCAACTGCGCAGCAGGGCGATATCGGCGTTTATCTCGACGCAATTGGCACAGTCACGCCGGTCTTCACGTCCTTGATAACAAGCCAGGTCAACGGCATCATTGTGTCGGTGCACTACAAGGAAGGTCAGCTGGTTCGCAAGGGTGACCCGCTGATCGATATTGACGACCGCAGCTACAGGGCAACATTGCTGCAGGCCCAGGGAACGCTTGAACGGGACGAGAACGTTTTGGCGCAGGCGCGGATGGATCTCGAGCGCTATAAAGCTGCATGGGCGCGCAATGCCATTGCCAAGCAGATTCTGGATGACCAGGATAAGCTGGTGCTGCAGGATGAGGGCACGGTCAAGAACGATGAAGGTCTGGTCCAGTACGACCAGGTCCAGGTCAGCTACTGCCACATTACTTCGCCCATCACAGGCAGGGTTGGTCTGCGGCTTGTAGATCCAGGCAATGTCGTCCAGGCGAATGGCACCACTACGCTGGTCGTAGTCACGCAAATCCAGCCAATCACCGTTGTCTTTACGATTCCTGAAGACGATCTGAACCAGGTACAGATACGTCTGCGCCAGGGCGCAAAGCTGCCAGTTGACGCTTACGACCGCACCAGCGTGACCAAGATTGACAGCGGCACCTTGCTGACCCTCGATAATCAAGTGGACACCACGACTGGCACGGTCAAGGGCAGGGCTTCATTTGTGAACCGGACAAGCAGCCTGTTCCCCAACCAGTTCGTGAATACGCGGCTGCTGGTCAACACGCTGCGTGCCGTCACGCTCATCCCTTCCTCGACCATCCAGCACAATGGCACGAGTTCCTTCGTCTATGCCATCGAGGGTCAGGGTAAAGGCAAGGAAAAGGCGCAGGAGAAGCAGGTAAAGACCCTTGTGACGGATGGGAATACCACTGCAGTTCAAGGAGTCAATCCTGGCGACGTGCTGGCAAACAGCAGCTTTGACAAGCTGGCGCCCGGTTCCACGGTCGACATTTCAAAGACACCTATCGCTTCGAACACAAGCGGGAGTCAAGCTCCTTGAGCCCTTCACGTCCGTTTATTCTGCGTCCGGTCGCGACATGCCTGTTGATGGCAGCGATCCTGCTGGTCGGCATCGTTGCGTATACGCAGCTTCCGGTTTCGGCACTCCCTGAGGTCGATTACCCAACCATCCAGGTACTCACGTTCTACCCCGGCGCCAGCCCGGATGTGGTCGCCACAACCGTAACTGCGCCGCTCGAGCGCCAGCTCGGCCAGTTGCAGGGCCTCAGCCAGATGACGTCCACCAGCTCCGGCGGCACCTCCGTCGTGGTGCTGCAGTTCAATCTCAGTCTTGACATCGACATTGCTGAAGAGGAGGTCCAATCCGCGATCAGCGCGTCGCAGAGCTACCTTCCGGCCAACCTGCCGTCGCCTCCCATCTACAGCAAGACCAACCCAGCCGATGCGCCCGTCCTGACGCTCGCGATCACCTCGAGCAATATCGCACTATCTGCAGTTGAGGACCTGGTTGACACGCGGCTCGCACCCAAGATCTCGCAGCTTCAAGGCGTCGGGCTTGTCAGCATCAGCGGCGGTCAGAAGCCTGCAGTCCGTATCCAGGCTAACCCTACGGCCTTGTCCTCTTACGGCATTGACCTTGAGAACCTACGCACCGCACTCACGCAAAACAGCGTCAACGCCGCTAAAGGCAACTTTGACGGCCCCAAGCAGGATTACCAGATCGATGCGAACGATCAGCTGATCACCAAGAAAGATTACGAGGGCGTCATCGTTGCCTTCCGCAATGGCGCTCCGGTTTATCTGACCGACGTCGCCCAGGTCGTCGATGGCATCGAGAACAACAGCCAGGCAGCATGGTGGAACCAGACGCCCGCCGTCATCCTGAACGTCCAGCGCCAGCCAGGCGGCAATACCATCAAGGTGGTTCAGAGCATCAAGGCACTGCTGCCGCAGTTGCAGAACACCCTTCCGGAAGGCATTACCATCACCACCCTGACCGACCTCACGACGCCGATTGAGGCATCGGTGTCGGACGTGAAATTCGAGCTGATACTGACGATCGTGCTGGTTGTCATGGTCATATTCCTCTTCCTGCGGAGCCTCTCGGCCACCATCATTCCCGCGGTTGCCGTGCCGCTTTCGCTCATCGGAACCTTCGGCGCAATGTATGCCCTCGGCTACTCGCTCGATAATCTCTCGCTCATGGCACTCACCATCTCGACCGGCTTCGTCGTCGATGACGCCATCGTCATGGTCGAAAACATCTCTCGCTATATCGAAGAGGGTGAAGCGCCGATGGAAGCGGCGCTCAAAGGCGCGGAGCAGATTGGGTTCACCATTCTCTCGCTTACCGTATCGCTCATTGCGGTGCTGATCCCGCTTCTCTTTATGGGGGACGTCGTTGGGCGCCTCTTCCGGGAGTTTGCCGTCACGCTTGCAGTGACGATCATCCTGTCCGCGGTCGTGTCGCTCACACTGACTCCGATGATGGCTTCGCGCATCCTGAAACACGATCCAAAGGCGCAGGAGGGCTGGCTTTATAAGAAGTCCGAAGCTGTTTTCGTCGCCATGATCGACTTCTACGGTCGCACCTTGAAAGTTGTCCTGGAATTTCAAGGCGTCACGCTGCTGATCGCACTCGCAACCCTCTGCTTGACGATCTTCCTCTACATCATCATCCCCAAGGGCTTCTTCCCGGTGCAGGATACCGGCGTCATCCAGGGCATCACCCAGGCGCCTCCAGCGATCGGCGGAAAGGCGATGGCGCAGAAACAGCAGGAGGTCGCCAAGGTCATCCTCGACGATCCCGCGGTCGAAAGTCTCTCCTCCTTCATTGGAGCGGACGGCACAAACACCACGACCAACAGCGGCCGTATGTCGATCAACTTGAAGCCGCTTGAGGACCGCGATCTCAATGCTGCAGACGTCATTCGACGTCTCCAGACCAAGCTGGTCAACGTCGAAGGCATCCAGCTTTTCATGCAGCCGGTTCAGAACATTACAGTCGACGACCGCGTGAGCCGTACTCAATACCAGTACACGCTCGAAGATCCCGACCAGAACGAGCTGAATGCGTGGACCGGTAAGTTCATCACGGAACTGAAGAAGCACCCAGAGCTCGAAGATGTCGCCACCGACCAGCAGCCCGGCGGCCTTGCCGTAAAGCTTGTCATCGATCGCGGCACCGCATCACGCCTCGGCATTGCGCCCACGACCATCGATCAGACGCTCTATGACGCATTTGGCCAGCGCCAGATCAATACGATGTACACGCAGTTGAATCAGTACCACGTCATCCTGGAGAGCATGCCGCAGTTCCAGGTCGACCCGGACAAGCTGAACCACATTTACATCCAGGCGAGCGCGTCTTCAGGAGCATCGGGAGCGGGTGCGGCTGCCTCGTTCTCGTCCGCCGGCTCGACCTCGGCAGGATCAAACGCGAACACCGCATCGACCCTCTATACGCCGTACGTCGCCTCGTTTACCCCGCCCGCGAACGCATTGAAGCCGGTGTCATCCGGCGTCAATAGTGCCGGTGCCACAAGCTCCGCCCAGAGCAACGCGATCCCCCTGAGCGCGTTCTCTCATTTTGAAACGACAACGGAGCCCCTCTCCATCACCCATCAGGGCCAGTTTCCGGCGATCACGGTATCGTTCAACCTGGCAACAAACGCCTCACTCGGTGCGGCGATCGACTCCGTTACTAAGATCCAGAAAGACTTGAAGATGCCGCAGAGTGTGCAGGCAGACTTCCAGGGCACCGCTGCCAGCTTCCGAAATTCGCTTTCGAATGAGCCGTTGCTTATCCTCGCAGCGCTGGTCACGGTGTACATCGTGCTCGGTGTGCTCTACGAGAGCTTCATTCATCCCATCACTATCCTCTCGACACTTCCATCCGCCGGCGTTGGCGCATTTCTTTCGCTCATCCTCTTTCACCAGGACCTGAGCGTGGTCGCGATTATTGGCATCGTGCTCCTCATCGGCATCGTTAAGAAGAATGGCATCATGATGGTCGACTTCGCGCTCGAAGCTGAGCGTAACCACGGCAAGAGTGCGACCGACGCGATCTACGAGGCTTGCCTGCTGCGCTTTCGGCCCATCATGATGACGACTATGGCAGCATTGCTTGGCGGCCTTCCCTTGGCCTTTGGCCACGGCATCGGCTCGGAGCTTCGCCGCCCGCTTGGTATTGCCATGGTCGGCGGGCTTTTGCTGTCGCAGGTGCTTACGCTCTACACAACGCCGGTCATCTACATCTTCTTCGACAACCTCGCGCACCGGTTCTCGAAATCCACCAACAAGCCACCGACCGGCAATGAACCACAGCAGCCGCGCCACGATGAAGCAAGAGCTGAAGCCCAGGCCGAAGCGGTATGAATATCTCCTCGCCCTTCATCAATCGGCCGGTAGCCACTACGTTGCTGACGATCGCCATTGCCATCGCGGGTGCGATCGCCTTTAATTTTCTGCCCGTCTCGCCTTTGCCGCAGGTGGACTTCCCCACCATTAACGTCAACGCCGGCCTGCCCGGAGGCAGCGCAGAGATCATGGCGTCCTCGGTTGCAACGCCGCTCGAGCGCCAGTTCGGACACATCGCCGGTGTCACCGAGATGACTTCAGCCAGCAGTCTGGGCACGACCAACATCACCATCCAGTTCGATCTATCGCGCGACATCGACGGTGCGGCGCGCGACGTGCAGGCCGCAATTAACGCAGCGCGAGCGTATCTGCCGGCAAACCTTCCCGGCAATCCAACCTACCGCAAGGTAAATCCCGCGGACTCGCCAATCATGATCCTGGCGCTGACCTCCGACAAGTACGGCCCAGACAAACTGTATGACGAGGGCTCGACGGTCGTCGTCCAGAAACTTTCGCAGATTCAGGGCGTTGGGCAGGTCACTGCAGGCGGAGGCGCGCTCCCCTCCGTCCGGGTTGAGGTCGATCCTCAAAAGCTCGCAAGCTACGGGCTGGCACTATCCAACCTGCAGGCGGTGCTCAGCCTGCAAAACTCCGACCTGGCTAAGGGACAGATCTCCAACGGTGCAACAACCATGGATATCGTCGCGAACGATCAGATCTCGCATGCTTCCGAATACCGACCCATTGTCGTTGGATACAAGAACGGCGCGGCAGTCCGGTTACAGGACGTAGCCGATGTAGTCGACTCGGTTCAGAACATTCGTACGGCTGGCTACTTCGATGGCAAGCGGGCAGTGGTCATCATCATCTTCCGCCAACCCGGCGCCAACATCATTCAGACCGTTCAGCGCATCTACAACGAGTTGCCAGCCGTAAGCGCCTCGATTCCAAACGGGATCAAAGTCGACGTGATGATGGACCGCACAACCACCATCAAGGCTTCGGTCATTGATGTCGAGCGCACCCTGATCCTTTCGATCGTGCTTGTCATCCTTGTTGTGTTCGTATTCCTGCGTAATGGGCGCGCAACCCTGATCCCGGCCGTCGCCGTTCCGGTATCTCTGATCGGCACCTTCGCCGTGATGTACATGCTCGGCTTTTCACTCGACAACCTGTCGCTGATGGCGCTCACCATCTCGACCGGCTTCGTTGTCGACGATGCGATCGTGGTGATGGAGAACATCACCCGCCATCTTGAGGACGGCATGACGCCCATGGCGGCGACGCTGCGTGGCGCAAAGGAGATCGGCTTTACCGTCCTCTCAATCAGCATCTCGCTGATCGCGGTGTTTATCCCGCTGCTCCTGATGGGAGGCATCGTAGGCCGTCTCTTCCGTGAGTTTGCAATCACGCTTTCGACCGCAATCATCGTCTCCATGGTGATCTCGCTGACCACTACGCCGACCATGTGCGCCTACCTGCTTAAAGACCAGAGTCAGCGTGAGCATGGCCGCTTTTATCTGCTCACCGAGCGCTTCTTCGATTGGATCTTGTCCCTGTATCGCCGCAGCCTTCACTGGGTGCTTGAGAACCCCGGTCTCATGCTGACGGTGCTCGCCATGACCATAGCGCTGAACGTGGTGGTGATCTATAAGATCCCCAAGGGATTCTTCCCGCAGCAGGATACTGGGTTGCTCGGCGGCGGCATACAAGGGCCGCAGGACGCATCATTTCCCGCAATGAATGACTCGCTGCTGAAGATCGTGAAGGTGATACGCGACGATCCTGCAGTTAAACACATCATTGCGTTTACGGGTGGCGGAGGTGCAACCAATACGGGCGGCATGTTTGTCGCACTAAAGCCCCTGAACGAGCGACCAGGCAAGGTCGGCGCGCCGGAGATCATCAACCGCATCCGCCCCAAGCTGAATCGCATGCCCGTAGCCTCGGCATTTCTCCAGGCAGGACAGGATCTGCGCATCGGCGGTCGTGGTGGCAATGCGCAGTATCAGTACACCATCCAGGCAGATAGTAACGCCGACCTCGCAACGTGGGGCCCTAAGCTGATGGCGGCAATGAAGAAGCTGCCGGGCTTTCAGGATGTGAACTCTGATCAGCAGAACGGCGGCCTCGATGAAGTGCTGACCTACGATCGCGTCTCTGCAGCACGGCTTGGGCTGACCGCTCAGGCGATCGACTCCGGCATCTATAGCGCCTTTGGACAGTCGGAAGTCTCGCTGATTTACACGCAGCTGAACCAGTACTACGTCATCCTGGAGGTTGCGCCGAAGTTCTGGCAGAGTCCCGAAGGCCTGAACAACATTTACTTCCACAATGGTTCGGGAAGCGCGACTGCGAGTGGCAACACGCCGCTGGCTTCCATTTCAACCAGCCGCGCCACGACGGTTCCGCTTGCGATCAACCACACCGGCTTGTTCCCGTCGGTGACCGTCTCCTTCAACCTTGCTCCTGGATATTCACTCAGTGACGCCACGCTGGCCGTCGCGAATATGCAGAAGACGCTCGGCACACCGACTAGCGTGCATGGCTTCTTTGCCGGCACCGTTCTTGCCTACCAGGAGTCGCTGGGGTCAGAGAAGTACCTTATACTCACCGCCATCCTCGCCGTGTATATCGTGCTCGGGGTGCTGTACGAAAGTCTTGTGCACCCGATTACCATCATCTCGACGATCCCTTCTGCCAGCGTCGGTGCAATGCTGGCGTTGATGCTGTTCAAGCAGGACCTGAACATCATCTCAATTATCGGCATCGTGCTTTTGATCGGCATCGTGAAGAAGAACGCCATCATGATGATCGACTTTGCGCTGCAGGCAGAGCGTGAGCAGGGTCTCAGCACCGAAGAGGCCATCTTCCAGGCTTGTATGCTGCGCTTTCGCCCTATCCTTATGACCACCATGGCCGCACTCTTTGGCGCGCTGCCACTTGCGTTCGGTACAGGCACAGGGTCGGAATTACGCCGCCCCTTGGGCATCACCATCGTCGGTGGCCTCATCGTCAGCCAGCTCTTGACGCTCTACACCACGCCGGTCGTCTACCTTGTGCTCGATGAACTTCGGCTTTGGGTAAAGAAAACATTTGGTTCGCGGAACCGCAGTCCCTTCCCGGCAGGAGGGCCAGCAGCCAGCCATGTTGAATAACTTTCAGGAGATCGATTTGTCCGTGATCACGTCTCGAAGAGCACCCGCCACCCGTCCTGCCGCGTCACTGATTTGCACCGCGCTACTGTGCTCGGCGTTGGTTGGGGTCCTGACAGGCTGCATGGTTGGACCGAAGTATCATGCCCCGCAGACCGCCGCCCAGACCGCTCCACCTGCATACAAAGAGGTTCCAACCCCAGCAAACGCCGGGCCGGAGATCAACAAGACCGACATCTCTGCGACCAACCCGCAGGTCGCACCGGCCCCTGCTTACGATGGCTGGAAGATCGCCCAGCCGCAGGACGCCATGCTGCATGGCAAGTGGTGGCAGATCTTCAACGACCCCGATCTCAATACGCTTGAGGACAAGCTGGACATCGATAACCAGAACATCAAGCAATACTTCGAAAACTTTATGACCGCAAGGGCGCTGGTCGGTGAAGCGCGGTCGCAGCTCTATCCAACGCTTTCAGTTGGTCCAACGTACAATCGCTCGCGTTCCTCCGGCAACCTTGCGAATGCAAATGGGACTTCAACAGGCACAGCGGCCGGCACCACGGGAACGGTCACGAACACAGGGCAGCAGAGCACCATCTTTGACCTTCCTGCTGATCTCAGCTGGGAGCCTGATCTCTGGGGTCGCATCCGCAACTCCATACGCGCAGACCAGTACAACGCACAGGTTTCGGCAGCAGATCTCGAAAACGAGCGTCTCGCAGAGCAGTCCAGCCTAGCCCAGTACTTCTTCGAAATCCGCGGACAGGATGCGCTTGAGAAGGTTTATGCCGACACCGTGGCCGCGGACCAGAAGAGCCTGGAGATCACAAAAAGCCGCTACGAGACCGGTGTCGACAACGAGCTTTCCGTCGTCGAGGCGCAGAACACCCTACAAAATGCGCAGGCTGCCGAGATCGGTATCGAAACGGCGCGCGCGCAGTATGAGCATGCGATTGCCGTGCTCATTGGAACGAACCCATCTACTTTCTCCATTCCAGTGAAGCCATCGCTCGTAAGTCCGCCGCCAGTTCCGGTGGGCATGCCATCGCAGTTGCTCGAGCGCAGACCCGACATCGCTGCCGCCGAACGCACCATGGCTGAGGCCAACGCACAGATCGGCATTGCGACCGCAGCCTACTATCCCAATCTCACCTTGAGCGCGACCGGCGGCTTCGAGAGTTCCGGCTTTAAGCACATCTTCGACGCCGCGAGCCGGTTCTGGTCGATCGGGCCCGGCATCTCGGAGACGGTCTACGACGGCGGATTGCGCCGGGCCACAGTCCGGCAATACATCTCCACCTACAACGCGGATGTTGCCAGCTACCGGCAGACAGTGTTGACCGCTTTCCAGCAGGTTGAAGACGACCTCTCCAATCTACGCGTTGGTTCACAGCAGATCGCCCAGCAGCGCGAAGCCCAGGTGTCGGCGGAGCAGTATGTGCAGCTTGCGCTTGATCGTTATCAGTTGGGCCTCGATCCATACTCGAATGTCGTCATTGCGCAAACCACGTTGCTCTCCGACCAGCAGAGTGTCACCAACCTGCAGATTCAGCAGATGACCTATGCCGTGAACCTGATTCAGGCGCTCGGCGGAGGCTGGGACAGGACGCAGCTACCAACTCCGGCACAGGTAACCAAAAAACTGACCGGGGCAGAAACAGTCATTCAGCAGTAAAGCCCCTGTCAAGAGGCAGGACATGCTGCCACATAGACGCCAGGACGGATTCACTTGAACGGGTGCAAGCGGCGATCGCAACCCACGGGACCAACCCCGCAGCGTCATAACGCGCGCTGTCACGTATTTGGTCTGGCATTCAAGCCTTCTCAGCTTCGCAAATTTGCTTTCGGTCCTCAGCCCATGTGCCACCCCGGATGACCTCGCCAGCAGGTGATGTAACCCGCGCAACGTGCAAGAGATTTCTGTGCAGCGATCCTTGTCATTCCTATGGCTTACGGGTCTCATCTGCATACCTTTACTGGAGATCGCATCACGCAAACAAACATTTGCGGCTTTCGGCGGTGGTACTATCCGGATGAAAAGGCTAACCGAAGCCAATGCAGAGTTCTCCCAGTTCGTTTCCTCAGCTGGTGCTCCAGACCGACGGCAGCCGTCGCATCATCCTTGTCGACCGCCTGCCATTCACCATGGGCCGCGGAGCTGACCGGCACCTCGTCTTAACGCACCCGCAGATATCGAGAGAACATGCGTCGATCGAGCAGGATGCCTCTGGCTATCTCCTGTGTGATTCCGGCAGCCGCCACGGCAGCTTTGTAAATGGCGTACGAGTGACCACAACGCGCCTGCTCTCGGGCGATCGTATTGCCTTGATGCCGGACGCGCAGGAGAGCGACTGCATCCTTTTTGAAGAGATCTTGCCCGCGGAATCGCAGGAGGAGAGCACCACGCGGACATTGCTTTCGCAGATCGCGAACTCGAGTCGTGAAAATAAAATCACGCGGCGGGCAGCAGACGTAAATGGCGACGAGTCGGACCTCGCAACGCTCTCCCTGTTCCTCAAGGCAGCGCAGAGCCTTAATAGCTACGGCGCGGTAAACGACGTGCTCCGAACCATGCTCGAGTACACGATCCGGCTGACCGGCGCAGAGCGCGGCTTTGTCTTCCTTGGCGACAGTCCCGATACGCTGCGGCTTGAGTGTTGGCAGGACAAAGAAGGCCACGCGACCACTGCCTCTGTACCCCTCTCAGGAGAGACGCCAGACCGGCCGGCAATCTCCTACTCGATCGTGCGCGAGGCGGCAAACACGCAACAGGAGTTTGTGCTTTCGAATGTGACGGAAGAACTCGCGCGCGGACACGAAAGCCTTATCTTGAACGCCATTCGTTCCGTTGTAGCGATTCCGCTTCGCGGTCAAAATTCTGAACGCCTGCTCGGCCTGCTGTACCTCGACAGCCACTTGATGGCGCAGGGCTTCACCGGCACCGGCAAGCAGATCCTCGGTGCCATTGCCCACCAGGCAGCCACGCTGCTTGAGAACCTCCGCATGATCGAGGCGGAGCGTGAAGCGATACTGCTGCGCAAGGAGCTCGATATTGCCGCGGCCATCCAAAGACAGATCATCCCGCAAACTTTGCCTGAGTTCCCGGGCCTCAAGCTCGCCGCAAGAACGGTCCCATGCACCGCCGTCGGCGGCGATTTCTACGATGTCATCCCGGTCGCCGATGGCTTCGTTGCGCTGGTGGGAGACGTCTGCGGCAAAGGCGTTCCTGCTGCCCTCCTTGCGGCGATGGTGCAGGGCATGCTCCATGCCCAGGTTGGATCGCAATCGGCTTATGTCACGCCGCTAACCGATACTGTGCAAGCAGTCAATAAATTCGTCTGCTCCCGCGCGCCGATGGAGAAGTACGTGACGCTCGCGATGCTTCGCTACACCTTCCCGCTGCTGCCGGACGGCCCTGCAGACGTCGAGCTGATCAACGGTGGACACGTTGCGCCCATAATCGTGCGCGCTGGTGGCACCTTCGAGACGGTGGACGACAGTGACATGCCCGTCGGCCTGCTGGATTACGCACACTTCCATGCAATCCCGATCACGCTGTTCCCAGGCGATCGCATCGTGCTCTTAAGCGATGGCATCACCGAAGCGGAAGACCTGCAGGGAGCGCAGTTTGCCGCTGAAGAGATGGCACAGCATCTCGCACAACCGGAGCCGGTCGCGGCACTCTTTCGGGCGCTTGCCGGGTTCTGCAAGGGTGCACACGCCCAGGACGACCAGACGGTTCTTACCATTGACCGTCTTTAGCACCAACCGTTCTTCATTGACCGTCATTCATTGAATGTTCAAGGCAGGTCTAAGCCTGCCTGGTGTCCGTCTGATGCCTGCTTGAACAACCGCACTCCTGGAGCTATTGCCATTGCGCCGTATGCCGCGCCTGCCACCAGCAGGCTGGATATCCCGGCTGCGGAAAGATCGTACGGGAGCAGGTGACCTTAATCGATCCAACCACGTCGTACTCATCCTTCTGGCCCTTCAGCGGTGTCAGTAAGAACTGATTAACCTCGACCATCCGGTACGCCGTACCTCGGCTGATACGCACTCTGTAATAAGCCGCATCGCCAAGAAAGAGAATGAGGGTGAGGACGAGCAGACCGAGAACTCCGACTTGGACGAATCTTTTCAAGCTGTCACTACTCCCGACTGCAAATGCTTTTGCTGCAATGCGCCACACCCGGTTGATGTGCGATGCTGTAATGCTATAGCAGCGTCTCTGCGACGTAACGATAGAAGCCCGCTCGATGAGCAACCAAGAGTCTGCAACCAAGCAAGCCATTCTTGATTGAACCGCCTCCAGAGCGTGCAGCAGGAGAGACATGAATTACCCCGGAATGCGCATCGGCATCGACCTTGGCGGCACCAAGATAGAAGCCCTGGCGCTCGACAGCAATGGCGTGGAGCTTCTGCGCTACCGCGTGGATACGCCGCGCAATGACTATCCGGGAACGATTGCCGCCATAGCAGGATTAGTGCGGCGGCTGGAAGCGGAGACCGGCTCCGTAGCGTCTGTCGGGGCGGGGATCCCGGGAGGTCCCTCGCGACGGACCGGTCTGATCAAGAATGCCAATTCAACGTGGCTTAACGGGATGCCACTTGCCGATGATCTCTCAGCAGAGCTCGACCGCGAGGTGCGTGTAGCGAACGATGCCAACTGCCTTGCTGTTTCAGAGGCGACCGACGGCGCAGCTGCGGGTGCACGCGTGGTTTTTGGCGTCATCCTCGGCACCGGTTGCGGCGGTGGAGTCGCCATCGAGGGTAAGATCCACACCGGACCAAACGGCACTGGCGGCGAGTGGGGCCACAATCCTCTCCCCTGGCCCACTGCTGATGAAACTCCTGGCCCGGCCTGCTATTGCGGCAAACGCGGCTGCATGGAGATGTGGGTCTCCGGCACCGGTGTCGCGCGTGACTTTCTGCACCGCACCGGAGCCTCTCTTACGACACGCCAGATCGTCGCCAATGCGGACGCTGGCGATGCCGAAGCTCTCGCCGCGATCGAGCGGTTTGAAGATCGTCTTGCCCGCGGCCTCGCGGAGGTCATCAACATCCTTGATCCTGATGTGTTTGTCTTCGGTGGCGGCCTCTCGCTCTTGCAGCGAATCTACATCAATCTGCCCGCAAAGCTGCCGCAGTATGTCTTTGGCGGAGAGGCAGACACGCCGCTCGTGCAGGCGAGGTTTGGCGACTCCAGCGGCGTCCGCGGTGCAGCCTGGCTTTGGCCCGCTAACCAGACTTGAATTGACGTCAGCCATCTTCTGTCCACCAAAGGGTGGAGAGGAGTTTCCAACTATCCAACCCTTGGCTGAAGGCATAGCATTCACAGGCGGTCACAATCAGCGATGGGCTTCAACGGGTAGGCGGAGTTTCAAATGCGTAGGGCAACAGCTTTAAAGAGATCGGCAAACAGGCTTCTTGTACTCAGCGCCGCCACGCTGCCGGTCATCTTTCTGATGAGCTGGATGGTCATTCCGCATCGGACAGTCAAAGCCGGAACCGAAGTTGAAGAAGCCGCTGCGGCGCGCCATGTTTATTCCGAAAAGGCAGCTGCAAAATATAACTTTCGCTACGGTAAAGATTTCCCGTTCCTGCCCTCAAACGCCACGACCGATACCGGCGAATTCCTTAGTCCGAAGAGCTTCTACACCGCCGACTATTGCGGTCACTGCCATCAGGAAGCGCACACCCAGTGGCGCGAATCCGCCCACTCAAACTCGAATCGCGCTCCATGGTATCTCCGCAACGTCGGCCTGCTGAACACGGAGAAGTGAATCGAATTTTCCCGCCACTGCGAGGGTTGTCACGATCCCATCGCGCTTGTCTCCGGAGCACTTACAGAAGGGGCTCCAAAGAAGCGTCCTTACGATCAGGATGGAGTTACCTGCAGCGTCTGCCACTCCATTTCGAAGGGCGACACACGCGGCACTGGCAGCTACGTCATGGGCGTGCCAGCAGTGCTGGTCGATGAAGATGGCAAGCCGATCACCCGCGAGGTCTCTGACAGCGAGATCCTGACGCACCTTGATCGCCACAGCAAGGCCGTCATGAAGGACTTCTACAAGACTTCAGAGTTCTGCGCCTCCTGCCACAAGGCGGCGCTCCCGAAGGCTTTGAACGATTACAAGTGGCAGCGTGCCATCTTCCTGTACGACGAGTGGCAGAATTCATCCTTTGCCAAGCAGTCGCCACTGCCGTTCTACACCAAGGATTCAGTCTCTACCTGCCAGACGTGCCATATGCAGCGCGAGGCCGTAAAGACGACGGACTACGGCGCGAAAAAGGGCCAGCTTGCATCTCATCGCTGGCTCGGCGCAAACACCGTCGTCCCCAAGTACTACGGCTTTGACGAGCAGGCATCACGCATTGTGCAGTTTCTCCAGAACAGCGTCTTCAACGTCGACATCTTCGCCCTGGAACGGGGCGAGCAGGCAGATGGCCTCGCATCACAGACAGCTTCCGGCACCCCGCAATCTGTCATAGCTCCCCTTGGTCTCGCCTCGTTCAAGATCGTTCCCGGTGAACTCGTCACCGCCAACGTCATCATCCAGAACAAGGGCATCGCCCACAGCCACGTCCCCGAGCAGCGCGACATGTATGAGTCGTGGGTGGCCTTCACCGTCAAGGACGCGACTGGCAAGATCATTGACGACAGCGGCTTCATCAAGAACAATGGTGACCTTGACGAGCGCGCCCACAGCTTCACCAACCGCCTCATCAATGTGAAGGGCGAACTCAACGGGCACCACGAGGTCTGGGACAACCGGGTGGTTGCGTACAACAACACTATCCAGTCCGGCCGTTCGCAGCTTGTTCGTTACTCGTTTCACATGCCGCACACGGCGACCGGCGATGTCACCGTAACCGCCACCGTAAAGTACCGCCGCTTCAACCAGCACTTCATGGATTTCGGAGTCAATAAGAACCACTACGAGATGCCCACCGTCGATATGGTCTCGCAGTCGCGAATTATCCACGTCGGTGACAATCCGCCCACTCCCCTAAGTGCTCCCGAAGCGAAAGCCGAGAACAAAGAGTGGATGCGCTGGAACAACTACGGCATTGCGCTCCTCGACGCACAGCAGTATGCGGCCTCGGTAGCCGCCTTCCAACACGTCCAGAAGATGCGTCCTGACTATGCGGATTCCTATACCAACCAGGCCATCGTAGACATCCTATGGGAGAAGTACGACGACGCCCGGCCAAGCCTGGCGAAGGCCCTTGCGCTTGCTCCCGGCAACGCGCGAGCACTCTATTACCGGGCTCTTGTGGAACGCAATGAAGGCAATCTTGATCTCGCCATTGATGACCTCAAGATCGTCGCAGTCAGCTTCCCACAATCGCGCGACGCCCACCGCGAGCTCGGCTTCTCCTACTATCAGCAGCACAAATATCCGCTCGCACGAGCGGAATACGAATACGTTCAGAGTATTGACCCCGATGATCTTTCCGCCCACTACAACCTCGCGATCCTCTACCGGCGTCTTGGAATGAAAGACAAGGCGAGTATCGAAGCCGCTAAGTTCGCCGATCAAAAAGACGATCCAACCGCAAGCACCTACGCGCTCGAATATCTCCGTAGCCACAACGAGATTGCGAACGAGAGTGTGGTCTGGCATGTGCACGAGCTCGATGCCCCAGCCACAAGGATTGCGCCCGTTGTCGCTCCGGCTAGTGGAGATATGGTTGGCAGTGGATCACAATGAAGCACGTTGTTCTATAAAGAATCTCCGAATCCAGGCCATGTATAAACTCCCCGCAGAACAATCTTTCCTGTCAACATCGCGACCTGGTCATAAGCATTCTCGACCTTTGGTCGTTGTCGCTACCGGGATCATGGCCATCCTAACGGCCGGTGCACTTCTCCTCTCTGAAAGCCTGATCGCAATTAGGCCAGTTCAGGCCTTTTCGAAGCAGAGCCAGCAGGCAGGCGCAGAGGTTTTCAAGTCAAAGGGATGCGAGCACTGCCACGGAGTTGACGGCATCGGAACCGACCGTGGCCCCGACCTTTCGGGCATCGGCAAGCGGTGGAAGAAGGACCATATTGAGCAGCAGATCCGCGAGGGCGGAGGCGGTATGCCTCCATTTGGTGATGCGCTGCAGCCCGACGAGGTCAAGCAGTTAGTCGACTATCTGAGCACAAAGCGAAAGCCTTCCCATCTGCCGAGGCAGCCAGTACCGGATAAAGCTCCCTCCGACGAAAGCGGCACATAGTTCTCATCAGGCAGTACCGGGCGGTCAGTAACTCTCGCGAGTAACAGTGTCGTCGATGACCTGCAGGCCTCAGGGAGCTTATCTCGGCAGCTTGGTGCCTGGCTCTGCATTCCTGCCGCGTTGATAGAATGCCGAGCCTGATGCCTCACCCCCTGCCAACAATCCCAAACACCTCGAGTAATAAAGTAACTGGCCACGCTGGATAATGGTCACTTACCGCAAAATTGTGTGGAAAATTGAAGCTGGTTGCGCGAGGGTTGGAAGGAATCAATCCTGTCTATTATCGTGCTCCCCGAAAGCCGCCAATAACAGGAGATCTAAACCTTGATCTGAATCGAATCCCAAAATCGAGCAAGAAGAAATAGGATCATGCAAACCTCTCTCAACACTGAAACTCTTCTCCCGGAACGTCGCGTTCAACTGAGCACCCCCCTACGATCCGCAACCTCGGGATCGATGCCACGAACCATCCGGATGCTGAGTCACGCAAACCTCTCCTCCGCAACCGTCCAGGCTCCGGCACCGCTCGAGACACTTCCGCGAGACGTCAGCAGTCGCTTCGGGGCAAGGCTTCGCGAGTTGCGGCGCGAACGCAATCTCACGCAGTTGCGCATGGCAAACGATTTCGGCATCGACCGCAGCTTTATCAGCGATGTCGAGCGCGGCCGCAAATCAATCTCCCTGCCGATGCTCGAGGTGATCGCCCTGGGGATGAAGTTAAGCCTGTCAGAGCTATTGCAGAGTATCTAAAACCCACTGCAGAAGACGCTTACCGAATCCACTGCAGAGGCCGCTTGCCTTCATCGCTGATGCAGCGTGTAAGTCCTTGCAAAGCCGCCACGATCAGTCCATTCGCATGCGTAGCTGCTGATCGTGACCATGACTCGCTCCCTCAAAGCTGGGCGAGAACGCTTCTGCGCCGCACCAGTCTCCGGCTGTTCGGGCATGGCGATTTTGCCCTAATGCCCCTCTAGTGGCATTCTGTAATCTCAAGTTCATCCAAAATCAGAGTGGTAATTCTCATTGCGGAGAGATCGTGACCAGCGATCCCTCCGTTCAATCCGCAAATCGGATTTGAGAACGCTCTCACGGAGATCAAATGGCAGCTACAGAGGCGACCACCACCACCGGCGAGATGAAGCCGACGCTCGGGCTCACTGGCCTTACTAGCAACGCCATGGCCCTCATTGCGCCCGGCGCGTTCCTCTGGCTCACCTTCTTCCTCCAGTCGACCACCAAGAACACCGGACCGGCAATGTGGATGGGCATCGTCGGCGCGCTGGTTCTCTGCCTTTCAACCGCCGTCTGCTACGCGGAGATGTCGAAGCTCTATCCCGGAAAGGCAGGGAGTTCTTACTACTTCGCCGAACAAGCGTTTCTCAATCGCGATCAGGCGTGGCGCTTCGCCCGACTGTCAAAGTTCATCGTCGGCTGGGCCTCGCATCTCTACTACTGGATCTACCCCGGCGTCATGGTCGGCACCATGGGTATTCTCTGCGGCTATGTTGCCGGCACTATCTGGCCCAACTTCATGAGCGCCTCAAACCCCGGCATGTTCTTCATGATGGCCATCGCCGTCACCTTTGCCTTCGCCGTGGCGTACATTGCGCATCGTGGCATCAGCAGCTCAACTTCAGCAAACATGGTCATTAACATCATCCAGATCACCGCCTTGCTGATCTTTGCCTGCTTCGCCATTCAGTACCGCGTGCACCACGCTCCGGGCTCGGTGGCGTGGCAATTCGATTCCGCGTCGGGCGAGGCATACCAGTACGAGTTCAAGACAGCTACCAGCATCACTGCTGGCGTATCAACCGACACAATCGTGCGCGACGCCAACGGCGTTCCCCTGCCAAGGCTCGACGCCACCGGCAACCCGGTCCCGTTCCATGTGAACTACACACCGTACGACGCCTCTGGCAACTTTCTCGCGCACCCGACCGCTAAATCAGTCGTCAGCCCGCATCAGTGGTCGTGGGTCTTCGTGCAGGCCAACATCGCGATCCTGATCCTTGTCGGCTTCGAATCCGTCACGGCGATGGGAGGCGAGGCAAAGAATGCCAAGCGCGACGTTCCCATCGCCGTCATTACCTCGCTCGTCGTGCAGGGCTGCGTCTTCTACTTCTTTGAATACTTCGCCGCAAATTACTTTCTGAATAGTGGCTACAGTATGCAGAGTGCCTCAGCCTCGGCTGCGCCCATTGGCGACATGATGGTCGTTGTGGGCGACGCCTTGTTTGGCGCTGGCCATGGCCGCACGTTCATGCTCTTTGAAGCAGCCACTGTCTTCCTCGCGCTCATCGGCACCACGCTTTCCTGCATGAACACTGGTGCCCGTGTGACCTACGCCATGGGCAAAGATCGCGAGCTCGGCGGCAACTTCGGTAGTCTGCACAACAAGAATCTCACCCCGCATCGCGCCATCTGGACGCTTGCCATCATCTCCGCCGTCATCGGCTGCGCCGCGGTCTCGATTGCCTTCGGAGACGGTGGCGCACCCAGCGACGCCGCGATCGCATCCATTCCGCAGGGCTTTTGGTCGCACGTGGGATACACCACCAACGCCAGGATGGCCGCACTGCCAAATTCACTCCTCGCCGTTACGCTGGCTTCGAACTTCGGGACCTTCGTACTCTATGCACTCAGCTGCGGCCTCTGCATCGTGGCGTACTACAAGCATGAGCGCTTCAGCTTTATCCGCCACATGCTTATTCCCGTCTTCGGGCTGCTCGCGAACCTCGCCTGCATGGCCTACTACGTCGTTGGTCCATGGAAAGGCTACGGCACCAAGCAGGAGCCGCTGATTGCCCTCGGCATCGCCGGTCTCTGGGCGCTCTACGGAGGGTTTCACTTCCTGCAGGTCGGCCGCGCACAGGGCAAGTCCGTCATCGCTCAGACCCGTCCGGCAGCATAAACTCGAACGCGTACACTGAAGGCGGTCTTCTTGCAGCCTCCGGCCACCGCTTCTCAACCTGCCTATGCTCGAACTCGAATTTACGGAAAAAACAGACCGCGGTCTGAAGCGGGAAGGTAACGAAGACTTTGTTGGCCATGTGCTGCCAGCCTCACCGGCGCAGGTGCGCGACCAGGGATTTCTCTTCGCGCTTGCCGATGGGATGGGCGGCCACGCACAGGGCGAAGTCGCTTCGAAACTTGCCGTCGAGACCATGATCGCCGGCTTCCGAAGGGTGCCCAAAGGCATCATGCACGCATCGTTACTTCCCAAGCTCGTGCAGGAGGCCAACGCCGCTGTTTACGAAGCCGGGCACGCCAGCAAGGTGCGCGGAGCAAACATGGGGACAACGATGGTGGCCTGTGCGCTGCGGTTCGATTCCGCAGTCATCTCGCATGTCGGCGACTCCCGCTGCTATCTCTTTCGCAATGGCTCTGGAGCTTTGCTTACGCGCGATCACACCATGGCGGCCGAGCAGATGCGCCTCGGGATCCTCGCTCCATCCGATATGCCTGCAGACAAGGACAGCGACGGCATGCAGCACATGCTCACCCGCTCTCTCGGCTATGATCTCTTCGTCGCTGCTGACACGATCACCGTAAACATTGTGCCCGGTGATGTGTTGCTGCTCTGCTCCGACGGTCTCCATGGCTACATCTCCGATGCCGAGATCGAACGTATCGTGAACCGCACCACAAGCATTGATCCCGCACTTGAACGAACTGCGGACGCCTTGATCGCGGCGGCCAATGCAACCGGTGGCAACGACAACGTCACCGCGCAACTCATCCGCGTCGTCGCCGTCGAGCGTATGGGCCTTTATCGCGGCCGCCCGTACAGGCTTCTCTGATGTTCCCAAACTCGGACATTCATCCCGGCGATCAGCTCGACCACTTCCAGATCGAAAGCATCGTCGCCACCAGCGGCATGGCAACCGTCTTCAAGGCCGTTGATCTCGAAACCGGTACGCAGGTCGCCATCAAGGTCCCTCATCCCGAGATGGAAAGCGATCCGGTCATGTTCGATCGCTTCAGACGCGAAGAGGACATTGGCACCCGCATGCAACACCCCGGCGTCATGCGCGTCCTGCCGAACCCCGGCCGATCGCAGGTCTACATCGTCATGGAGTGGGTTCCAGGCCGCCTGCTCAGGTCCATCTTGAACGAAGAGAAGAAGCTGCCGCTCGCACGCGCCGTCCACCTCACCATCGGCATCTGCGAGGCGCTCCAATACATTCACACCCATGGCGTCGCGCACCGCGACATGAAGCCCGAAAACGTCATGGTCGACGAGAACGACCCCGGCAACGAGACCATTCGCCTCATCGACTTCGGCATCGCCGCAAACGCCGGATCGCGCAGACTGACCTTTGCAAACTTCTCGCAAGGCATGGGAACGCCGGATTACATCTCACCCGAACAAGTACGCGGCAAGCGCGGCGATGCGCGCAGCGACATCTACGCTGTAGGCGTGATGCTCTACGAGATGCTTACGGGCGAGGTGCCCTTCTCAGGCCCTAATCCCTTCGCCGTGATGAACGACAGGCTGCTGAACCAGCCCGTCCCGCCGCGTACCGTCGAGCCGTCGATCACACCGCAGATCCAGGAGATCCTGTATCGCGCACTCGAACGCGACCCGAAGAACCGTTACGCCAGCGCACGGGAGTTTGCCCACGATCTTCACCACCAGGAAGAGGTCGGCCTCGCACCCCGCACCGAGGAGGCGAATTGGCAGCAGCGCCAATCGCCTGGCAGGCGCCGCATCCTCTTCTACGCCGGTGTTGCCATGCTGCCCGTAGTCATCTTGCTGCTGCTCTACATCGTCTCGCGTAGCAAGTAGCTTCGGTTCATCGCGGAACAAACTCGTCGCTATGCACGACAAACTCCGGATAAGCTCCCGCGCCCAGCTCCCGTATATCCATGCCCTGATAGTCTCCATCGCGGTCCACACGTTGCGGTCCCACGCGATGCAGCAGCCAGTTCGCTCCATAGGCCAACGGCAATACGAAGCCAAGCAGGGTTGCGATTCCCACCATCTGTGCCAGGACCTGCGGACCGCGCATGCCCGGCACAACATACGCGAAGATGCCGGCCGCCAGCGTCCCCCAAAGTCCTGCGCCCGCGTGGACAGAGATGGCGCCTCCTGGATCATCGACATAAAGCTTCAATTCGAACAGTTCGACGACATATGGAATAAGGCCGCCCGCCACCAGGCCAATCAGGATCGCTGCGGTCGGTGGTATAAACGCACATCCCGCGCTGCTTGCAACCAGGCCCGCGACCCAGCCGTTCGCGGTCAGCGATGCATCGGGCTTGCCGAAGCGGAAGCGCGTCACGCTCAGCGCCGCTAGCGCCGACGCAGCCGCTGCAAGCATCGTGTTGATCACCACCAGCACCACGCGCCCGGGAGCCACCGCGTAGAAAATCATCGCGCCCGCAGCATTCAGCCCCGTCCATCCGACAAGCGCAAGGATGCAGCCGAACAGCACAAGCACAATGTTGTGACCCGGGATCGCCGTCGCTACGCCATCCGTGCCGTACTTGCCCCGGCGCGGTCCCAGCAGGCACGCAATCGCCAGCGCTGTAAGTCCGCCAGTGGCTTGGATCACGGCGGAGCCCCCAGCGTCGATCATGCCGCTGCCCAGTCCGAAGCTCGTGCCAACTTCAGCAAGCCATCCGCCGCCCCAGACCCAATGCGCAAAGAGTGGATAGATGATCGCCGCGAAGATCGCGCTTGAGATGCATGTAGCGCCCAGCCTCCAGCGATCGGCACCTGCGCCGATTGCGATCACGCCCGCAAGTCCCACCGCAAAGATGTGGAAGCAGAGTTTCAGCGTGATCTGCTCGGAGGCTGCGTCGAAGTTCACTCCAGATGCAGCAAAACCTTCCGCGCCAATCCAGTTCCAATTGAATCCACCCGCAATGGCAGAGTAGGAGTGCCCCCCCGCGAAGCCGGTCCATGCAAATCCCACCAGCACGAACACGACCGCCGTAATTGATAAGACGCACAGCGTCGCCAGCAAGGCATGTGCCGCACTGCGCGAGCGTCCCAGCCCGGAGTGGATAAGTCCCAGCCCGGCGGCCGCAAATGGGATCAGCATGATCGCAAAGAGGGAGAGCGCGAGGCTCATCGATAGCCCCCAAATCCTGCTCCGTCCAGTCTTGGTGACCCGATGCTTTGCTTCACTGCCTGCGCCTGTTTCTGTTCGGTGACCTGTGCGCGTGCGATCAGCCCGAGCCCGACAACCTCAACCGCAAAACCGGCAGCGATGAAGGCAGCACGCGCCGCAAAGCCCGGCAGCAGCACCAAGGCCACCAGCACGATCATCCAGCCTGAAAGCAGCAACAAACATCCAGCAAGCTTCAAGTCCCGTCACTCCAATGATTCGTCAGATCGGTGTTTCGAGTCGCAGCATCGCGCTATCAGAAGCCTACCTCAGCAAACCGCTTCCGTGCCTCTAAATGAGGCAATCGAGATCCAGCGCGACTGGCTGCTACGATACCGTCATCTCCAAAATAGATCGTTTCCCAGAGGCCCCCATGACGAACCTGTTCAGCCAGCTTGTGTCCACTACCGCAGGAGCCTTCCTGCTGCTCGCCGTCGCGGCGTTTCTTGAGGTCTTCGGCGACGCCTGCTTCCAATCGGCGATGTACCAATCCACTGGCACAAAGCGCGCGTTGTGGTTCGTTGCCGGAACGCTGGTGCTCGTGTTCTATAGCCTCTTCGTAAACACGCCTAAATGGGACTTCGGCAAGCTGCTCGGCATCTACGTTGTGCTCTTCTTCGTCGTTGCGCAGGTCGTCGCAAAGCTGCGCTTTCAACAATCGCCAACGCCACCCATCTACGTTGGCGGCGGGCTGATCGTTCTTGGTGGGGTGGTCATGACCTTCTGGAAAGGTTGATCTCGCAGAGCCGCAGAGCCACCTCCAACAGAGGTTGTAGATTGCGCATAATCGGCTGCCGCAACCATCCGCGCGTGGTAAAACAGCTAGAATGTCGCTCGATGACTCCCTGCGTTTCTCGTCTGCAACCACGCTCAATCCTCCGTCCGAAAGCCCGCACTCGACGACCCCGGATCAAGTGAGCCGCAGTACAAGCAGCATAGCCTTTCCGCTGGCATTCGCTGCGATTGCTATCGCTGTGGTCGTCCTCTTCGCCGCCATCCTCAAGATCAATGACCACACCTTCATCTACACGCTGGATGATCCCTACATCCATCTCGCCCTGAGCGATCAGATTCGCCATGGCAACTACGGCCTCTACGACGGCACGCACGCCGCCCCATCGTCGTCCATCATCTTTCCATTCCTGCTAGCCGTCGCTTCCGGCACCGCGCTGCACCCCTATCTCCCACTTCTGATCAACCTATGCGCGCTCTTCTTTACGGTCGAAGTGATTCGCCGCCTGATAGTGCATGTGAAGCTCGGCCATGACACCTTCGCCATCAGCGTTCAGGCCGGATTTCTCTTCCTCATTACACTGTGCTCTAACCTGATCGGCGTCGTCTTCACGGGCCTCGAGCATAGCCTGCACATTGCTTTCACCGCGGCGATCGTATACGGCCTCGCCCTCTTTCTCGATACGCGAAAGATGCCTGCCTGGCTGCCCGCTGTCATCATCCTCTGTCCTCTGGTCCGTTACGAAGGCCTGGCGCTCAGCATGGGAGCATTGCTTGTACTCGCGCTGCGCGGCCGCCTCCGGACCGCCCTCGCAGCAGCTGTCGCAATCGCGATCCTCATGGGCGGCTTCTCCGCATTCCTGGTCAAGCTTGGGTTGCCGCCGTTGCCCAGTTCCATCCTTTCGAAGTCCGCAGTAGCCGCTGGCGGGATAGGCGGAGCCCACCATCAGCTTCTCGCCGGGCTTTCCCGCAACTTCAACTTTGCCCTCTTTCATCCGATCGGGGTGACCTTGCTGCTGGTCTCGGTCGCCGCTCTTTGCATCTGCGCTAAAGCGTTCGTCTATAAGCCTCGCGGCTGGACTTCACGCTCCCTGATGGCACTGGTTCTGCTCGTCTCCATCGGCGGCCATATCGCCGCGGGCAGCTTTGGCTGGCTCGATCGCTACGAAGACTACATCATGGTCAGCACAGCGCTTATCTGCCTCTACCTTGGCCAGTCTGCCATCCGCTCCGCTCTCGCCCCCGCCCGCAAAGATCGCCTCATCGTCGCGTTTGGTGCGGCAGTCGCTCTCCTTGTAATCGGCTCTCGCTACTGCCACGAAACCTTCAAAGTCCCAATCGCTTCAAACAACATCTACGAGCAGCAGTATCAGATGCATCGATTTATTGACGGCTTCTACAAGGGGGCGGTCGCGGTCAACGATCTCGGCCTAAGCTCCTACCACAACCCTTATCCGGTCCTCGATCTCGGCGGCCTCGGCTCCGAGAAGGCACGCCTGCTTATCGCCGCGCATGCCAACTCTGCCGACTATGAAAAGTTTGTTGCGGCCAACAACGTCCATCTCGTCATCGTCTACGAGGAGTGGTTTCCCGGCCAGATTCCAGATACTTGGCACCAGGTAGGGACGATCTCTGTCTCCCGCGCACTTATCTCCGCAGCCCAGGGCGACGTCCAGTTCTACGCCACCGACAATGCGACCGCAACCACGGTAAAGCAGGAGTTGGAAGCATTCGGAAAGGTGCTGCCGCCTCGTGTCGACCTGACGATCTACTAGGTCTTTCCATCCGGCAAAGCCTCTGGCTGCAGTTGCAGAATGTCGATCATTGCCTGGTAGATCTTGTTGCGCGTTTCGAACCTGTCTCCCGCCCGCGTGATGTAGCGCACGATAATGTCGATTCCCGAAGCACCCGGCCGCAGATCGACGGAAGGCGATGCCGTGAACTGGCTCAGCCCCTGCTGCCGCGTCGCCCGCTGCCACTCCTCTTCAGCAAGATGCGAGTCCTTTTCCGTTTCCGCAACAACGCGGCCGCGTATGGCTTCAATCGTCTTGTAAGCCGCCTCGCCCGATGCAATGTTCAGCGTGATCTCGTCCCACATCCACTGGCCTGCGGTAGAGAAGTTGAAGTACTGCCCCGTGATGGCAAAGTTGTTGATAAACGTTACCCGCCGCCCGGTGGGATGGCCCTTATCCGTCCAATTGCCTGTCTCCATCAGCGTTGTACGGAAGAGGCCAATCTCCACCACCTCGCCGCCCACCGCATTGATCTCAACCCAGTCGCCCACACGGATCCCGTTCTTGCCCATCAGCACGAACCAGCCGAAGAACGCCAGGATGAAGTCCTGGAACACCACCGTAATGCCGGCCGTAGCCAGCCCAAGGATCGTTGGCACCTGGCTCGGCGCGCCGAAGATCACAAGCAGGATGAGCAACAAAGCCGCAACTTCCAATGCGAGGTCGACGATGGTCTTAGTCGTCTGCATACGCCGGGGCTCCATCGTCGACCGATCCAGCAGCACATGGGTCACCTCAATTGCGATCACTGCGCAGAGGATGATGAAAGCAATCAGCGCCAGCGATTGCAGAATCAGGTGAAGAACGATGCCGTGCTGTCGCTCCACCTGCTCTGCCCAGCTCGTGTAGACCTGCGAGAGCTGCTGCTCGGTAGCAATGCGGTCATCGAGGATCGAGTGCTCCTCCGACAGCGTCCGTAGCGTTTGCAGGCGCGCCGCACGGCTGGGCAGCGCCGGGTTTGCAGCCACAGGCCCTGCACTTGCAGGAGCCGGCGCCTTCAGGCTTGCACTGGCCGCCGCCGCCGCAGCGGTCGAACGGCTCTCAACCTCTGCATGCTGCGTCTTCAGGGTGCCGCTGTCGGCATCTGCCTCGCTCTTCGCCTGCAGCAGTAGCGCATGTCGAGTTCGCTGGTCCAACCAGGCACCCAGCCTCTCCCACAATGTGGCATGGCTCTTCGCCGAGACCACCGCGGTCTTGCCTCCGCTCTCTACCGTCGATTTCTTAAGCGCAGCCTCGCGCTCCACAAGCTCCTGCTGGATCGCGCCGCGTTTGTCACCGGTCGCCTTGGCTAACTCCTCGTTCGCATCGTCAAGTTCATCGCTATCGATCTGCAACTGGGTCCGTGCAGCATCCAGGTCGTCGTTATTTGATTCGGACGCCGCGGCAGCATCTCCCGAAACAGGCTTTGCATCACCCCCCAGCGCCGTCACCCTCGACCTGTCCGCCTTCACTTCGTTCTGTAACTGGCTGACCTTCTGCGTCAATGCCTGTGTCTCGGGACTCAACACTTTGGATTGCGTGCTGGCCTGGCGCAGCGCCAGCGCAAATGCCTGGTCGACCTCGTGGTCTGCGAGCCGTTCGGCCTCCTGCGCATAACGCTGCTCTTCGGCCGAGACGGCAAGTGGCGCCAGCGCCTGGATCGTCTGCCACGGCCGCTGGTCCACCAGGGCTGATTTGCCATCGCTTAGAAACGAAAGGTTTGCCATCGAGCCGCGCGTAAGATACAGCCCAATCAAGCACAGCAGGAGCGCCACCGCCGGCAGACTCACCAACGCTCGCCGTCCATCTCGAAAAAACCACCTCATCTTCAATTCGTCTCTCTCACCCTGCACTGTTTGTTCCCAGTCTTAAGGCTAGCAGGTCGACGATCGGTCTTGCGTCGCACATATACTGGCAAGCCAATAATGAACCATTCACTGCATCTAATCCTCCAGGTCGTTAGTAGCTGATGGCTCGCAAGAACTTTAGGCCTGAACAAACTGAATAGGGCGGTACAGATGAAGTTGCATGAAATAACGGCGCGGTCCTCCAGATTCGCGCTGACAACTCTCGGATCACTTGTTTTTTTGCTACACCTCACTACCGGGCAAGCCCAATCGAATGCCCCGATCGTCGACCACTCGGCAGGTCTCGATCAGGGTTACTTCGATATGTACAACGTCAACTTCGGTGCGGCGCATACTGTCTTTCAGCAGTGGTTGAATCAGCATCCTGATGACGGTCTTGCCGCCGCTTCGGATGCCGCGGCGTACCTCTTCGGTGAATTCGACCGCTTGCACATCATTGACGTGCAGCTTTTTGCAGACCAGAGCCGCTTTGACAGTCGCAGCCGCCTCACTCCTGATCCGCAGGCCCGTAAGTCTTTCGACGACCGCACCGCGCAGGCAACACGGCTCGCCGATGCCGCGCTCGCCCGCAATCCCAGGGATGCCCGCGCTCTTTACACGAAGACACTCGTTTACGGCATGCAGTCGGACTACGCGTTGATGATCGACAAGAAAGATCTCGCCGCTCTCTCGCTCACCAAGCAGGCCAGCGGCTACTCGAAGCAAGCACTTGCGGTTGATCCGCACATGTACGACGCCTATCTAGCCAGCGGGGTGGAGAACTACATGCTTAGCCTGAAGCCCGCGGCGGTCCGGTGGCTGCTTGGAGTCACCGGCGCATCGACAGACAAAGAGGAGGGCATCAAGCTGCTGACCCTGACCGCGAACCAGGGCCACTACCTGGCCCCGTTCGCACGCATGATGCTTGCCGTAGCGGCCATCCGTGACGGCAATCCGCAGCAGGCACGTTCCATCCTTACAGCCCTTTCAAAACAGTTTCCGGGAAACTCGCTTTATGATCGCCAACTGGCCCGCATCCAGTAAATACCAGTACTTCGATTGCCGAAAATAACCATCACAGGGCTGAAGCAAAGCTTGAAAGAGGTCGCCACTCTCGCCTGCCTTCACCCGACACACGTATAAAGGACATAATGCAGATCGCCTCAGTCGGAACCGCCTTCCCGCCGCACCGTTACGCACAACAAGAGATAGCCGAGGCACTTACCGAACGCTGGGCAGGCAAGCTCGAAGAGCCCCGTCTAGTCAAACGCTTCTTCGCTAATTGCGGCGTCGACTTCCGCTACCTGGTCTATCCGCTTGAGGATTATCCTGACCTTAAGGGCTTTGGTCTCACCAACACTGCGTGGATCGGCGCAGCGGTTGAACTGGCGCAAAAGGCTATCGCAAATGCGCTCGATCCCCTTGGACTCACCGCGAAAGACATCTCCGCCATCTTCTTTGCCTCGGTCACCGGCATTGCCAGCCCTACTATCGATGCTCGGCTGATCAACCTCATGCCTTTCCCGACCCACGTCAAGCGCACTCCTATCTTCGGCCTTGGCTGCGTCGCCGGTGCTGCCGGCATCGCCCGCGCGTCAGACTACGTGAAGGCCTTTCCGGATCAGATCGCGCTCCTCCTCTCGGTCGAGCTCTGCTCCTTGACCTGGCAGGATGACGACACCTCAATCGCCAACCTGATCTCCTGCGGGCTCTTTGGCGATGGTGCCGCAGCCGTCGTCATCGCAGGCGATCAAGCCGTCATTCCAGCCCAAACACATGCCGGCCCCCGCGTCCTCGCCACACGCTCCAGCTTCTACCGCGACACCCAGCACGTCATGGGCTGGGACATTGGCGATATGGGCTTCAAGATTGTGCTCTCGCCAGATGTCCCCAAGGTCGTCGAGGAAAACCTCCGCGGCGACGTCGAAGGTTTCCTTGCAAGCCAGAACCTGACCCTCTCAGATATTGGCAGCTGGATCTTCCATAGCGGCGGCCCCAAGGTGCTCGAAGCAATGCAGTCGACACTCGGCTTGCCGGAAGACGCCCTGGCAGCCTCCTGGAAGAGCCTCCGCGAGGTGGGCAATCTTTCGGCGGCCTCGGTACTCTGTGTGCTTGAGGATTATCTCGCCAACCATCGCGGCGCTGAAGGCTCGTATAGCATTCTTGCCGCCATGGGCCCTGGTTTTTGCTGCGAGCTGGTGTTGATGCAGTGGTAGGCGTTCATTCACCTGGCTATCCGCATCGGCACCTCGCCCGGTAACATTCTGGCTTGGCGTAAGTCTCAGATACGGGAGCAGGACACCTTGGATGATTGCGACGTCTTCATCGCTGGCGCTGGGCCGGCAGGTTTGGCCGGTGCCATCGCACTCGCCCGCAGGGGCATTCGCGTCCATGTCGCCGATGGGATGAGCCCGCCCATCGATAAAGCCTGTGGCGAAGGCCTGATGCCAGACACCCTCGCCGCTTTACGAAAACTCAGTATCGATCTTGGCGACGCAGCCTGCGATCCCGACCATCACGCCAGCATTCAGGGCATCCGCTTCATCGATACCACTTCGGGCCGCATGGCACAGGCATCGTTTCCCGGCGAACCCGGTTGCGGCATTAAGCGCACGCTGCTGCATCAGCTTCTGCTTGACCGCGCGATCAGCCTTGGCATCCGGTTCAGTTGGCAGACCGTTGTGCGTGGCGTCTCGCCTGACGGCACCCGCGTCGAGACCAACCGCGGCGACTTCCATGCCCGTTTCACTGTCGGTGCCGATGGCCACCAGTCGCGCATTCGCACCGCGGCCGGGCTTGATCGCGCCTCAGTCACCGCTCATCGCATCGGTCTGCGCCAACACTTCGCCATCTCCCCGTGGTCGGAGTTTGTCGAGGTCTACTGGAGCGGAAACGGTCAGGCCTACGTAACGCCTGTCTCATCCGCCGAGGTCTGCGTCGCCTTTGTCGCTCGAGATAAATTCGCCCAGGGGGTACCCGAGGCGCTTCTAAACTTTCCGCAGCTGCAGGCGCATCTGGGCCACGCACTTCCCAGCGACGCACCGCGTGGTTCCATCACCTACAGCCGCAGGCTGCATCGCGTCACACGTGCAAACATCGCACTGCTCGGCGACTCTTCCGGATCGGTCGATGCTGTTTCAGGCGAAGGGCTCTCACTCTGCTTCCAGCAGGCGCTTGCTCTCGCAGAAGCCATCGCGTCAGACGATCTCGCAGCATATCAGCATGCGCATGACAGGCTCTGCCGCCTGCCGCACCTTATGGCCGGCACGTTGCTGCTGCTGGACAAGTCACCGTTGCTCCGTTCGCAGTCAATCAGCATTCTAGAGCGCTATCCGCAGCTCTTCGCCCGCCTCCTCAAGCTTCACATCGGCCACGCCGCGCAGCAACCTCGTACCGTTGGCAGCGCCTTGCCGGCAGGTCTCGATCTCTTCACCAGCTAGCCGCATATGCGGTTCTCCCCCACAATGTTGTACCCTAACAATTGGCCTGTAAGGTGCGCGCTCGCAGCGTCGCGGCATGCCCGATGAGTTATGGAGAAGCAGCAGACGCATGAAGAATGACGCCGTATTTACACCTGAGACGATCGAGACGCGCTGCATCGCCATCATCGCAAAGTCGAAACTAATCCCCGAGGAGAGGGTTACACGAGCAAGTACCTTCGACGAGCTTGAGATCGACTCCCTCGACAAGATCAACATCTCCTTTGAGATCGAAGACACCTTCAACATCCAGATCCCGGACGACTCCATCAACAGCCTGAAGACCGTCGGCGATATCGTGGATGGGGTCATCCGTTTGCAACATGAAACAGCATCGCAGCCGGTCACCGCTAAACCCTAAGCAGCACGCAGGAGCACCATCACTTGAAGCGCGTCGTCATCACCGGCATGGGCTGCATCACTCCGATTGGCGCCACCGTCTCTGAATTTGAGTCCTCCCTGTTCGCCGGGCGCACCGGCATTGCGGAGTTTGGCCTGCTTCCCGAGGCCGTTGAGGGCCAGAACGGAATCCGCTTCAATCACATGGCCTCCGTTCATGGCTTCGACCCCGACCAGCACCTCACAACCGGCGTTGTCACCGCGACCAATCGCACCACACAGTTCGCCATAGTCGCCGCGCGTCAGGCTGCAGCGCAGAGCGATCTGATGAAGCACTATGCCCCCGAAGATATCGCCGTAATCCTGGGCTGTTCCTGCGGCGGCCGATCGTCCGAAGAAGTAGAAACAGCCAAGCTCTACTACCGCAACGCCCGCGTCCATCCTCTTACTGTGACGCGCACCATGGCTTCTGCCGGCGGCAGTCACATCTCGATCGACCTCGGCATCACCGGCCCCGTGCTCAACCTCTCGACTGCCTGTGCTTCGTCCACCCACGCCCTCGGCATGGCCTTCCACATGGTCCGTTCGGGCAGCTCCGAAGCCGCAATCGCCGGTGGCCACGAGGCACCACTCACCTTTGGTTTTCTGCGCGCCTGGGACAGCATGCGGGTCGTCTCCCCTACGAGATGCCGGCCATTCTCCGCCGACCGTGACGGCATGTCGCTCGGTGAAGGTGCAGCCATGCTCGTCCTTGAAAGCCTGGACGCAGCGCTGGCGCGTAAGGCGACCATCCTGGCCGAAATAGTTGGCTTTGGCATGTCCGCCGACGCCCACCATATCACCCAGCCGCAATCAGACGGCGCCGCCCTCGCCATGCGCAAAGCCCTGAAAGACGCCGGCGCCTCGACCGATCAAGTCGGCTACATCAACGCCCACGGCACCGGCACCCAGGCCAACGACGCCGTCGAAGCCGCGGCCATCCACAAGGTCTTCGGCGAACGCGCTTCAAGGGTTCCAATCAGCTCCACCAAGAGTCTTACCGGGCACTCCATCGGCGCGACCGGCGCACTTGAGGCTATGGCCACGGTTCTTGCGCTTCAAACCGGCAAGCTTCCCTATAACGCCGGAGTCACCACCGTTGATCCCGCCATCGACCTCGACATCATTCTCAACGAACCGCGCCCGGCGGACGAGTCCCGCGATATCGCCCTGTCGAACTCCCTTGCCTTTGGCGGTCTCAACGCCGTCGTAGCCCTGCGTCGCTATCAGCAGTAACAGCGCAGACCACGACAGTGTTTTTCTTCCCGAAGGGACTATGCGTTTGAACTACGCCGTGCCCTGTTTCATCGCGCCTTGCTCCAAGGATAAGTAGGACAGCCACCACTCCTCTCCGCACTACTCCGTGCCCCATTCATCGCGCCTTTGCCTCACGCGATGAGTGCGACAGCCGCCCCTGCTTCGCACAACCAATCCCGCTCCAGCCTCACACGACCGGCAAACCCCGCGTTACCATAAGCCCCAAGATGATCTCCGTCCTCATCCTCACCCGCAACGAGCAGCAGGACCTCCCCGCCTGCCTTGCCTCCGTGGCGTGGTCGGATGACATCCACGTCTTCGATTCCTTCAGCACCGATGCAACCATCGCCATCGCCGAAACCTACGGCGCACACGTCCATCAACGTCACTTTGACGACTACGCCACCCACCGCACGGCAGCTCTCCGCACTCTGCCCTTCAAACATTCATGGCTGTTTTTGCTTGACGCTGACGAGCGCTCCACACCCGAACTCAGGGACGAGATACTCCGCTCCGTCACAACAGTCTCCGCCGCAACCGCCGGCTTTCGCCTCCGCCGCCGCGACTATCTCTTCGGCACATGGCTGAAGCACGCGCAGATCTCTCCTTACTTCATCCGTCTCGTCCGCCCCGAACGCGCCCGATACACCCGCGCCATCAACGAGGTGCTTGAAGTCGACGGCGCAATCGCCGAACTCGCATCCCCGCTCAATCACTTCCCGTTCTCAAAAGGCATCTCGCAATGGATGGAGAAGCACAACCTTTACTCGACTATGGAAGCCGAACTGATCCACCATCAGCAAGGCCTCCAACAACCCTCATGGCGCATAGCCTTTAGCCACTCTGATTTCCACCAGCGCCGCCTCCATCAGAAGGCGATCTTCTATCGCCTGCCAGGCCGCCCGCTGCTGAAGTTCTGCTACATGGTCTTTGTTCGTGGAGCTCTACTTGACGGCCGAGCGGGTCTCACCTATGCCGCGCTGCAATCCATCTATGAATACCTCATCGTGCTGAAGACGAGGGAACTGGTCCGCAACGACAAGGGTCGATGACCTCCAGCGATAGCGCTGCGCTAGCTTTCTAAGTTGGTCAGTCCCGCATAAGGTGCTTGCAATCATTCGCAACTCCGGTTACGTTAGATTCACCTCACATTCATAAACGTAACGTTTGGGCACCCGGCTCTTTCAATAAGCATTCAGGGTCTGAAATCGTTTCGCTTCTATGCAGCACCCGGCCACGACGCTGGGGCTCCCTCAATCATCCATTCAGACCAAACAGCTGCTATGCGCGGCAGGGAAACTCTTTCTCTTTTTTTGCTTTAGGAGGCATCTATGAACATCCCAATTTCGAAGCAATCGCTCCGTCGCTCCGGGGCGATGCTCTCCGGCTGGCTCTTCGTGCTCTTTGCCATGCTGGGCCAGGCGACCTTCAGTTCCGCCCAGACCTATCGCGGAGGTATCACTGGTACGGTTACGGATAATTCGGGTGCAAGCATCGCCGGGGCCGCCGTCACTGCGGTTGAAGATGCCACGAACACCGCCCTTAGAACGGTGTCCACCAGTGCGGGTGACTTCGAGTTCACAAATCTTCCCGTCGGGACGTACACCGTGACGGTCAGCATGAACGGCTTTTCGACCGCCAAGTACGTCAAGGTCGACGTAGGTGCTGGCACCAGCTACACGCTTGCCGCGAAGCTCGTCATCTCCTCTTCTGCCGAAACTATTGAGGTGACCGCCGCTTCACTCACCCTCGACACAACGACCGATATCCAGGCCACCACGCTGCCCGAACTTGTTGTGCAGAATCTGCCGAACAGCGGCCGCGACTTCACCCAGATGGTCTCGCAAACAACCGGGTTCGCCGGCCTGTCCACTGGCGGCGGCGCCGGCAATGCCAGTGTCAATGGGACCCGGTCGAACTCGGTCAACTGGCAGATTGAAGGGACCGATAACAATGACCTCTGGTGGAACATCCCCGCTGTGAACCAGGGCGGCGTCTCCGCGATCGCGGGCGTTATCTTTCCTATCGACGCAATTGAAAACTTCTCCTTCGTGACTACGGGCTCCGTTGGCCTTGGTCGCAATCCTGGCGGTACTGCCAACCTCACCGTGAAGTCTGGAACCAATAGCCTTCATGGGACCGCGTACTTCTCCGCCCACAATGAAGACCTCGATAAAACCAATCCGTTCCTCTCAGAGAAGACGGCCTCACGTCTGCTTGATTACGGCTTCTCCGTTGGCGCGCCCATCTACAAAGATAAGCTTTTCTTCTTTGTCTCCGGCGAGCACCAGAACTTCCTGATCGGCGCGGAAAACCAGCCTACCGAACCCTCTCTCGCTTATCAGGCAAACGCCTACGCGCTGCTCGATGCATATGGCATTCCGCATAGCACCGTCGCCGCAAATCTTCTCAACGGCAACGGTACGCTTGCCGGTCTGTACCCCACTGCGGCGCTCACCGGGCCCGCAACCCCAGGTAACTACGTTGCAGGCGGAAACCTCACCGGCCATAGCTTCAACGGCATCGCACACATCGATGCCAAGCTGACGGACAAGGACCAGATCTCCGCAATGTGGTTCGTCGGGCAGGGTACCCAGACCGCTCCAACCTCCTCCGACCTTGCGCCGTACTTCGAGAATGCCCCCATCCACGTCCAGAACTACTCGCTCATCTACAACCGTGTCATCACCCCCTCGATTGCCAACCAGATCTCGGCTGGTGTGAGCTACTTCAATCAGGTCTTCAGCGACGCCGACACCGCCTTTGATCCAATCGGTCTTGGCCTCAACACCGGCGTGACCGACCCGGCACTCCCGGGCGCTCCGCACATCATCATCGGGCCGCCCAGCAGTGGTTCCGGCCTCACTGCCGGCAATACCGGATTCGATCCCACCGGCCCTACCGCACCGTCGGGCAGAAACGACATCACTGGCCATCTCGACGAAGATCTCTCAATGACCAGGGGTGCCCATCAGCTGCACCTTGGCGGCGAACTTCGTTTAGCGCAGGTCGACGACTTTTACCAGACCGGCCAGCGCGGGACTCTCGAATTTGATGGCTCGCAGGGTCCGTGGAGCGGCAATCTCACATCGCCTTGCGCACTGCAGGCGGCGGCAGCCCCGGCACCCACGAAGGCAATGGCGATCCCAGCAGGCCTCGACACCTCGTCCAACACCAAGGCCCTCGCGGACTTCCTCGGAGGCTGCATCAATCCGACGTCCTCCTCAATCGTCCTTGGCAATCCAAAGCGTCAGGTCTTTGTCAACACGTTCGCGCTTTATGGGCAGGACAACTGGCAGGTATCCAAACGCTTCAACATCAACTACGGCGTTCGGTACGACTACGAAGGTCCAGTCCACTCCGATTACGCAAACTTGTCCATCTTCGATCCCACCAAGGCAAGCGGCCTCTCGATCGCCGGAGTCGATGTTCCGAATATCTACCAGAAGTTCTGGGGAGCAGTCAGCCCTCGTATCGGCTTTGCCTACCAGCTCGATAACGAAGGGAAGACAGTCCTGCGCGGTGGATACGGCTTCTACTACGACACCGTCTTCATCAAATCCATGCTTCAGAACAACGGCCTTCAGGATGGCGCTGTCTTCGGTCCCGGTCTTAACCCCGCTGGGATCGACCTCGTTACCGATGCGCAGGCAATCAACGCAGTCATTCAGCCTGGCGTCAATATCTTCCAGGCGCCAAGCGGCATCGCGGCCCCCGGCAGCGTCACGCTGTCGACCTTCAACAAGAACTTCAAACCTTCAGACACCCAGCTCTTCGACATCAACCTCCAGCACAGCATCACCAACTCCGTCATCTTCCAGATCGGTTATGTCGGCTCCAAAGGCACTCACCTGCTTGGCATGTTCGATATCAATGCATCGGCGCCCAACACGACCGGCGGCCCGGTCAACGCACTCCGCCCCTACGCTACGGCGTTCCCGCAGTTCGGCGTCATTAACGAGGCCAACAGTAATCTGGGATCGATCTACCACTCTCTCCAGACGAACGTCAAGATCCAGAACTGGCACGGTCTTTCCTCACAGCTCAACTACACCTGGTCGCATGCCATCGATTACGAAACAGGTCTGCTGCCTTACCTTCCACAAGACTCCACGAACGAAGCGGCCGAGCGCGGCAACTCCGACTTCGACGTTCGTAATACCTTCACCGGGTATTTTGACTATCGTTTGCCCACCTTCCGCGGACCGAAGCGCCTCACTACGGGCTGGGAAGCGAACTCCGGCTTCTCCTTCCATGGTGGAACCCCGTATACCGTCATCGCCGATCAAAACTACAGCGGCACCGGCGACAATGCGGACCGTGCTATCCAGGTCATTTCAAATCCGACCAGCGGCGTCTCGCATTCCATCGTTGGCGGCAAAGTACAGTGGTTCAACCCTGCTGCCTATGTGGAGCCAGCACTCGGAACCTTCTCCCCCACCAAGCGTGGCCAATCCTACAACCCCGGCTATGGTTCCTTTGACCTCTCCGCAATCAAGACAACTTCGATCACAGAGAAGGTCAGCTTCCAGCTGAAGGCCAACATGTACAACCTCTTCAACCGTGCCAATTACGCACCAATCGGCTTCCCATCGACCGGGAATAGTGGCTCGATCACCTCGACCATTGGGCCATTCCTCGGCAATCCAACCATTGGTCCTGGCGAGCCTCTCAACGTCGAGTTCGCTGGCAAAATCATCTTCTAACAATCCCGCAGCCGCAACGTAAGAAGCCCCGCTTTCAAGAGCGGGGCTTCTTACGTTGCGTTCCAACCGGCTTTCTAAACCGGCCATTTCCACTCGGTAAATTCCTTCTTATCGATTCCGTTCTCATGCGCATAGTTCACAGCTTCAATCACCTCGTTCATCAGCCAGTCCTTCGTATGCGCCGCCGTACCTTGCAGCTTCTTCACCCGGTCAATCACATCCATCGCCAGGTGGAATCGGTCGACTTCGTTCACGATTGCCAATTCGAGCGGCGTGTTGATGTTCCCGCGCTCCTTGTATCCGTGCACATGAAAGTTCTCATGGTTTGTCCGGTTATAAGTCAGCTTGTGAATCAGAGTCGGATACGCATGGAAGTTAAAGATCACCGGCTTATCGCAAGTGAACAGGGAATCGAAGTCTCGATCTGACAATCCATGCGGATGATCGCTCTCAGGCATCAGCTTGAACAGGTCGACCACATTCACGAACCGCATCTTCAACTCCGGGCACCGCTCGCGCAGAATTGCAACCGCTGCCAGCGCCTCTGCCGTGGCTACATCACCGGCTGATGCGATAATCACGTCCGGCTCCGCGCCATCGTCGTTGCTGGCCCAGTCCCAGATGCCGACACCCTTCGTGCAATGCTTCACCGCCTCGTCCATCGTTAGATAAGCAAGGTGCGGCTGCTTATCCGAAACGATGACGTTGATATAGTCGGTGCTGGCCAGGCAATGCGCGCCCACGCTTAGTCCACAGTTCGCATCCGGCGGAAGATAAATGCGGGTGACTTCAGGGCTCTTGTTCGTCACCAAATCCAGAAATCCTGGATCTTCATGCGTGAATCCGTTATGGTCCTGCCGCCAAACCACCGAGCTGATCAGGATGTTGATCGATGAGATTGGCGCTCTCCATCGCGACTCTGCCTTGCTCTTCTCCAGCCACTTCGCATGCTGGTTGAACATCGAGTCGATGATGTGCACAAACGCCTCATACGTCGAAAGCAGGCCATGCCTTCCGGTCAGGACGTACCCTTCAAACCACCCTTCGAGTGTCGTCTCGCTCAGCATCTCCATCACGCGGCCATCCGGAGCAAGAAAACCGCCGTCAGCATCCTGCGGAATCGTCTCTTCCATCCATGTCTTAGGACTCGCGGCATAAATCCCATCCAGCTTGTTCGAAGCCGTCTCGTCCGGCCCAAACACTCTGAAGTTCGTCATGTTCTTCCGCATCACGTCGGTCAGAAACTTTGCCAACGTCGCTGTCGGCGAGATCTCCTTCTGACCTGGCTTCTCGACCTTCACTGCGTACTCGCGAAAATCCGGTAGATCCAGGGGCTTCCGCAGCAACCCGCCATTTGCATTTGGATTTCCAGTCAGCCTTCGCGTTCCCTTCGGGGCCATCTCACGCAACTCTTCAACCAAGCGTCCTTGCTCGTCGAACAACTCTTCCGGCTTATAGCTCCGCAGCCAGGCCTCCAACTTGGCAAAGTTTTCCTTGTTCGTCTTCGGGTCAGAGATCGGAATCTGGTGTGCCCGCCAGGATCCTTCAACTTTGTGTCCATCCACTTCCTTCGGCCCCGTCCAGCCCTTCGGTGTCCGCAGAATAATCATCGGCCACATCGGCCTCTTCGCATCGCCCGTGCTCCTCGCGTGGTCCTGGATGGCGCGAATCTCGAGCACGCACCTCTCCATCGTTGCGGCCATCGCCTCATGCATCACGGACGGATCGTCGCCTTCGACCACATATGGCTTCCATCCATAGCCCTTGAACAGCATCTCCAACTCGGCCGCCGGAATGCGTGCCAGGATCGTAGGATTGGCGATCTTGTACCCGTTTAAATGCAGGATCGGCAGCACCGCCCCATCACGAATCGGATTCAGAAATTTGTTCGAGTGCCAGCTCGTAGCCAGCGGCCCCGTCTCCGACTCCCCATCGCCCACCACTACATTGACGATCAGGTCAGGGTTATCAAAAGCCGCTCCAAACCCGTGCACCAGGCTGTAGCCAAGCTCGCCGCCTTCATGGATCGATCCCGGCGTCTCCGGCGTGCAATGGCTCCCAATTCCGCCTGGAAACGAGAACTGCTTGAAGAACTTCAGCATCCCCGCTTCGTCCTGGCTCTTATCCGGGTACACCTCGGAGTACACGCCTTCCAGGTAGCAATTCGAAAGCGTCGCCGGTGCCCCATGTCCGGGTCCTGAGATGTAAATCATGTTCAGGTCATACTTCTTAATGAGCCGGTTCAGGTGTACCCACGTAAACGTCTGCCCCGGGTCTGACCCCCAATGTCCCAACAAACGGTTCTTGATGTGCTCTATCTTCAGCGGCTCCCGCAGCAGCGGGTTCTTGCACAGGTAAAGCATCCCCGCGCACAGGTAGTTGCATGCTCGCCAATACGCATCCATCTTGCGCAGTTCATCCGGCGAAAGCGTTGGTACTTCCATCTCGAGATCATTCTGTGTAGCCAGGGAAGACATCGCAGCTCCTTAAAATGCTTGAGCGCCGTTCTTGTATTGGCGGGTGGGCAGACGCGCGGTCACGCCTGGCACTTGTAGTTAGAATCGAGTCCTGCCGCTTCTGTTCCCTATAAGACGCAATTCGGCCGCTCGTGACGCAGGCCAACGTCTCCGGATTCTAAACTAGCCCCCTCACACCCATCATTAATCCACATGAATCGGGCCCCCACAAACCTGGGTTCCCCCTCTTCGCGCCAGCTTCATCGTCGCAGGGTGGGCATTCGCGCCGCGGCGACCGTCTTCCTCAACTCATCCAAGATTCGCATGAACCGCATTCCTCCCGCCTGCGCACTACCCCGCCATCTCCCCGACATGCCAGGCAATCATCCGGTCTTCCTCCGCCGGAACCACATAGACCACAGTTTTCGACTCACCTGCACTCACCACCTCTAATCCATCTCCATTCGCCGCATTTGCGCCCTCATCTAACCCGATGCCCATCTCCTCCAACCCCACCAGTACCTCACTCCGCGTTGCCGCATCGTGCTCTCCGATACCGCCCGTAAACACCACCGCCTCTAATCCGCCCATTAGAAACGCATATCCACCGATGGCCTTCCGCACGCTGCGAGTAAACACCTCCACTGCCAGCATCGCCTTCGCATCGCCTGAGACAGCAGCCTTCCGCACCCCCTTCATATCGTTCGCCATACCAGAAAGCGCAACCATCCCCGCCTTGTGGTTCACCATCGCTTCAAGCTCCTTCGCTGCATCGCCCTTCTGCTGCCGCAGTAGATAAAGCATCAGCCCCGGATCCAGATCCCCCGGCCTGGTTCCCATGACGACACCACCGGTCGGTGTCAGCCCCATCGTTGTATCAATTGATCTGCCATCCGCCACAGCCGTCACACTGCATCCGCTGCCAAGATGCGCAATCACCATACGCTGCGGTAAGGGGATTCCCGCCTCCCGCATCTGCACCACTACCGATTCGCAACTCAGCCCATGAAACCCATACCGCCTCACACCCTGTTTCCGATACTCCTCCGGAATCGCATATGTCTCCGCCGCCTTCGCCATCGTCTCGTGGAACACTGTGTCGAAACACGCAAAATGCGGCACATCTGGCAGCCGCTCCATCAACTCCTCGATCATCTTCACCGCTACCGGGTCATGCAGCGGAGCGAACGCCTGCGCATCGCGCAGCGCCTGCAGCACCTCCGCTGTTATCTTCTGATGTCCTTGCAGCTTTGGCCCTGGATGCACCACGCGATATCCAACCGCCTCGACCTTTGGCAATCCTTGCGCACCCACCGCCTCTTCCACCGTCCCGATCGCCTCCTCAACCGTCGCCGCTTCCACGTCGCGCCCGCCCGCAAGGTCATTTCCATCCGCACCTTTAAACTTGAACTCCGGCGAGTCCGCACCAATCCCGCTTAGCTCCCCGTCGTACATCGCCACCGGCGCAGACGCCGCCTTGCCATCCACCTGAAACATCGAAAACTTGATGGACGACGATCCGCTATTAATCACCAGCACATTCATGATGTATGTATCTCCAGATAGTTGACTGCCAACGCACGGTAGGGTTGCGTACCGAACCCACTCCCTGCGACGGTACACAACACCTCTATAGCAGCCTGCGGAGAATGCCGTGCAACATCCCCGCGGCTCACAACGTCCATTCAGTTGTCCCCCGGAGGATCACCTTGTCATCAGATTCGGAATCATCCACGCTCAGCAGGCGTAAATTTCTTGGCGCGTCCTCGGCAGTTGTGGCCGCAGCCGCCGGCCTGGGAACTGCCCAGGCACAGCAGCCGAAGAAGTCTGGAGAAGAGCTGGTCCGTACTCCGGACCATCATCTCCCCAGTGAAGCCGAGCCATCCGGCAAGAATGCCCGCCTCGACGACCAGAATACGAACTCCGTTTGGCCGCCCGCCACCGATGCCGGCGGACAACCCCCGTTCAAGTACTCCTTCTCGCTTGCCCACAAGCGCATGGAGACCGGCGGATGGACCCGCCAGGTCACCGTGCGCGATCTCGCAATCTCGAAAAAGATGGCCGGCGTTCAGATGCGGCTGATCTCGGGCGGCGTCCGCGAACTGCACTGGCACGTCGGTGCGGAGTGGGCGCTTATGCTCTACGGCAGCGCCCGCATCACTGCCGTCGACCAGGAAGGCCGCTCCCATATCAGCGACGTCAACAAGGGTGATCTTTGGATCTTCCCTGGCGGCATCCCGCACTCCATTCAAGGCCTTGGCGAGGATGGCTGCGAGTTCCTCCTTGTATTCGACGACGGCAACTTCAACGAGTTCGAGACCTTCCTTCTCACCGACTGGCTCGCGCATACGCCGCCCGATATCCTCGCAAAAAACTTTAACGTTCCAGCCGAAACCTTCGCTAAAGTTCCACCCAGGGAACTCTTCATCTTCGCCCGCGACCTCCCGCGCCCGCTCGCCGAGGAGCAGAAGCAGGCAGAGGCGGGCACCGGCCGCGTTCCCAACAGCTTTGACTTTCGCCCTGGCCAGATGAAGCCCACCAAGGTTTCGAAGGGTGGCGAAGTCCGCATCATCGATAAGAAGAACTGGCCGGCGACCTCCATCGCCGCCGCCATCGTCACCCTTAAACCCGGCGGGCTGCGCGAACTCCACTGGCACCCCAACGAGGACGAGTGGCAGTATTACGTCACCGGCAAAGGCCGCATGACCGTCTTCTCCGCAGGCGGACACGCCCGCACTATGGACTTCCAGGAAGGGGACGTTGGCTACATTGAGAGATCGATGCCGCATTACATTGAGAACACCGGCGATGCAGACCTTGTCTTCATCGAGGTCTTTCCAACCCCGTTCTACGAAGATGTCTCTCTAGCCGAGTGGCTTGCGCACACGCCTACGCGCCTGGTCAATCAACACATCGCTACCGGCGAAGACTTCCTGACGAAGATTGATAAGAAAGAAGCGGTCATCGCGCCTCAGTAATTCTCTTGTGCGTAGGGCATCTCCTCATTGAGTGGCTACATCGTGATCGCTCGCGAGTCCAGCGATGCCTTGAACCGGCCTTAGTGTTCTACTCCTATGTGCTCTACTCTTTGAATCTCTTTATGCCGCCGCGTCGATGGCTACAGCGGCTGTCCTTGTAACAGCCACCACTGTAATGTCATCGGATTGGCCAAAGCGTTTGGCCGTGGCCGCAATCTCCGTCGCCGGCCGTGTAGCAATCTGCTGGCTCCGATCGAATCCGAACATCTCACCATTCCCGTTCTGTGCCTCGACGACCCCATCGGAGTAGAAGGTAATGCGGCTGCCAGCCCCAAGCAGGACACGCATTACGGAATAGACGGACTGGCCCAGAATCCCCAAAGGCAATGCTCCCTCGAGTTCCAGTTCCTGCCCGTCGATATATGGCGATAGATGGCCAGCATTGGCAATCTCCATCAAGCCATCCGGAGAGAAATGCGCAGCCAGCGCTGTAGAAAATCCACCACGGCAACGCCCTAATAGCCGTTCATTAAGGCTAGAGAGCACTTCTTGCGGAGCGTGCGTATACTCCGCCGTCGCGTGAATAGCGCCCACTACTACCGAGACCAGCATCGCCGCCGGTAGTCCCTTGCCAGCCACATCGCCGATAACGAGCAGGAAGCCTCCTCCTGCCGTGGGTACCACCTGGAAGAAATCGCCGCCCACTTGTTGCGCGGGAACGTAGACGCTTTCGATGTCGAAGCCAGGGATGGATTCGATCTGCTCCGGAAGGATCACCTCCTGCACCTCGCGCGCGGCTTCAAGTTCGGCCTCAAACTGCGCTTGCAGCCGACTCGTGGTGCTCGCGCGCAGCACCATGATGATCGTTAGCGCGATGGTCGACAGGATATTCGAAACATTATTCAGGGAGATGGCAAACGGGCCCGCTGGAAAGCGCTGCATCAGGGTCAACCCGTGGATCGCCGTGGAGCTCAACGCGGGAACATTAATCATGAATGCCAGCGTGTAGTTCACATAGATGAACAGGCTGAAGGCGACCGCAGGGATCAGAAGTATGCCTGCCTCACGATTGCCACGACGTAGATGGATCACCAGCACAGTCGGAATCACGACCGCCAGCAGCACGACAAAGGGCAGGTTGCTGAACAGCGCATAGTTGCCTTGCAGATTTGGAACGAGCCCCTGGTTCGCCATCATGGTGAAGCCATTCATCACTCCCGCAATGACCAGGACGACTCTGAACTTCGGGCCGATCTTGCGACCAACAAACGCAAAATACATTGCAACCAGGAAGTAGGGTGTCGCAATCGCAAGTGCGTCGTTGAAGAACCGCCAGCCGATCGGGATGTTATGGAGCAGGTTGATGATCTTTATGGGCAGTCCCGCGAGCTGGATCATTCCCAGTCCAAAGACCCAGAGATACTCTCGCTGTCGGCGCTGTGAGAGAAACAGCACAAGAGCGACAAGCCCCAGGGCGACCGTCGTAATCCAGTCCAGCATGCTGGCGAAGTTATTGCCGATCAGTTCAAGCCAGTCCTTGTCTGTTAAAGCGTCGGCCGAACCCAGGGTGAGATTTCCTGCAGACAATCCGGGGTATACGCCGTTCCAGTCCGCCCTCGCGATGCCGACGCGCACCGCGATCACCAGCCGTCCGGTCGCCACCATACGATCCGGAATACGCGCCAGCATCGGCGCGTCAAAGGTGTAGCGGCGAATGGGTGCAACCTGGCCCGAGCTCATCAGTCTTTCGCCGTTTACATAAATCTCAAACGCGTGTGCCAGCGTCTCTTCCCGCAAAGCAAGTCCCGTCACGGTTGGATCGACCTGCAGGTGCAGCCGGTACCAGATGATGCGCGAATGCTGCTGCCGCTGCTGCAGGAGGTCCTGTACAGACACATGAAGGTCGAAAGGCTTCCAGCTGGAATCGTTGAAGCTCGGACTCGCGTAGGAAGGATCGTCATTCGTCTGCATCACCACCCAGCCATCGTCCAGATCGCGCGGTACATCAAGGCGTTTGGCGTCGAAGCCCGTCGCGCTCGATTGCGCCCAGACCCCCGTTACGCCCAGGTTCAGAGCAAGGATCAGAGCCAGGACCAGAGCAAAGACCAGACATATTCCACCCATTCGCATTCTGTTCATTGTGTCATCCACCCCGCTTTACTCACACATTGTAGGGAACCGATAGACCATAGACGCGTAGGATTTGGCTATGACGAGAGTGAAGTTTGTGAAGATGCTGGCAGGGACCAGCCTGGTCTTCGTTTTCATTGCGTTTGCAATGGCACAGGAGGCAAAGCCGATACGCTACGATCACAACCCCGCCGCCGGCAAATTCTACGACATCAACGGCTTCAAAATGTACACCGAGGTCTACGGTTCCGGACCGCCGCTTCTCATGATCCATGGCAACAACGGCGACATGGCCGCCTTCTTCCGCAACGTGCCCTACTTTGAGAAACACTACAAGGTCATCCTCGCCGACAGTCGCTCACAAGGCCGCTCTGCCGACCCCGACCACCTCCTTAACTTCGAAATGATGGCCGACGACTATGCCGCTCTGCTCGACGCCATGCACATCGACTCCGCCTACGTCCTCGGCTGGAGCGACGGCGGCATCAACGCCCTTCTCCTCGCCCTCCGCCATCCCGCAAAAGTAAAGAAGCTCGTCGCCACCGGCGCAAACCTATGGGTCGGCCCCGACGTCTTTGCCCCAGGCCTTTGGGATCAGATGGAGCACGAGTACACGACCGGCCTCACCACGACATACTCAACGCCCAAAGAAAAGAACGATCGCAAGCTCTTCCTGCTTGACTGGTGGGAGCCCCACATCACCCTCCCGCAGCTCCACACCATCCAGACACCATCCCTCATCATGGCCGGCGACCACGACGTCATCTCGCTCCCGCACACCCTGGTCATCTACCAGAACCTGCCACACGCCAACCTCTGGATCGTCCCCAACTCTGGCCACCCCACCGTCATCGAGCACGCCGACGAAGTCAACGCCAAGGTCGATCAATTCTTCACCCAGCCCTTCAAAGACTTCGTCGCCAGGTAGCTTTGTCACTTGTCCCTGCCTCTACCCTCCATCGTTTCAAGCTCGTCATCTAAACTGGCGCGGCGCGCAGCGGAAAGCTCTTGCGGCTTCAGCCGCTGATGTATGCCTGCACACGCGACAGCCAAATCTCCAGACTCTGATCTCGCCTTCAGCCCCTAGTCCCTTCTCTCTGCCTCCTATACCCTGTACCTATGTGCGGAATCGTCGGTTACATCGGCCCCAAGTCAGTCGTCCCAACCATCATTGAAGGCCTTCGGCGCCTCGAATACCGCGGCTACGATTCCGCCGGCATCGCCGTAGCCGGGGGTCCCAACGGCCTCGAACTCCGCCGCGCTCCCGGCAAGCTCCGCAACCTCGAAGCCGTTATCGAGAAGTCCCCGGTAGACGGCACCTTCGGCATCGGCCACACCCGCTGGGCCACCCACGGCCGGCCTACAGAGGAGAACGCTCACCCGCACCGCGACGGCTCTGGAACCCTTGTGGTGGTCCACAACGGCATCGTTGAAAACTACCTCACGCTGAAGCAGACGCTCATCGCTAAGGGTCACAAGTTCGTCTCCGAAACCGACACCGAGATAATCGCGCACCTCATCGAAGACGAGATCGAACTCGCCAGCGGCATCACGCTCGCTCCCGGCGAACGCACTCACCACACCAACAACTCGGAGGCCGTAGTCCACATTCCAACCACCCAGGCAATTCTGCTCGAAGAGGCCGTACGCCGCGCCGTCAAGCGCATCACCGGGGCCTTTGCCATCGGCGTCCTCTCCGCCCATGAACCCAACAAGCTCGTCGCCGCCCGCATGGGCCCGCCTGCCGTCATCGGCTTGGGAGAAGGCGAATACTTCCTCGCTTCCGACGTCCCCGGCATCCTCCATCACACCCGCAACATCCACTTCCTCGCCGACGGCGAAGTC
>CAHJWN010000027.1 GCA_903642265.1 Acidobacteriaceae bacterium | reverse complement strand
TTGGGGCGGCTAGTGGGTTTCGAACCCACGACATCCGCTGCCACAGAGCGGCGTTCTGCCACTGAACTATAGCCGCCATCCTGATGCAATTGTAGCATCGGGCCTTTTCGTTGGCATCCGCATCTCAATCAACAGCAATCGCAAGCAAAACCGGGGTGCAAGCATGGCGGTGGGCCAGACCTTTCCAGATTCGAATCCGAAGACCAGGGTGACCGTCCAACCGGAGATCCTGCCGCCTCAGGGCCGTCGCGGTGCCAAGCTCTTTGACGACGAGAACCTTGACCTCCTCTCCCATGTTCTCGATGATTGGTTTCGCATCCCTGGCACATCTATCCGCTTTGGGATCGACGGCATCGTCGGCATGATCCCTGGCATTGGTGACATTCTCGGCGGCCTCGCATCCTGCATCATTGTGCTGGCCGCCTGGTTTCGGGGCGTTCCCAACATCACCATCGCCCGCATGGTGGTCAACGTTGCCGTCGAGGTTGCCGTCGGCACAGTCCCTTTTGTTGGCGACCTCTTTGACATCGCCTGGAAGGCCAATCGCCGCAACTACAAACTCCTCGAAGACAGTCTCCACGCCACACCACGGAGTACAAACCGCGACTGGCTTTTTTTTGGCGTCCTCGCGCTCTTCATGCTCGCACTCACCATGATTCCGTTTCTCCTCATGGCAAAGCTGATCAGCATGATGGTGCTGCACGGAATGCCCTCGCGATGAGTCGCAAATCGCCTCCCCAATGAACAAGGCGGCGGTATTGCGCGCAAAATACGCTATCCTAGAAGTGTGTCGGGGCGTAGCGCAGCCTGGTAGCGCATCTGCTTTGGGAGCAGAGGGTCGGGAGTTCGAATCTCTCCGCCCCGACCATCAGATTACTCGGTCACTGTGTCCGCAATCCAGGCGCTCGAGTCCTGTAATTCCTTTCAATCCAAAACCAACTGGCAGTCGTTATCGGCTCAGCCGTAGGGCGAACTGTACAACGCGCTGCTCTGTAGTGGTGGCGGTGATGCTACCGAAGGCAGCCGCCCCGAAGCTGCCATTTGGCTGTGCGAAGGCGGGCGTGTTGGTGATGTTGAACAGCTCTGCCCGAAACTCCGCGTCCGTCTTCTCGGTAAAGTGCGCGTGCTTCACCAGCGCCATATCGAGATCACGGTAGGCCGGCCCACGGACCGGATTACGCGATGCGTTGCCAAGCGTGAACTCCGGTGCTGTTGCGAAGGCTGCGGTATTGAAGAACCGGCCAGGATAGCGCTCATCACCATGCAGCGTAGGATTTGCGATGATGTTCGGGCGCTGCAGCGAGAAGCCTGCGAAGGCATTGCTGTTGGTGGCCTGCGTAACAGTCACAGGCATGCCGGACTGAATCGTTGCGATTGCATTCGCGTTCCAGCCTCCCAGGAGCAGGTTGCCAAGGTAGCTTGAGCCATAGCGATGGTTGCGGCCCGCTGGAAGTTCGTAGGTAGCAGCAAGCGTGGTCACGTTGGGCATGTCGCCGCCCGATGAGTCGCGCTCCAGCCGTGGATTGTACGCATCGGCAGCAATCAGACTGCTCGAGTTTGGTGACGAGAGCACAGTCGACGAGAAGACCGAGGAAGCATCATCGATCAGCTTCGAATGGGTGTAGGCAAACAGGAAGTAAAGCCCGTGCGAGAGGCGTTCTTCGACCTTGGCTTCGAACGCGTTGTAGTTCGTCTCGCCAGAGTTGTTGCGGTAAGTGGCGACGTTCTGGAAGCGTGGGTACGGCTTCAGGAGCTGTGCAGCGGCAATCGTCTTTGTGCCAATTGGACTTGAGATTGGTATCTGGCCAAAGAACGGATTCGGGACTTTGCCAGTAAGCGCTGTCGGATCAGTCAAACCAATCGCCAGCTGCGCAGCGGTAAGCTGGTTCAAGTTCGAATCCGGAATACCGACATGCACGATGTGCGATCCAACATAGGCGAGATCGATCGAAAGGTTCTCCGTTACCTGCCGCTGAACAGCCAGGTTCCACTGCTGTACATAACCTGAGCCGGCGTTGCGGTTCGCGGTATAGACGCTTTGACCCAGCCCCGCGTTCGCGTTCAAAGCGATAGGCGCAACGGTTGGGCCGCTCGCCAGGCCGAATGCAGCATTGATGCTGTCCTGCGTCTTCTGCTGGACGTTCTGAATAAAAGGAAACTGCGGCAAGGTAAAGGGCGTAGTGATCCCGGACTGGTCGATAAAGACAATACCGAAGCCGGAGCGGATTACAGTTTTCGGATTCAGCATGTAAGTAAATCCAATACGCGGAGCAACATTGCCGTAGTGCAGTTCGCGAGCAGACTTCGAGTTGCCATCAACGCCGGCATAATCAAGCTCCTGCGTAGCCAGATTAAACACTGCTCCCTGGTTGTTCTTCTCCGTTGAAGGCGCGTGCAGACTCCATCGCGCACCGATGTTCGCCGTCAGGCGGTCGGAGACGCGATAGTCGTCCTGCAGGAAGTATTCCTGGATGTGGTCGCGCGGCCGCAGTATCGACGTCTGCAGGTCGATCGAGAAGGTGTCGACCTGGCCGAGCAAGAAACTCGCAATGGAGTTGCCGCCCGATGTCGTCGTCGCCCCAGCCGTCTGCGTATCCGTGCCCGTGGTGGTGAAGGCAAAAGAACCCGTAGGATTCGGCGGCGACACAGCATTCAGTTGGTAGAAGCGAACATCCGCGCCGCCCTTGATCGAGTGGCGGCCGCGGTTGTAGTTCAACGTCTCTTCAAACTGCCACACGCCAGTCTGATATTGCGAGAAAGTGCTGGCGGAGGGCCCAAGCTGCTGAAAACCGGTAAACGTGAAGAGCGGCAGCGCATTGTTGAAGGCTGCGTTGGTGGGAATACCCGGGATGCCCAGTGCGGCGGATGCGGTATCCGCAAGACTGGTGCCGACGATGTTGTTACTGCGACGCGTGTAGCCCACATGAAGGTCGTTCAACAGGCGTGCAGTGAAGGTATGGGTCTCATCGAAGACCGCCTGTTGCCCCAGGACGTGCGACAGCCCCGTTACTCCGCCAGTGCCAATCACAGATCCTGTGACGGCTCCGCTGCCGTCAGGAAGTGGCGTTACCGGAAGTTCCACATCGCTGAAGTAGGAGTACCGCACGAAAGCCCGATCCTTCTCCCGAATGGCGCCGTCAACGCGGAAGTCGAACTGGTTCTGGTGATCGGAGTCGTTTGCCGTCCGGGAGTAGTTGTTCGCCGCGCCTGTCTTTGTGGGAAGAGGAAAGCGGTTTAGCAATGCAAGCGCAACCGGATCAAAGCCTGCGGTAATGGTGTCGTTAGGGAATTCCTGTCGAACGTATTTGCCGCCAACAATCGTCGTCGTCGACGGATCGTAGATCTTTGAAACGCCGGTAAAGATGCCCTGCCGCTCAGCCACGGTAGGCACTGTCGAAATCACCGTGCGGCCGATCAGTGCCTTCACCCCCTGGTAATCGCCGAAGACAAAGAGCCGGTCGCGCAGCACGGGACCGCCCAAGGTACCGCCGTAGAGGTTGCGGCGATACTCCGGCTTGGGTCCGGTCGTTGAGAAGTAGTTGCGGGCGTTCAGGTCTTCGTTTCGGAAGAACTCGAAGAGGCTGCCGTGGAACTCGTTTGACCCGGAGCGCGTAGCGACGTTTACTACACCTCCGTTGAAGCGGCCAAACTCGGCGGGCACATTGTCAGCCTCAATCGTGAACTCCGCGATGTCATCAATGATAGGAAAGAACACGACCTGCCCAGGCTCAGGCTGCAGGGCGGAGATCCCATCGTAGAGATACTCGTTGGTGCGGGGGCGACCGCCATTGATGCGGGGGAGCACTGTACCGGGCGGCAAGGCGACTCCGGGAGCGAGCGTCGCAAGATTGATGAAGTTGCGGCTGTTCAACGGGATGGCAACGACCGTGCTGCCTGGAATGTGGGTCTCAATGTCACTCTCGGAAGCCTGCAGCAGCGGTGCGTCTGCATTCACAGTCACTGTCTGCTGATCGCTGCCAGGGTTCAATACGAGATCGATTGTTGCGGTCTGCCCGACCGATGCCGTAACGCCGGTGCGGCTGAGATGCTCGAAGTTAGGAGCGGTCACATCAATGCGAAAGCTGCCTGGATTCAGATGGCTGAACCGAAAGTCTCCAGCACTGGAGGTGTTGGCCTTCTGGTGGATATCGGTCGCAACTTCGGTAAGTACGACCTCTGCATTTGGGATTACTGCTCCGGTTGTATCAATGACGCGGCCGGCAAGGTCAGCGGCAATCTGCGCATAAGCAATCGGTAAGGCTGAAAATGCAAACAACACGGCGAGAAGTGATCGCTTTAATCTCATTTTTTTCGAAGGCTCCGGAGTGAGCGCGATGCGAATGCACCGGCAAGACAGGATATTGAGAGACTGATCGCGCAAGGGAACGCGGGTCAGCGCATAGAGTGGGCTTGTCCCGTTACTACGACTTTATACGACCGAAATCGTAGGGTCAATCAGCATCCGCGACGCCTTTATTGCAATTGATTGTTACCCATCCGACTTAGGAAGGATCATCCAGCCGCTCAATCATCACGTCAGTGGACTTGATAAGAGCGGCGACACTGCAGCCCTTCTTGAGGCGCAGCTCGTGGACTGCATCGGCAGTAATGATCGCGGTGATGTGAGTGGACTCAAAGGCCAGCACGACTTCGGCCAGCAAACCCTCAATGCGTATACTCACAACCTTGCCAGCGAGTTGGTTGCGTCCGCTGACGCGACGATACCGTTCCCGTGATTCGGCCGCAGGCTTGGACTTATCCTTTGCCAGAAACGGCTTTAGGGTAGATTCGGCAATGCGGTGATGGCCACCGGCGGTCTGCGCGGTCTTCAACTTCCCAGTAAGGATCCACTGCTTGATAGTCGGGTAGCTGATGCCAATGTGGCGGGCAGCGTCGCGTGCAGTCAGCATGTGATCGGAAGAGGCCATGGCTCTAGATGTAGCAGATTCGTGGTCTTCTTTACAGTAAAGTCATGCCCGCACCTTCTACATGCCACTGGCTAAACCCGACGCTGCGGTTCTGATGCCTGACAACGATTCGTTCCGAACACGCAGTCCTGTTCGCGTAAACTATGGCCTCGCGCATCCCATCGTCTCTGGAGACCTCGTGCTCATCCGAACCCCGCTATGTAACATCCTTACTTTCGCGTCTGTTTCCCTGGGATTGGCTGTCCTTTCTGCGAAGGCGCAGAAGCCGCTTGCCGAAACCTACAAGCCGCAGGCAGAAAGGCTGATCACTGCGAGCCTCGCTGACACCGACGGCTATGCCAACCTGACTTACCTCTGCGATCACATCGGCAAACGCATCAGCGGCAGTGAACCGCTCGAGCGCGCCGTCGCCTGGAGCGCCGACCTTATGCGCAAAGAGGGTCTCGCCAACGTCACCACGCAGAAGGTCATGGTGCCGCACTGGGTCCGCGGCCGGGAGTCAGGCGCAATCATCGCTCCCGTATCCAAGTCTTTGCACCTGCTTGGGCTCGGCATGAGCGTCGCCACCCCAGCCGGCGGAATCACCGCAGACGTTGTCGTCGTCTCAAACTTCGACGACCTGAAGAAGCTTGACCCGGCCGCAGTGAAGGGCAGGATCGTGCTCTACAACGCGCCCTACGAGGGCTATGGCAAGACCGTGATGTATCGCGTCGCCGGTCCGTCGCAGGCCGCAGCTATGGGCGCAGTCGCCGTCCTGGTACGCTCCATCACGCCGCTGGCAATGCAGACCCCGCACACCGGAACGCTCGTCTACGATCAGAAGCAGCCAAAGATCCCCGCCGCCGCTATCTCACTTGAAGACGCAAAGATGTTGGCGCGTCTCACAACTGAAGGTGTGCCCGTGAAGGTCCATCTCGACATGGAAGCGCACATGGAAGCCGACGCGCCCAGCGCCAACATCATGGGCGAGATCGTCGGCAGCGAAAAGCCGGACGAAGTCGTTGTCCTTGGCGGCCACATCGATTCCTGGGACGTAGGCCAGGGCGCGCAGGACGATGGATCCGGCATCATGGCCACGCTCGAAGCCGTCAATCTCATCAAGAAGTCTGGCCTTTACCCGAAACGCACCATCCGCATCGTCTTCTGGGTCAACGAAGAGAATGGTGACGCCGGTGGCGATGCCTATGCAAAGGCACTCGGCGACAAAATTGGCACCCAGGTTGCGGCGATTGAGATGGATGGCGGTGCCGAGGCACCCATCGGATATGGCTACGGCTCACCTGGCCGCCGGCGCTCCACGCCGGGAGGTCCCGCACCCGCTCCCGAACTCACCGATGAGGAGACGCGCTCGCTCAGTCTGCTTCGCGACATCGCCACACTGCTCAAGCCGATTGGAGCAGACATGATTCGTCCTGGTGGCGGCGGCTCCGACATCGAACCTCTCATGATCGCCGGTGTCCCTGGGCTCGGCGAGATGACCACAGCAGCCCATTATTTCGACTGGCACCACACCGAGGCCGACACCCTCGACAAGGTGGATCCAGTGGAGTTCCGCAAAAATATCGCATCGCTCGCAGTCATGACCTACATCCTCGCCGACATGCCAGAAAAACTTGCCGGCCACAAAGGTCCGGGAACCGAAGACTGACCTTTGGTTCGACATATCTGATCTGTAGTAACTTGCGCCACAATTGTGTTCTCAAACAGGCGAGCCGTCGTAGAGTTCTGGCAACCAAGCACATCCAGAACGGGGCAGCCATCTCCAAAATTGACGTCAGGTCTCTCGGGCAGAGTGACAAGCTGCCTCCGTTTTCAGGTATTCAGGCCTTGCTCGGTGTAGCAGCCGTTATGGTGACCGTTCACCACCTCACCCTTTTCTGGTCGGCCGAGTTTCTCGGCTCACAGACGGCGAACCAGTGGACGCACGGCGCAGCAGGCGTCGACATTTTCTTCCTCATCAGCGGATTTGTCATGGCGATATCTACCACCGGTGAGCGCGTTCCAACCGCGCTAGACTTCATGCGCCGCCGAGTCATACGCATTGCGCCGCTTTACTGGCTGGCGACCCTGGCGATGTGCTTGAAGCCAATTATCCTGGCTTTTTATCCATCATTGGCTGTCCACAACAACGCTCCTACCTCGGTCCGTTACATCCTGGCATGTCTCTTTTTTATACCGGCGCGTGATGCCACCGGCAGTGTGATCCCGATTCTGAATGCAGGATGGACACTGAATCTGGAGATGTTCTTCTACCTTTTGTTCGCCACAGCCCTTCTCTTGGGTATCAGGCCTATCCGCTTTCTTACGCCCGCGATGCTTATTCTTGCAGCAATAGGATTGTCGCTACCGGAGAACCGACCCGCAATCGCCGTGCTTACCGATCCCATCATGCTCGAGTTCCTCGCAGGCGTTCTGCTCGCCTATGCGGTTCGCGGTGGGTTCCGAATCAACGTAAAACTCGCGGCACTGCTCGGTCTCGGTGGGATTGCAGCACTCCTTATCACCTCGCCACAACACACAGCCCTCTATCGAGAAATGGAATGGGGCATTCCTGCGCTACTCATATTGGTCGCGGTGGTCATGCTCGAGCAGCGTTACGGACGGCTGTGGCCGCAGTGGATATTAAAGATTGGCGATGCGTCCTACTCGCTCTATCTCATCCACGTGCTGTTGCGGTGGCCTCTGATCAGCCTCGCCCATAAAGTCCCTGCTGCCAGCGCACACCAGGGTGTCTTTGTCACTGGCGCGCTCGCGATTCTTCTACTGATCGCGCGGTTGTCTTACTGGATTATAGAAAAGAGATTCACCAGAGTTCTAAGCAGACTTAACTCAACCAAACTGCCAGTGAACATCGTGCTGGAGACCGAGGCAGCATAAATGGGCCGGCATCCAACGCAGAATTGCCGACCCATTTGTCTAAAGCCGTATAAGCCTTAGGCGTTTACGGTCACTGCCTCTGGCGTCGCTACTGCAGCGCTGCCGGCCTTGGCATCGCCGGCGCCTGGCTTGCGGATATCGATGCCACCCTTGAAGAACGCACCGTCCTCGATGGAGATGCGCGCCGCGATCACATCACCAGTCAACGATCCTTCGCTGCGGATATCGATGCGGTCGCTGGCATGCACATTGCCGCGCACTTTGCCCAGCACGACCACTTCGCGCGCCATGATGTTCGCCGCCACCTGGCCGTTACGGCCCACGGTCACACGGTTGCCGGGCAGATTGATCGCACCCTCGATCTTGCCGTCGATATACAACGACTCCGAGCCCGAGACCTCACCCTTGATCACGAGTGACTTGCCAATCGTCGCCTGCTCGCCAGTAGCGGCTGCGGCGGCCGGCGTTGGGGTGGAGGGTGTGGGCCGCACGGGAGTTGGTTCAATGGCCGGTGTTGGAGTTCCACCACGTACGGGTTCCGGGGTTGCAGGGCTGCCAGGCTGATTCGGTTTCCACATAGATTTTGTATCCTTTCGTCTCTGCTCGTCGCTGCGAAGCAGTTGCTTCAGCGGTTTTTGTCACAGCGGCCCCCGGTTCGGGCCGTTCAAATAGGTCGTTCAGACAGATCGGGCAAAGGTCATTCAGATTGGCCGGTCAAGCAACATCTTAGAACGCGATTGTCGGGCAAGTCGCCCGATCTCTCTCCCCGCTCTACGACAACGATACTACTCAAGCAGAGCTGTGCGCCTAGCTTCAACCCTGTTGCTCGAAGAAACTGGTATCAGCGGCGATACCTCTGTGGAAAGCGAGGCCGCACTCCAAACGGTATTGATTTCGCTCCATCGCTTGCATTTCTGCGCCCCGAGGGCTAGGCTCCCCGCCATGCAGACCTTCCGCTTCGCTCCAGTGCCCCTGCTGCTGTCCCTGTGCGCCTGTTTCCTTCTAAGCGCGTTCGCCGCAACTCCAAAGATCCACACTGTCACGCTCGGTTCCATTCGCAAGGTCCCCTACACCCCGCCCGACGCCGCCCACGCTCCCTCTTCGGCCGAAGCGCTCCTGCTGAAGGTTCGTCCCTTGATGGTTGACGGCCGGCAGCGTGAATGGACCACGGGCGACACCCACGACGTAACCGATCGCAGCTTCACGATTCGCCGCGCCCTCCGCATCAACGATGCTCTTCCGGCCGACCAAACCGACCACTGGGTCTGGCAGCCTGGCCCATGGCTGCTCGTCGACCGCTCCACCGGCCACATCACCCCGCTTCACCTGCCCGACTTCGACGCACTTGTCTCAGACGTTGCATGGTTTCGCGACTATGGCGCTTATTGTGGCGTGGGACAGACTGCCAAAGGAGGCATTTACGCGATCGTTGCCCAACTGGGCGCGCGCAAAGCGGTTGTCCAAAAACAGATTGCGCCATGGCCGCAGCCAATGCGCACCGACCTTCCCTGCCAACCCGCACGCTGGCAGCGCCAGCCTATGCGCGTCACCATGCAACTCACCGGCGGCGAACCCATCACCTTCGATGTGGTCGGCGGTTCCTCTATCGTCGAAGAGGGCGACAGCGAAGATCCATAACCGTCAAATTGCGGTGAAAACACCACCAGTGCGGACAGTCAGCATAGTCCGGGCAGTCACCCAGATTCTAGCTTCAACAGAATCCAGGGTGCCCCATCTTCGCCGCAGCTTCATCGCGGCCAAGGTGGGCCGATCCACCACAACTCCAGATCGACCAATCTGCCGAACCATCATCCGGGTGGCCCCACCCCCACCACTTTACCGCGGCGAAGATGGAGCCAAGTCACCAGACCATAACCTTACCGATATCCATAAAACCGTTCATGGTGAAAGCGCCAAAACTCCCGCTCACGAACAAACGCCTCATGCCGCCGATACGCCTCAATGCGCTGGCGCTCATAAAAGCGATGCCGCGAATGAAACCCGTTGCCGACAAAGACCTCCTGCGCCTGCGCCTTTGCCGGAGCGAAAAGCACCACTGCTCCTGCTAGAAAACCAACCGTGAGAACCTTTGCCACCACTGCCTTTGCGCTTGCGATGTTCATGATGCCCTCCTTGCTACACATCACTGAACCCGCACTCGCCCCCCCATGTTTCCAGCAACTTTTACAAGCCGCAGTGTTCGTACCCGCTTCCTCCTAGGCCTTCGGCTTCTCGTGGTGTCCGCCAAACTGAAAGCGCATCGCGGAAAGCAGTTTGTTCGAGTAGTCGGCATTGCCACGGGAACTGAACCGCTCATACAGCGAAGCCGTCAACACCGGCGTCGGCACGCCTTCGTCGATACCTGCCTTGATCGTCCAGCGCCCCTCGCCAGAGTCCGAAACGCGGCCGCCAAACTTCGAAAGCTCGGGGTCTTCGATCAGCGCGCCAGCCGTAAGGTCAAGTAGCCACGACGCGATAACGCTGCCTCGCCGCCATACCTCCGTCACCTCGGGCAGGTCGAAGTCGTACTGGTAGTGCTCAGGATCACGCAGCGGCGTGGTCTCAGCATCGGCCTCTTCAAGGTGCTTGCCGATGTTCGCGGCCTTCAACACGCCGAGACCCTCGGCATAGGCTGCCATCATGCCGTACTCAATCCCGTTGTGCACCATCTTCACGAAGTGACCTGCACCGTTTGTGCCGCAGTGCAGGTAGCCCTGCTCGGAAGTCCCCTGGTTGGGCTTGCGATTAGGGGTCAGATCAATCGTGCCAATGCCCGGAGCGATGGTCTTAAAGATCGGATCGAGATGCTGCACCGTTGCTTCCGAGCCGCCAATCATCATGCAATAACCGCGCTCAAGACCCCAGACACCTCCGCTCGTGCCCACGTCGACATACTCGATGCCCTTCTCAGCAAGCATCTTCGCGCGGCTGATGTCGTCGATGTAGTAGGAGTTGCCGCCGTCGATCAGGATGTCGCCCTTCTCCAGGTGTGGCTCAATCTCTTCAATCGTCTTTTCAACTACGCCGGCAGGAATCATCAGCCAGATTGCGCGTGGCTTGGCAAGTTTGCCGATCAGGTCCTCCATTGAAGAAGCACCCGTAACGCCTTTCTCCTTCGCCAGTTCGTCAACCACCTGCGGCGACCGGTCGAACACCACGCACTCATGTCCGTTGGCCACGAGGCGCTTCACCATGTTGGCGCCCATGCGCCCAAGCCCTACCATTGCGAGTTGCATGATCTCTCCTTATGTCTTCCTATATATGTCTTGCGTTAGGGTCCCGAACCGCGAAGCGGGTCTACTACTTGCATCCTAATCTGCCTTGGCTTCCTCCGGACACCGTTTGTTCGTTTTCTGACAGCAGGCAACACACCGCCAGCCCGCTTTCGAGACCCGCGAAGTGTAGCGAAGTGACCCTGCTCAATCTCCCGATAGAGTAGGGCTGGATGAAATTAGCCGCTCTGTCATAGACCAACGCTGCAGCTACCTTAGCCGCGACACGTGAACGTAATCAAAATTGACAGTCACTCCCGCGGCATTCTGTGCGGCAATACCAATCTGTGCTCCAGGTCCCAGTTGATGCAGCCAGGTCGTACCGTGAATCCAGTTGTAGCCATCGGCACTGGTGTAGGCCGTGTAGCGTTCACCGTCGGCACTGGAGCGCCGAACAATTCGCAGCCAGGTGGTCTGTGCCGGCGCGCCGATATATGCACTGCCGTAATCCGGATAGTTGGCCGGCACTGGATTCACCTGCTTGGCGAACTCGGTCTGACGCGTATCAAAGTCGGCATAGACATCGAGCTTGATGCTGTTCCCATCGTCGCCGTAGATCAAGAGCGCACCTTGTGAGTAGTTGTAGCAGCACGAACCATCAAAAGGCAGGCTGACCGTCACCTTCGTCTCCACCATCCAATCTCCATGGGCAGGAACGGGCTCTCCAAGAATCGAAACCAGGTTAGGATTGCCATTTTCATCAGGTCCGTGGGAATCGACCTGGTACGACGAGCCGGTCAGCGTGTACGTGTTGTCCGCCTGCGGATGAATGAAGTGCCACTGCCGGGAAAGCGTGCGGGTATCAAAGTCGTCAGAGAGAGAGGCTATCGACTCGCCCGGACGGTCCTCTGGCTTGGCATCGATCCAGCGATTGCTAATCTGGTATGGCTGCGCTACCGGCCCCGGAACAACAGCGTCCGAAGCCCAGTGACCGTTGCGTACCGTGGGCCAGCCGTCAACCCAATCGACGGGATCGATCAGCGCAGGCCTGCGAGTGAAGCCGGGGTACAAGTCAAAGTAGGGGCCATTACTATCAATCGCGTGATAGAGCATGTAGTCCTGTCCGGACGCATCCTTGAAGATCACGTTTCCACCTGGTCCAACCCAGCGATTACCGTTTGCCGCAATTGCCTTTTCGCCGCCGCCAACGGAGGAAGTAAGCGCAAGACCGCTGCGATCGACAAATGGGCCGAGCGGTGTGCGTGCGCGCCCCACATTTACGGAGTAGCCCGTCAGCGAGCCATTGCAGCAGTTGTTCGAAGACACGAAGAGGTAGTACCAGCCGTCGTGGCGGTAGAAGGCCCCACCTTCAAACAGGTTATCGACGGCAAGCTGCACCTCGCTGCTCTTGTCAGCAGTCAAGCCATCCCTCGAGAGCTTCTGGATTGCGATGCCTCCAAAGAAGCTGCCGAACGAGATGTACCGCTGCCCGGCATCGTCGGTGACCACGTCAGGATCGATCACGGCACGATTGCTGCCGGAGCAGCACGGCGCCGCTTCTGTAGGAACAACCGGACGCCCCAGATCTGTCCATGGACCTCCTGCATGCGGGCTGGTTGCAACACCAATTTCAGGTCCTCCAGCCGTAGTCGCAGGTGCGACGTAGTAGAGGTAATACTGCTTGTTGAAGTACTTCACCGCAGGTGCCCATAGATTCGTCTCGACGCCGATCCACGATGGATCAGAAGGGAAAGCGTCTCCGTTATAAGTCCAGTGAATCAGGTCGATCGAGCGCCACGTGGCAATGTAGTGGTTCCTCAGGTTGCCGTTGGCATCTTTGTCGTTGGAGTTGAGCGGGTCGCCGGTGCAGTACAGGTACCAGACATTTACACCCTTTATTGCCTCCGACATCACGGCGGGGTCAGGGCAACTTACACCGGGTCCGGTGGCAGGATCATTCAGCGCAAGTGGGTTCTTGAAGCTGGGAAACAGGGGGAGTTCGCGGGCCTTCTTGAATTCCGCAGCCGTTTGGGCATGAGCCGAACATGCGGTAAAGAGGCACACCGTTAGCAGAGCGAGCAGCACAAACACGGTGCTGTATCGGGAGGAGCAGAGTCTGGAATATACGCGGCGCAACGGGTAGTCCTTTCAGAACTGCCGAGGTGAAATCGACTGTGACGGGAAAGGTAAGCGTTCGCGGAAAGACTTGGCAAGGGCTGGTGCAAATTGACGACGCTTCAGTGCTCTACTTGATCGTTCGGCGCGGGTACTTGATCGTTCGGCGCGGGCGTGTAACACTTCGAACATCGTGATCTCTACCGGCCATCCCGTCATCAGCCTGCTCTCTCGGCGCTGCACGGCCTCGCGCCTCACGACAATGCGCTGTTGTTGTAGCTAGTTCAACCGCCCGCACTCCCTATTCTCAAATTTGTTCGCCATGCGATCGCTACCTGCGCTCCGCACATTCACCACTCCCAAAGGAGCACGCTCCATGCCTCTGAAGAAATCCATCTTCTCGCTCGATACCTGGGCCGTCATCCTTTCGCTTGCACTCGCCCTTTTCGTCCGCTTCGGCATCATCAAATCTGTCACCTGGTAGGGCGCAACCCTCGCCCATGCAGCCGTGCCCCATTCGCCGCGGCTAGATCGCGATGAATGGGCACCAAAGAGGCTCAAAGCATTCAGGAGTAAATATGTCGATCTCATCCACCCTGCCCGACCTGCGCGAATCCTACCCGCCGCACGCTCCTCATGCTGTTCCTGAGCAAAAGGCCTCGCTCCTCGGCCTCATCCCCGGCATCCTGCTGCTCTTCGCCGTCGGCTACGCCGGCAAGTTCGTCGAGCACGCCATCAACACCTACACCAAGGCGCGCCACATCGCTTTCCCCAACATCGAGTACGTCATGTGGGCCATCATCTTCGGCATCGTCATCGCGAACACGGTCGGCCTTGCAAAGATTTTTCGCCCCGGCGTCGCCACCTATGAGTTCTGGCTCAAGGCTGGCATCATCCTGCTTGGCGCACGCTTCCTGCTCGGCGACATCCTCAAGCTCAGCGGTATCTCGCTCCTCCTCGTCGCGATCGCCTTCGTCCTCTCGCTCACCTTCATGACTTGGCTCGGCCGCGCCTTCAATCTCGGTCCTAAACTCACGACGTTGCTGGCTGTCGGCTCCTCCGTCTGCGGCGTCTCCGCCATCATTGCCACCCAGGGCGCCATCGAAGCCGATGAGCAGGACACCTCCACCGCCATTGCCGCCATTCTTGCTCTCGGGGCAATAAGCCTTTTTGCATTCCCGGCCATCGGCCATGCGCTCCACATGTCGAACCACGCCTACGGTATCTGGGCCGGCCTAGCCGTCGACAACACTGCCGAAGCCACCGCAGCCGGCGCTCTCTTCTCCGACGAAGCAGGAAAGTACGCAGTCCTCGCCAAGACCTGCCGCAACGCTTTGATCGGCTTCGTCGTTCTTGCTTACGCCATCCAATGGGCGCGCAAAGGCCTCGCCAGTGCTGCCAACCAGGCGCAGCTGCAAAACAAGGCAGCCTTCCTTTGGAACAAGTTCCCCAAATTTGTCCTCGGCTTCATCCTGATCTCGGTGCTCGCAACGCTTGGCACCCTCGATCCGAAGCTCTACCCACACACGGCCCAGTTTGCCTGGCTCGGCTTCACCAAACCGCAGCTTGCCGCACTCGGCAATCTCAGTCGCTGGGCTTTTCTGCTCACCTTTGCCGGCGTCGGTCTCCGCACCAACCTGCGCGACCTCTTCAAGCAGGGAGCACGCCCGTTCCTGGTTGGCGCCCTTGGCGAGATCGCCATCGCCGCCATCACCCTCGCCCTAGTCGTCGGAGCTGACCACTTCTACCACCTGTAACGCTTCCTTTATTTCCAGAAAAGCTCTGCCTTGTTCTTTGTCATCCCCGAAGGGATTTTGCGTCTGTACCAAATTCAAAGGCGCCTAGTAAGCCGCCCCACGGTAACGCATCGCCTGCTTGATCTGGTTTACCTTGTTCAGCTGCGACTGGATATACAGCCCGCCAAAGAAGAACACCAGCACGCCATTCAGCCTCAGTCCAATGGGCTCAACTGTGTTGTAGTGCTCTTCAAGCGAGCTTTTCATCGTGAAACGCGCAACCAGCTTCAACACCCAGCCAGCCGCCGCCAGGAGGTACATCAAAGCCTGGTGTGCCACGTGTGGCGCAACCAATCCGTCGTGCGCCAATGCGTGGCGCATCTGCTCCATAAACACAGGCACGTATCCCACCGAGTAGGCAATTCCAAGTACATATCCACCGATGTAGTAGAACAGCGCCATGCTGTTCGGCTGCACCCGCCGCATCCATGCAGAAAAAATGATGTTCCAGACCATCTGAAAGAACCCGCAGGTCAGCGCGTCAAACAGCAGCACCAGACCCCAGCTCAAATTCGGCGGGTCGCTGAATTGTGCCCCGGCGTCCCCACCTGCCGGCTGCGCATACGCACCCTGGTATCCCATGACCGGCAGCGCGCCTCCACCTTGGAACTCGCCCTGGTACGGTGTGGGAGCAAATGCTGAAGACTGCCCAGCCGGCTTCAGGAGTTGCGATACCGGAACACTCTCCCCGGTGTCCTCACCCTTGGCGAGATCAGTCGGCAAGATATGGCCTGAAGCGACGTAGCGCTGAAGATCGGCAACCGTGTAGGGGCCGTAAATCTGGGTGCCACGGGTAATGTGGTAGTTCATAACTTCTCCTGATTGTGTCTTGGTTGTCACGAGTGACCGAACAAAACGGCGGCTGCCAGAACCGATAAGAACACGATGGCCGTGGCGAACACAAATGCTCTATAGAATCCGCTGTCTTCCGCCCTACGATCGCTCGCGCGCTCCTACAACGACCGTTCATCCACTGAGTCCACCTGAACATCCTTTGCCGCCCGGCTTAGCCCGATCCGCAAATCAGTCACCCTGTTCAACCGGAATGCCTGGATCTCCGAACTTGCAGGTGCGGTGACGGCAAGGAAGTCTGCACGCACCACGTCCTCGAGATAAAACGAAGGCCGCGCGTCGACGTTGGACGGCCGCACCTCCACATGACGCATCTCGAGGTTCCGGATATGGCGCAGGAAGAACCCCTGGGAAGGCATCGGTCCGAACATCCCCGGATCGGGATAGGAGCCCTCATTCTCCGGTGGCCGAATCAACGCGCGCCCCGCCGCGGCCCCGCCCTTATGCTCGATGAAGATATTCGAGAGATGGATGTCTTCAAGCGCGTGGCTCGGTATACCCGTCAGGATTGAGCACACATCCGACCCGCCGTTATAGCTCACCAGATTGTTCACCAGCACTCGCCGCAGCGTGCCCACCCGCGTGCTCTCCTGTGGCCCACGCAGCCGCGCTCCCAGCCTGAAGAACAGCGGCGCCGAGACATTGTCCCGCATCGTAACGTTTGAGATCGTCACGTCTTCGAGCAGCGCCCCGTCCTCGCTTTCAAGCGCAATCCCCTCACACCCTTCAAACACACAGTTCGAAATCGTGATGTTCTTGAACCCGCCATTCGACTCAGTCCCGCACTTGATCCTGCCAATTCGCGGGATCCTGAACCCCTCGGCAAACTTCTTCCACGTGCCATTGAGCACCGACCCGATCTCATACGTCCCGGTCACATAACAGTTAGTGATCGTCACATTCTCGGTAGCGCGTGCATACCCCAGCGCGAAGCTGCTCTTTGGGCATATGCCATCGTCCCATGGCGAATTCACCGTGCAATTCGACACCCGCACATTCCGGCAGCAATCGATGTCCATCCCATCACGGTCCGTATCGATCTTCAAGTTATCGATAGTCACGTTATCGACGCCTGTTAGCAGCAGCCCGAAGTGACCACCCTTCAGAATGGAGAAGTCACGAAAGATCACGTTGCGGCAGTTCTTCAGCGCGATCGTCTTGTTCCCAACCCCAGCCTGCTCCGCTTTGAACGGTACGACTTCCTTCACCCAGTCGCGTCCGTTCGAAAGCCCTTTGCCATGGATCAACCCGGGCCCGGTAATCGCAAGATCGTGCAGGTCTTCGCCCCACAGCAGGGAGTTATGCCAGTGATTATGCCCATAGTCCTGGTAAGCGTCGTACGCGGTTTTTGGCTCGGCTGTATCGTAGGTGCCGCCCTTATAGCCCGTCGTCTGCCCCGGCAGTGGCGAGTCTGCGGCCAGCAGCACTGCACCCTGCGCCAGGTAAAGCTCGACGTTGCTCTTCAGCCGAATCGAAAAGACGAGCCACGTTCCCGCAGCAAAATAGACCGTGCCCCCACCCGCCGCGGCCGCAGCCGCAATCGCAGCGTTGATCGCCGTCGTATCAAGCGTCGTGCCGTCGCCCACCGCCCCATAAGCTCGTATGTCGAACAGAATGGTTGGAGGAGCGACTACAGCCGGGTGTCGCAGTCCGGCGTGCGCCGCTCCAGGAACCACAGCGGCTATACCCAGGCCGGAAAGACGAAGCAGATCGCGACGTGCAGAGTCAAAGGAAGACATCGCGATGATCTTAGCAGCCGATTGTTAACACAGCCCTGCGCGCAGAAGTAGCTCAGTACTTCGGCAGCTGTGCAGTCGTCCATCCACCGCCAAGTGCCTTCACCAGCAGCACACTTGCATCCATCTGCCGACGCTCAATCGCAATCTCGTTGCGCTCATTTTGCAGCGCTGTCGTCTGGGCCGTCACCACCTGCAGGTACGTGTCGATGCCGCCAACATATCGATTATTGAAGATCCGCTCTGCAGCCTGGGCGGCGACCGTTGCATCATGCTGCTGCTTTGCTTCAAGCGTTAGCGTGTGCAGCACCGCAAGGTTATCCTCCACCTGCTGAAACGCCGTCAGCGTCGTCTGCCGATAGTTGGCCGTCTCCTCGTCATAGCCGGCAATCGCCTGCTGCGAGACGGCGCCGCGCCGGCCCGCGTCGAAGATTGTCTGCGAGAGCGTCGGTCCTGCGCCCCAGATGAAGTTTGATCCACGAACCAGCGTCGCAATTGCAGTGCTTTCAAAGCCCGCAAGCAGAGAAATGTCGAGCGTCGGAAAGTAAGCCGCGCGTGCAATGCCAATCCGTTCGTTCGCTTCGTTCACGCGACGCTCGGCCGCTGCAATATCCGGCCGGCGTTCCAGCAGTTCCGAAGGCAGCCCCGTTGGAATCGCCGGTGGCCGCGTATCAAGCGGCATCTGCACCAGCGTAAACTCGGCCGGCGGTCTTCCCAGCAGCACCGCAATTGCATGTTCATACTGCGCCCGCTGAATATTGACATCGCTGGCCTGCACCCGCGCACTCTCAAGCTGCGTCTTGGCCTGGTCCACGTCCGACTCGCCCGCCACGCCGCCCTGGAAGCGATTGTTTGTAATCCGGTAGGCCTCTTCGTAGCTCTTCACCGTATCGAGCAGCAGCTTTTCATCGGCATCGTTCGCACGCGCTTCGAAATAGTCCACAGCAAGTTCTGACTGCAGACTCAGCAGCGCCGTTTGCAGGTCTGCAGCGCTCGCCTGCGCTTCTTCTTTCGAGGCATTCACGGTACGCCGTATACGCCCCCACAGGTCGATCTCGTAACTCAAGTCCAGCGGAAGTTGCAGGTCGGCCAGCCCGGTATTTGTAAGTGGCGCAGTGAAGTAGGGCCGTTCGTTCGATTCGCGCTCGCCAATCACAGACGGTGAGGTCCCGATGGTCGGATACAGAAACGAGTGGTTGTACCGAATCTGCGCACGCGCCTCAACCAGTCGCGCCGCAGCCGCCTTCAGTGACTGGTTCGAAATCGCAATCTGCGGTTCCAGCTGATTGAGCTGCGCATCGTTGAAGATCGTCCACCAATCGCCTTTCAGGGTCGTGTCCGCCGGCTGCGCAGGCTGCCAGTTGCCTTCCTTGGACGTTTCGCTCTTGTTCTCCTTGTAAGCCGGCGCTAGCGGAACCGTTGGCTTCACATACTTCGGGCCAACCATGCACCCAGAGAGCAGCAGCGATGCCGCTCCCAAAACCCCCGTCAAGATGCGCAAGCTCCGCCCCATTACTTCGCACCCGTCTGCGCCGCCGCACCGGCTTCCGCAATGTGGACCGACTGGCCTTCAGAGATCGAGTCCGAGGGATCCACAATCACCTGGTCAGACGCCTGCAATCCTGAAGCAATCTCAACTGTCGCGCCCATGTCGTTGCCAATCTTCACCGGCACAAGATGCACCTTGCCTCCAACTACCGTAGCAACCTGCAGTCCCTGGCTCCGAAACAGCAGCGTGTTCGAAGGGATCGTCAGCGAAGTTACATGCTGAGGAACCTTGAAGTGCACAAACACGTAGGCTCCCGGCAGCAACTCATGCTTCTGGTTATCGATGTCCACTTCAACGTTCAACGTGCGCGACGCCGGATCGATCTGGTTCGAGTTGCGCGCAACCTCGCCGGTAAACTTCTGCCCCGGGTACTCGTCGAGCGTCAGCGTCGCTTCGGAATCATCCTTGATCGATGCCGAGTATGCCTCGGGCACAGCAACAAACACGCGCATCTTCCCCATCGCTGCCACATGAAACAGCTCTTTTGGTACTGTGTTCGCACCGGCTTCGATCAACGCCCCGATGTCCGTGTTGCGGGCCGTTACAATCCCGTCGAACGGGGCATACACGTTCTCGAACGACTGTAGCTGCGTCAAGCGTCGCACGTTTGCCTCAGACGCATCCCTCGCCGCGCGCTTGGCTGCCTCATCCCCTGTTGCAACATCCGTCTCCTGCTTCGAAACCGAATTCGTCTTCAACAGATTCTGATACCTTGCCGCCGTCGAGACCGCAAGATCAAGGTTCGCCTGCGAGCTCTTTAGATCGGCCTGCGCGACCTGCAACTGCTGGTCCAATTCCGGCGTCTCGATCTGCGCCATTAACTGCCCTTTGCGCACATGCGCGCCAATGTCGAAGTTCCAGCTCTTCAGATAGCCGCTCGTACGCGAGTAAATCGGCGTATCCATGAATGCCTGCGTGTTCCCCGGCAGGGCGATCTCATCGGAGACGTTCGAGCCTGAAGGATGAATGATCTGCACATCACTCACCGAAGACTGCTTGTTCTCCTGCTCGAGGACACCCTGCTGATGCGACCGAGAAGCAATCCCAAGCACAACAATGGCCGCAAGCACCAGCACCACCACGATCAGACCGATCCACGTGCCGCGCGTTAATCCCCGCGCAGGTGGTGCGTCGAGTGCTGCACGTCCGGCGGGGCTGCTTATATCGGTGTTCGTTCCGTCCTGGTTCGTCATTGATTCCTCATATGAAGCAGATTCTTTAGCTAGGCGCTAGGCTCATGCGGCGACAGGTTCCTCGACCGGAGAAACCGGGGACGTTTGATTGCTGCCACCCGGCTTGCGCCGCCCATGCAACAAGGCAAATACGGCAGGCACGAAGATCAACGTCGCGATCGTCGCAAAGAACAAGCCGCCAATCACAGCACGACCGAGCGGAGCATTCTGCTCGCCGCCTTCACCCGCTCCCAACGCCATCGGAATCATGCCGATGATCATTGCCAGGGCCGTCATCATGACCGGTCGAAAACGTGTTGCCCCAGCCTCGATCGCCGCCTTGATCGCATCGCCATGGTTGTCCAGCCGGTCCTTCGCAAACGACACGACCAGGATGCTGTTCGCCGTTGCAACGCCCATGCACATGATCGCGCCCATCAGCGCCGGAACACTGAGCGTCGTCTGGGTCGTGAAGAGAAAGATCACGATTCCGGCCAGCGCCGCAGGTAGCGCGGTAATGATGATGAACGGATCCAGCCACGATTGGAAGTTCACTACGATCAGCAGGTAGACGAGCACAATCGCAAACGCAAGTCCGGCAATCAACCCGAAGTAAGACGAGTTCATCGTCTCAATCTGCCCACGGACACGCAGGAAGCTGCCTCGCGGAAGATCCTTTCGGTTTGCATCCACAATCTTCTGGATCGCTTTACCGACCGACCCAAGATCGCGTCCCTGGATATTTCCGTAAATATCCAGCGTCCGCCGAATGTTGTAGTGCGAGATCACCGGCATCTCCGACTTCCGCGCAATGCTCGCCACATCGGCAAGGATCTCCGGATGCGCCGCGGTCGGCGATGTAATCGGGATGTTACGTAGATCGTTCAGCGACTGGATATCGTACTGCGGCGTCTGCGCCACAATCGAGTAGTTCACGCCGTTCTTATAGTTCAGAAAGAACTGCGGTGAAAGCTGGGTGCTTCCGCTCAGGATGTTAAGCAAACTCCCGCCTACGTCCTTCTCAGTAAGTCCCCCCTGCTGCGCCTTGGTGCGGTCCACATCGACCGTCAGCACGGGATAGTCATCCGGCTGCTGGATCCGCAGGTCCACTAGTCCTGGAACACTATGCAACTGTTCAAGGACCCTATTCGCAACGACGCGATTCGCAGGAACATCCTGACCTTCGAATTGAATATCGATTGGCGCGGGCAGGCCGAAATTTAGGATCTGGGTCACGATGTCCGACGGCAAGAAGTAGAAGATGTTGCCAGGAAACGCACCCGGCAGGCTCTTGCGCAGCGCCGCCACATAATTGGCCGTGGGATGATGATCTTCCTTCAGCGAAACCGTGATGTCTGCATCGCCTGCGCCCCAAAGTCCCGAGGTGGCGTGCTGCGTGTTCAGCGTGCTGTAGGGCAGGCCAATGTTGTCGACGATATTGTCGATCTCGCCCGCTGGAATCTGGCTGCGAATGTCCTGCTCCACCAGATCGCAGATGCGCGCAGTCTCTTCAATACGTGTTCCGCTCGCGGCACGTAGATGCAAAATGAACGCACCGTTATCCGTGGAGGGGAAGAAGTTCTGGCCGAGGAATGGCACCAGCAGAAATGCGCAGAGGCAGCACAGCAGGAATATCGGCACGAAGATCAACCGCATACTTACCAGCCGACCCAGAAGGTCCTGGTAACTGGAACGAACGCTCTCGAAGAGGCGTTCAAAACCGCGTTGAAAACGGGCCAGGATGTTGTTCGACCGGACCGCGTTGTGGTCGTGCGCCTTCAACAGGTACATCGCCAGCGTCGGTACCAGCGTCCTCGAAAGAACATAGGACGCAAGCATCGCGAACACCACAGACTCAGCCAGCGGCACAAAAAGATAGCGCGCCACGCCGCTTAGAAAGAACATCGGCAGAAACACGATGCAGATGCACAGCGTCGACACGAGCGCTGGAACCGAGATCTGCGCCGCGCCTTCGAGAATCGCCTCGTTGAGGGGATTGCCTTCCTCAAGGTATCGTTCTATGTTTTCGATCGTTACCGTAGCGTCGTCAACCAGGATGCCTACCGCGAGCGCTAGTCCGCCAAGCGTCATAATGTTGATCGTCTGTCCCAACAAGCCCAGCACGATCACCGACGTGAGGATCGAAAGCGGTATCGAGATCGCGATGATGATCGTGCTGCGCCAGCTTCCGAGAAAGAGCAGGATCATCAGACCCGTCAGGACAGCGGCAATGATCATCTCGCGAATCACGCCAACGATCGATCCGCGAACGAAGATGGACTGATCGCCGATCGGCGTCATCACCAGTTCCTTAGGAAGCGTCAGAGCAATGCGTGGCAGCAGTGCCCTCACCTGGCTTACAACCGAGAGCGTCGACGCCGTGCCCGACTTGAGCACTACTGCCAGCACGCCGCGATGGCCATCCTGACGAACAATGTTCGTCTGCGGAATACTGCCGTCGCTCACCGACCCGATGTCCCGCAGATAGATGGTCGATCCGCCGACCTGTTTGATGGGCAGGTTTGCGAGCCCCTCTATCGTGACCGGCGAAGAGTTGATCTGGATGTCGTACTCAGCCACCCCAATCTTCGCCGTGCCCCCCGGCTGGGTAACGTTCTGCTGGCCTAGCGCGTTCAATACATCACTCGGCGCAAGTCCCTTGGCCTGCAGCGCCTTCGGATCCATGTTGATCACGATCGTGCGCTGTTTACCGCCATACACATTTGGAATTACGGCGCCCGGCACCGTCACCAACTGCGTACGAACGAAGTTCAACCCGTAGTCGTTCAACTGCTGCTCGGTAAGCCCTTTACCCGAAAGCCCGATCTGCAGAATCGGAACGCTCGAAGCGGAAAAGTTGATGATCTGCGGCGGCAAGGTCCCTGGTGGCAGGCTGCGCAGAATAAACTCCGACGCACTCGACACCTGCGAGTTCGCCGTATCCAGACTCGCACCCTGCTGCAGGTAAACCTTTACGATTACCTGGCCCGCAATAGTCGTCGACTCAATGTGCTGCACGTTGTCGACAAGCGTCGTCAGCACCTTCTCGTAAGGAGTCGTCAGACGACCTTCAAGCTCCTCAGGGTTCAAACCCGTATAGGACCATGCAATCGAGATGACCGGAATGTTAATGCTGGGAAATATGTCCGTCGGTGTGCTGAGAATCACAACGGGAGCAGCAATAAGGATCAAGATCGCCAGAACGATGAAGGTGTAGGGTCGAGTTAGGGCGATCCGAACAATCCACATAGGTAAAAAGTGCCTCGCCTGCTGACTTTTGGTGCTGGAAGTTAGACATCGCCATGGATTGGCTGGTTTCGCACTTTGTTCCGAATCCACCGATCGGAAAATCCGATATTATCCTCAAACGAGGAAGAAGATATGGAACTCAGACACCTTCGCTACTTTTGCGCGGTTGCGGACTTTGGCACCTTCAGCAAAGCCAGCCAGGAGCTCCACATATCCCAATCCGCGATCAGCGAACAAATAGCAGACCTTGAGCACGAAATCGGAGGTCCGCTCCTTGATCGTACTCAAAGACGCGCCAGGCTGACACCGCAGGGCGAGCTTTTTCTTGCCGAGGCCCGCAAGACGCTGCTCGCTTCGGAACGCGCGATTGACCTTACCCGTCGCTCGCTCAAAGGCGAAGTCGGCACCCTTGGCATCGGCTTCTTTCCCTGGGGCGCAGGCGGATTCTTTGCCCGCATCATCCGTGAGTACCGGAAGCTCTACCCCCAGGTCCGGCTGTCGCTTTATGAGATGCACACCTGGATTCAAATGGACGCGCTCCTCACCGGCAAGATCGACGTCGGCTTCTGCCGGCCTCTCGAAGCCCCTTACAATCGCAGTCTCCGTGCCGAACTCCTCTACGGCGACCCCGTCGTTGTCGCGCTCCCCGTCGATCACCCGCTTGCCGCACCCTCCGTCCAGATCGCCGCACTCGCCACCGAACCCTTCGTCATGTGCGAACGCAGCGCCACCCCCGCTCTCTTCGACGGCATCATCGGCCTCTGCACCCGGGCTGGTTACTCGCCCCGAATCGTCAATACATCCTCCACCTGGTCCGGCGTCCTCACCCTTGTCGAATCCGGCGAAGGCATCGCCATGGTCCCCTCAGGCGCACGCCACCTGCGCACCCCCGGAGTCATCTTCGCCAGCATCGAGCCGGAAACCACCCACATCGGTATCTCCATCGCCTGGAACCCTGACAATACCGGCCCCATCCAACGCGACTTCCTCAAACTGGTCATGGAAAATAAGGACCGAATCCAACGTTCCGGAGGCTACTGACTCATTGCTCCGGCATCACAGCAGCCGTCAATGTGCCCTGTTATGGCGCTTCTGCGATGCATAGGAACGACGAGCTCACATCTGGATGCTATCAATTCAGCTGAATCAGCAATCCTTCACCTACCTCAATCACGACCGGCCCGCCCACCGGCGACCCCGCCCCATCCATAATCGTGGTCAACACGATATGCCCGTGATCGCACGTCACCGTCTGCACCTCGTGGCTCAGATTCAGCAGCACCTGGAATCTGTTCTCCGAACCCGGCACCGACCGCGTATACGCCAGCACTCCACGCTTCGAACGCACATCATGGATCTCCCCCGCATGCAGCGCCGGATGCATGCGCCGCAACTCGATCAGCCTTCGATAGAGTGCCAGCATCGACCGCGGCTCTTCCAGCTCGCCCGCCACGTTCACCGTACCTCGCTCCGCATTCAGAGGCAGCCAGGGAACCTCGGTCGTAAATCCCCCGCCCGCGCTCGCATCCCATAACATCGGCGTCCGCTCCGGATCGCGCCCCATGCCAATTCCGGGCTGGTTCTTCTCCGCCGGATCCTGCACCTGCTCCGGCGAAATCCTGCCATTCAGCATCCCAAGCTCTTCGCCGTAGTAGACCGTCGGCGTCCCACGCAGCGTCAGCAGCAGCATTGCCGCAGCCCGCGCCTGGTCCACTCCGATCCGCGTCGCAATCCGCGGCTGGTCATGGTTCCCCATCACCCAGTTCGGCCACGCTCCTGGCGGCAGAACGCCTTCATACTCGTGGATCAGCGCCGCAATCTTATCCGCATTCCAATCCGTCTGGATCAGTCGAAAATTGAATGGCATCTGCGCCCCATCAAGCTGCCCGTTCTCCGCCACCCCGTAGTACCGCACCAGTTCGGGCAGCGGCAGATAGATCTCCCCAATCAGCACGCGCTGCTCGTACTTATCAAGGACTGCCCGCATCTCGGCCACAATCACGTGTGTCTCCGGCTGGTCCGCGGTATATGTTGGCAGCACGCTCCAGAAGCTCGATTCGCCTGGCCTCCACTCAGGATTCGGAAGGTTGTCGCGAAACTCCGGGTCCTTGATCAGCAGCCAAAGTACGTCCATCCGGAATCCGTCAACGCCTTTATCCAGCCAGAACCGCATCGAGTCATATATCGCCGCGCGGACCTCCGGATTGTGCCAATTCAGGTCTGGCTGTTCCTTTAGAAATGAGTGGTAATAGAACTGCTGCGTCCCCTCGTCCCACGTCCATCCCGGCCCGCCAAAGTTGCTCATCCAATTGTTGGGATACCCACCATCGGCCTTGCCATCACGCCACAGGTACCAATCCCGCTTTGGGTTCTCCCGCGACGACCGCGATTCCAGAAACCACGAATGCTGGTCCGAGCTATGGTTTGGCACAAAGTCGAGAATCAACTTCAAGCCCTTCGCATGCACGGCCTCAATCAGCTTGTCCAAGTCTGCCAACGTGCCAAAGATCGGATCGACGCCGATATAGTCCGCAACGTCATAACCGAAATCCGCCATGGGCGATGGGTAGAACGGCGAAATCCAGATCGCATCCACACCCAGCGCGACCAGGTAATCCAGCCTCGACTCAATCCCGGGGAGATCGCCAATCCCGTCCCCATTCGAGTCTTGATAGGACCGCGGATAGATCTGGTAGACGATCCCGTCCTGCCACCACAATCGCGCCTGGCCCGTCATCGCGCCTGCGCAGCCTCAACAGCCGCCCCCACCCGCAACATCGTAGCCTCATCGAAGTGCCTGCCCATAATTTGCACCCCGATCGGCAGTCCATCCCCAGTCGTCCCGCAAGGCACCGACATTCCGCAGATACCCGCCAGACTCGCCGCCACCGAATAAATGTCAGCCAGGTACATCGCCATGGGATCGTCGGCCTTCTCGCCAATCTTGAACGCCGCCGTCGGCGTCATGGGCCCGACGATGACATCCACCTTCGCGAACGCTTCCAGGAAATCGCGTGTAATCAGCGCCCTGACCTGCTGTGCTTTCCTGTAATACGCGTCGTAATACCCTGCACTCAACACGTATGTCCCCAACAGAATCCGGCGCTTCACCTCGGCCCCGAAACCCTCGTCACGGGACTTCTTGTACATCGCCGAAAGCGTCTTTGCCTCATCCGACCTCAACCCAAATCGCACTCCATCGAAGCGCGACAGGTTGGACGAAGCCTCCGCCGTCGCGATCACGTAATACGTCGGCACGGCATACTTCGTGTGCGGCAGATGCACCGGGGTCACGACGCAGCCTGCAGCCTCAAGCTGCGCAATTGTCTTCTCGACAGCAGCGCGCACCTCTGGATCCAGCCCTTCGCCGAAGTACTCCGCCGGCACCCCGACGCGCAGCCCCGCCACTGGCTCCTGCAATGCGCCCACATAGTCATTGACCGGCCGGTCCGAGGAAGTCGCATCGAGCGGGTCTTCTCCCGCAAGAACGTTCAATACTGTGGCAGCATCCTTCACCGTATTCGTTACCGGCCCCACTCGGTCGAGCGATGACGCAAACGCAATCAACCCAAACCGGCTCACCCGCCCATACGTTGGCAGAACACCCACAACTCCGCAAAATGCTGCGGGTTGCCGGATCGACCCCCCGGTGTCCGTCCCCAGGGTCGCCACCGCAAACCCCGCCGCGACTGCCGCCGCTGAACCGCCACTCGATCCACCCGGAACTCGATCGAGCGCACGCGGGTTCCGCACCGGCCCATATGCCGAGTTCTCATTCGACGACCCCATCGCAAACTCATCGCAGTTCAGCTTGCCCAGCAGCACCGCCCCTGCCGCTTCAAGCTTCTTCACCGCCGTCGCGTCATAGGGCGGCATATACCCAGCCAGGATCTTCGAACCCGCGGTCGCCGGGCTGCCCTGCATCGCTAACACGTCCTTGATTCCTACTGGCACGCCCGCAAGCAGCGGCAGCGGGTCGCCCACCCTTGCAAGATCGTCGATCATCGCCGCCCTGGCCAGCGCCCGCTGTCGGCTTAGCGCCAGGAAGCTGTGGATGCCCCCGCTCGCCGCACCGTCCCCCGCCGCGATGCGCGCGTAATGCTCTTCGGCAATCGCAGTTGCCGTCGTTGACCGGCCCTCAATCCCCGCCCGCACTTCATAAATCGTCAAACCCTGCTTGATCGCCGTCGTCAAACCACTCACCCGCTGTTCCTTGCTGTTCCTTGCTTTTCCTTGCTGCTCTTTGCTGCCCTGAACTGCCTCTCGCTGCTCTTACCTTTCAATCACCTTGGGCACCTTGAAGAACTTCCCATCCGTCTCGGGCGCAACCGCCATCACCGCCGCGCGATCCAGCGACCGCGCAATCGCATCCGGTCGCAGCGTCTCGCCGGCCAAATGCACTGCGCTTCCCATCATCTGGCCCTTCTGGATTCCAGAGGCTTGAATCCCGGAGACCTGAATCTCGGAGACCTGGGCCATCGCAGGCACGCCAGCTGTATCCAGCTCATTCAACTGCGCTATGTAGCTAAGCACCGCATTCAGATCGCGCTGCATATGTGGCAACTCCTCCGCGGTCAGCTCAAGATTTGCAAGCTGCGCCACGTGACGCACCTCATCGAGCGTCACCTGCCCTATATCACTCATCGCCATCTACCTCTTCAAATCAAAGTGTATCGCGGTGACCTTCACCCTGGAGATGCGGGCCAGGTCGTTCTGGAGGATGCTGCGCACCGACATCATCTGCGAGAGCCATGCTGCATCTGTCACCGTGACGGACACCGTGCCCTCGAAGAATCCAGCAATCTCCCCATGCGCCGCCATCGCCCGCCCGCATGCCACCGGCCACGCCGCAGCCAGCCGATCGGCCTCGCCCAGCGCATGAAGGCTGCGCCCGAGGGAGGAACGCAAGATCGCCCGCATATCTTCCATGGCCATAGGGCAAGACTCTAGCAGATGTCGGCCTCGGCAAGCAGAGAGCCGATTGCATCCTTGGCGCTGACCTGGGGGGCTCCGTCGAGGAGGTCGAGCGGCCAGGAGATGGCTAGGGCGGGATCGTTCCAGACGACACAGCGCTCCCCTTGAGGGTAATAGACGTCGGTGGTCTTGTAGAGGACCTCTGCGGTATCTGAGAGGACGAGGAAGCCGTGAGCGAAGCCTTCGGGGATCCAGATCATCTCGATGGGATCGGTCGGTGCGAGGCGCTTCAGGTGAACGCCGACGTGCTGGCCGAACTGCGGCGAGTCTGAGCGAAGGTCGACAGCGACGTCCCAGATATGACCGGAAAGGACACGGAGGAGCTTGCCCTGCGGTTTGCCGATCTGGTAGTGCAGACCGCGCAGAACGCCCTTGCTCGAGAAGGACTGATTGTCCTGGACAAAGGCTTTGTCGATCCCAGCGGAGGTGAAGGTCTGCTGGCTGAACACTTCGGTGAACCAGCCGCGTTCGTCACCGAAGATTCGGGGACGAAGCAGCTTTACATCGGTGAGAGCGGTGTCGATAACTTCCATGCAGATAATTGTAGAGGCATTGTGACCGGGGCTGAACTCGCGCGTGCTTTTGGGCAAGGAACGGTGCGAAGAATAGGGTAAACGCGGGGGTATTCCAACCTCCGTAATGTGTCAAACCCTCAGAAACAGGGAACTTAGGTCTATACCTCAGGTTGGGAGTTCGAACCAGGTTTGAGTGTCTGAAGCGTTTCTCGACAGATGATTTGTCAAGCCTCGGCACGTTGTTGCCAGGCGCCAATGCCGCAATGCGGACCTGCAGGCGCCACCCTACCCTGCAGCAACCAGCCACGCCTCTACCTCCGCGAGCAGCTTGACTGGGAGATACCTGCCGTCGCATTCCGCCTCCGTGCCTGCAAGCAGGAACGCCTGCCGCAGCCCAGCTGCATTCGCCGCCCCGACGTCGGTGCAGCGGTCGCCTACCATTACAGAGTCCGCCAGCGTCACCCCAAACTCGCTTGCCGCCCGCCGCAGCATCCCCGGTCCCGGTTTCCTGTCCTCGTGCTCCCGCTTGTACTCCCCCAGCCCGTGCTCTGGATGGAACGGGCAGAAGTAAATCCTGTCGATCTGCACACCCTCGCCCTCCAACTCGCCAAGCATCCACTCCATCAAGACGTTGAAATCGGCCTCCGAGTAGTACCCTCGCCCAATCCCGGCCTGGTTGGTCACAATAAAGATCCGGTACCCGAGCGCCTGCGCAGCCCTGCAAAGCGAGGTGATGCCGGGCACAAACCGCACCTCGCTGGCGCGGAAGATATAGCCAAGGTCTTCGTTAATTACGCCATCGCGATCCAGAAACAGGGCCCGCGCGCCTTGCTGAACATCCATCTCTCGATTCTATGGTCGGGCTGCCCTGAGCAACGATCGCTCCACGCGACGAGTCCTATTGCACGGGAGAACCATGATGATGAGCGACGAAAAGCAGCATCCCGCAGAAGAGCCTTCGAAAGAACAGACCGGCGCAACGCCATCGGGGGCAAAGGGTGGAAATCCTGGAACCGCAGGCCCGGGCAAGGCAGACGTAAAGTCACATACGCCTGAGAACGCTACCGGACATCTCAATCCGTCGGCACCGGAGGATGCGAACGTCACCCCGGGGTCAACCGGAGACAAGTAACTTCAATGTGTTGGTGCAAGTGACGGCGAGGATTGGACCCGCCCGCCATCTTTGACCTTTGCTCGGAGTGCGAGCTTGATCCTGACCAGCATGGGGTCAAGCGCTGTAGAATCCGATTACGGGCCTATAGCTCAATTGGTTAGAGCATCGGACTCATAATCCGCTGGTTCCAGGTTCAAGTCCTGGTGGGCCCACCATCCGCCACCTTTGTACTGTGCGCTTCGATCAACAGATCGTAGCCCTTTGCCGATAGATCCAGAATGGCAGGATCAGGCTGGCCTCTCTCCCACATTCCGTTGCACTCCCCGTCGATTCCGAGACGTACGCGTTGGAATCGATGCCGCTGTCCGGAAGGAGCAAGGGGCTCCGAGAGAGGCAACTCCGGGAGAGGCACCGGTACAAGCTCGATGCAGCAAGCTTCCATCTACGGAGTTGAGTGTCCGGTTAACGCGGGTGCGGCATGCCAGGTGAAGGCGATTCTCAGTACCCCGCCTACAACCACTCACGGCAGCTTGCGACTTCTGGGGAATGGTTTCCTACAGGAGTTGAGTCAGAATTAGCTATGACTCGTAGCACAAAAGGTATGACCCGCACGACAAAATGCTTCAACCTGCACGAGAATTCTGTTCCGCCAACCTGAAACACGGCATCGCTCCAAAGAGTAGATACGACAGGACACAGTGCATGTGCTCTGCGCCTCAACGACGAGATTCGCCAAGTTAACATCTGTTAACACGGCTCCGAATAGGAACAGTGTGCCCTACAGCATGACCGCGCGGAGTTTGCGCCAAGGAGAACGTGCAGAAGAACAAGGGCGCATCGACATGCCCGAGCTCATCTCTGCCCTTTCCTTCGCGCTCGACATGACCGAGGGTGCGATGCCTGGACATGCCCTGCGGAGTTGCATCCTTGGCATGCGCATAGGGGCGCAGGTCGGTTTGTCGCAGATCCAGCTGAGCGATCTGTACTACGCCCTCCTGCTCAAGGACATCGGCTGCAGCAGTAACGCGGCCCACATGCATCAGATCGTGCGCGGCGAAGACGAAGCGGCGCAGGCGGAGTCTCGAGCCGTGGTGGAGGCAGAGGTGTGGGCCGACATACGTGCAGAGTTCAAGGCATCCATTGACCCCGGCAACCTTCCCAAGCGCCAGGCGGGCAAACTTTCGACCCTGAGCTTCCTCTGGAAGCCTGCGCGGCCACAAGAAAAATTATTGGAACAACCCGTATCAAGAATCAGCGCGGCACCGCGAGCAAGACAACGGAATGTTGCCATGTTGCACGGGGACCGCGGCGCCAGCATCATTGCAAAGATCGGTCTGGGTTCGGCGACAGCGGAGGCGGTTAAGGCGCTGGATGAACATTGGGACGGCAGCGGCTACCCCGGGCGGTTGCGCGGCGAACAGATCCCCCTGCTGGCAAGAATTGCAGCGGTAGCGCAGCACCTGGATGTCTTTGCCTCCGATCAAGGCCCGGAGCATGCCATCACCGTGATGCGGGTGCGGAGCAGTAAGTGGTTCGATCCTGAGATCGTACGGATTGCGGCGTCGTTGCATCGAACGCGCCTGCTTTGGAAAGACGGTCTTTCCGTGCTGCCGGAAAAAGACATTCGCGGCGCCGTTCTTGATCTGGAACCGCGAGAGAACCGGCATTTGGGTCCTGAACGAGTTGATCGCGTCTGTGAAGCATTCTCTGACGTGACGGATGCGAAGTCTCCATTTACCGTCGATCACTCGATGGGGGTCGCCGACGCCGCATTGCTGATTTCGGAGACGATGGGGCTGTCGGCTGAGCGCACGGTTTTCATCCGCCGCGCAGCATTGCTGCATGACCTGGGCAAACTCCGTGTTCCCAACTCGATTTTGCATAAACAAGGCAAGCTGACGCTTGCAGAGTTCGTCATCGTGAAAGAGCACCCTGCCCTGACGCGCAAGATCCTGGGGCGGATTCCAGCATTTCGTGAGATGGCAAAGGTTGCTGGTGCTCACCATGAAAAATTGGATGGCACTGGCTATCCTGACCAGATTGGCGCCAACGAACTATCGCTCGAGGCAAGAATTGTCGCGGTAGCGGACGTGTATGCCGCTTTGTCAGAGAAGCGGCCTTACCGCGAGAGCCTGGATCTGACCCAGGTCACCTCCATTATGGAGAAAGAGATGCCCCACAAGCTGGATCCGCAGGTGTTTGAAGCGCTGCTGAGCGGATTAGGCAGAGGATCCGCGGCAAAACTCAGAGTTGGCTAGCGAACCTAGTAAGCAATCTCGTTGGGAAAGTAAGACAGGGTGCCATCGGCGTTTTCATACTTGATGAAGAAGCGCTTTCTCTCATTGATTGTTACTGCGACGACTACACCGGTCTTGTCGCGCTTTGAAACGTCGACATGGAACGCTTTTACGGGACCGCCCCAGTCGCTCTGCGTCGTCCAATCTTCGGTGAAGCGCTGAAGTTTGTAGTCGTACTTCTGCGGATGCTGCTGCCAGTCCGCGTCATTTTGCCAAATGCCATATGCCTTGGCGTAGTCCCCGGACTGGACCGTCTTCATGAAGACACTGACCTTGTGTTCGTCAGGAAGATTTGAGAAGAACCAACCGTGTCCCAGGATGTAGCCTGTCAGCGCCAGGACCGTCAACACCACCAGGGTTATACCGGTGCCGATCAGCAGATTGCGCTTCAGTCTTTCACGGCTGGCGTTGTAGGCCGGAGCGTTCAGCAAAGTCATCCAGGTGTCCCTCAACTTCATTAGACACCGGAGAGTGTGAAACTGTTTCCCGCAGCTTGAGTGGCAGAGTCGAAGCGCTGGCGGATTGGCCGCTTCCGGACCGATTGGCTTGGTGCTGAACGGATTCGGTGTCGTGCGGGTCATGAAGGCCCACCTTAGCGACGGTGAGGCTGTCGCGAAGATGGGGCACCCGGACTTGGTGGCTGCGGATGGGCCGCTGCCGGATACATGGGCCGCTAGCGCGAGAAAGCGGCCCGGAAGAGATCGAACTCAATCGGCGCATCGGTGCCCCTGGCAGGCAGGTAGACGGAGACCACGTCGAAGCGCATAAGGGTCTGCTGCCTTAATGCTTCAGGAAGATGCTTCCAGTAGATGGAAGCCAGAGAGCGCAGGGTTTTCTGCTTATGCTGGTCGACAGAAAACTCCGCAGGGACGATGTTGCGTCCTGTGCGTGTCTTCACCTCGATGAAGCAGAGAACATCGGCTTCCCATGCGATCAGGTCAACGTCACCGGGCAGCTTGGGGGTGCTCCAACGGCGAGCCACGATGACATAGCCGAGGGCCTGGAGGTGAAAGAGCGCCTTCTCTTCGCCACGCAGACCGGTCGCGAGGTGAGGCGCCCTCTGTGGCGTCCGGCCGAGCCGACTCGATAATGCGTCAATCTGGCCAAGAAGATGCTGCGTGATTGATCCGCGCGGTTTTGCGCCGGAAGTCGTACCTTGATCGATGCCTGGAGGTAGGCTCGAAAGATCAGGAATCATCTGGTCGCCTTCCGCGCGTGATTGCCACAGCATACCCCCTGCTTGCCTCTGCAGCGTCAATCAATTTTCATCTACTTCTTTAGTGTTGGGCTTCGCATTGGCGTGGCTTTCTTCGTTGCGCGGTCGACCGTAGCCTGCCATACTTAGGAGTGCCCATCCTGCACAAATTTTCTCCGAAAATAATGAGGTCGCGGACATGTCTGCAAAGTACATCTTTGTAACGGGCGGAGTCGTGTCTTCGCTTGGCAAAGGGCTCGCCGCAGCCTCCATTGGCTGCCTGCTTGAAGCCCGCGGCATCAAGGTCAACCTGATGAAGTTTGACCCCTACCTGAACGTCGATCCCGGCACCATGTCGCCCTTCCAGCACGGTGAGGTCTTCGTGACCGATGATGGCGCTGAGACCGACCTCGACCTTGGCCACTACGAGCGGTTTACCCATGCAAAGCTGACGCGCGACAACAACCTGACCACTGGCCGGATCTACGAACAGATCATCACCAAGGAACGTCGCGGCGACTACCTGGGGAAGACCGTGCAAGTAATTCCGCATGTGACCAATGAGATCAAGAACGCCATGCGCAAGATTGGGGCGGACTGCGAGGTCGCGATCGTCGAGATTGGCGGGACGGTTGGTGACATCGAGTCGCTGCCCTTCCTCGAAGCCATTCGCCAGATGCGCCAGGACCTTGGGCGCGAGAACACCTGCTTCGTGCATGTCACGCTGATCCCATGGATAGCGGCGGCGCAGGAGTTGAAGACGAAGCCGACGCAGCATTCCGTCAAAGAGATGCTCTCGATTGGGATCCAGCCTGACATCCTGCTGTGCCGTTCCGACCGGGCGGTGCCCCGCGAGATGCGGGCGAAGATTGCGCTTTTCTGCAATGTCGAAGAGCCGGCAGTCATCGCGGCGCGCGACGTTGAAAGTATCTACGAAGTTCCACTCACGTTTGCCAACGAACACGTCGATGCCCTGGTGTTGAAGTACCTGAAGATCGATGCGAGAGAACCCGACCTGAGCAAGTGGAAGGACATCGTCCACCGCGCCTACAACCCGAAAGATGAGGTAACGATCGGGATCGTGGGCAAGTATGTCGAATATGAAGACAGCTATAAATCGCTGAAGGAAGCGCTGGTACATGGCGCGCTTTCGCACAATCTGAAATTGCGCGTTACCTGGATTGAAGCGGAGGGCCTTGAGACAAAGGACGCCGAGGGCAAGCCAACCCACGAGTATGAATCGCAGCTTGCCGGCTTCGACGGCATCCTTGTGCCTGGAGGCTTTGGCAAGCGTGGCATCGAAGGCATGTTGAATGCCATCCGTTATGCGCGGGAGAATGACGTCCCATACTTCGGCATCTGCCTTGGAATGCAAACCGCGTGCATCGAGTATGCACGCAATGTCTGCGGTCTCGGCCAGGCCAATTCGGGCGAGTTCGACCCTTCGACGCCGCATCGCATCATCTACAAGTTGCGTGAATTGACGGGCGTGGAAGAGATGGGCGGAACCATGCGGCTCGGTGCGTGGACATGCGTGATGGAACCTGATTCGCTTGCAGCTAGATCGTACGGCACAACCGAAATCTCCGAACGCCATAGACATCGCTATGAGTTCAATCGGGAGTACGAAGCTCTGCTTGTCGGTGCTGGCCTGCGCCTAACGGGAACGACCCCGGACGCGACCTACGTCGAGATCGTCGAGATCCCGGGACACCCGTTTTTCCTGGGCTGCCAATTCCATCCGGAGTTCAAGTCGAAGCCGCTCGAGCCGCACCCGCTGTTTCGCGCGTTTGTTGCGGCAAGCCATGCGAACCGCAGGCCGATGATCACCGAAGGCGAGACGCCACATGTGGCTGTGCCGGCGGCGAAGGCGTAATCCCGTAGACCGAAACCGATGGCAAACGGGTCTGACCTTCAATGGTTGGTGGAAGGCGCGATCATGATCCTCGCATAGCGAAGCTACCGGCGAATTGTGGGCATTTGCGCCCTGAACGGCGACTGGTTCTCATCTTTGCAGGTTGCGTCACAGCCAGGGTCAGGCGACTTCATCGGGTTTGACACGCGATTCCAAGTCGGATTCGGATGTTTCTCCTGCATTGCTGTGAGAGCGTAGCAGTCTCGCCAGAGACTCCATGCAAGGGACGAATAGGGCCAGGATGGCAAGAATCGCTGCGGAGATCAGGATGGATGCGATCGTCTCAGACATAGGAGTTCTCCAATCGGGGTGGGCGCAGCGTCTTTCTCGTGGACTTGATACGCGGCGGCGCAGGAGACAGGTTTTGATCGTCGCAACGTGCTGGTGCTTGATAGTGGGCCATCCACGTGAAGCGTTTCAATGGCGTCTGTCTAAATTTTGCTTCCCTGTAGACTGACCATCTATGCACAGTGGTTCTCGCACCGCTCTCTTCTGCACGTTCTTTGCAACTGTTCTTGCCGCCCAGACGCCGGCCGTTCGAACCGTTGCTTATGCCAACAGCAATCCTTCCGGCAGACCGCCCCAGGGAGCGACCTGGAGCCCGGATGGCAAGCGGTTGACCTTCGTCGCCACTGACTCGAGCGTCACGGGTGAGGCTGGCGATATCGTGCAGATCGAAGCACGAACGGGGAAGGCAAGCGTGCTGGCGACCAAAGCCCAGCTTGACGCGCTCTCCTCTGACGGCATCAACGAGAAGGACAAAGACCATCGCGAGCGGTACCAGATGTCCAGCTTCATCTGGGCAGATGACTCAAAGCATCTGCTGCTTGATAAAGGTGGGCGGCTGTGGCTGTACTCGATTGCAGATGGCAAAGGGACCATGATCGTGGACACGGGTGCTGGCTCTGGCAGTGACGCAAAGTTCTCGCCTGACGCAAAGTCGGTCTCCTACCTGCGCGGGCACAACCTCTACGTGCATCCAGTCGCCACGGGCGGCAAGGAGACGGCGCTTTCAGAGAATGGCAGTGATGCGATGCTGAACGGCGAGGTGGATTGGATTTACCTTGAAGAACTCGATGTACGCAGCAACTACTTCTGGTCACCCGATTCAAGTGCCATCGCCTACCTGCAAATGAACGAGGAGAAAGTTCCGCAGTTTCCCATTACAGACTGGGTCCCGACGCACAGCACGGTCGACATGCAACGGTATCCGCAACCGGGCGACCCGAACCCTTCCGTTCGGGTCGGAATTGTGCCGGTGAAGGGCGGCGATTCCAGGTTCATCGAGGTTCCGTTCAGCGCAGGCAACGACGCGATCCCCCGGTTTGGCTGGATGGATGCTAACACTGTTTACGTTGAAGTTCTGACCCGCGACAACACCCATGAGAACGTGTACTTCGCGGATACGAAGACGGGCAAATCGCGCCTGGCCTATAGCGACACCGACGCGAAGTATCTCGATTACAAATATGACGTGAGCTTCCTCGGGCATGGGAAGTTCGTTACTACAAGCTGGCGCGACGGATACACGCACCTTTATCTCTACCAGTTCGACGAAACGCACCCGCTTGCGGCGGAGGCGAAGCTGCTCCGTCAACTTGACACTGGACCGTACGAGGTTGAACAGGTCTCCGGATATGACGAGAAGTCTGGCAACGTCTTCTTCAGCTCTGACGAAGGTTCACCGCTGCAAAACAATTTATGGGCGGTGAGGCTGGACGGGACGGGAAAGCACCGGCTATCAACAGGCGACGGAATGCACCAAGTTGTGGTCTCTCCCGATGGCGAGCACTTTAACGATGAATTCAGCAATGCGACCACGGCTGATGTGGCCCGGGACTGCGCGACTGCCTCGATCGAATGCAAGACGTACTGGAGCTCAAAGCCCATTCCCCCTGCAACCGGCGTTACCAGCAGCTTTGTGACCTTGTTGGCTGCCGACGGCAAGACAGCCCTGTACGGACACCTTACCAGGCCGTCCAGCGCCGCTCCGGGAACAGTTCCACTGATCATGAACCCTTACGGCGGCCCGCTTTCGACCCCGTCGGTGACAGACAGCTGGGCTGGTGGCAACCTCTTCAACGAGCTCCTCGCCCAGCATGGGTTTGCCGTGCTGGAGATGGACAATCGCGGGATGGGTGGACGAGGGCGCGAGTTTCAGCAGGCCAGCTACCACAACTTCGGGCCTGTACAGTTTGCCGACCAGATGGCGGCACTTGACCAGACGCTCGCCAGGTTTCCGGAGCTGGATGCAAAGCGGATCGGCTGGTGGGGGTGGAGCTTCGGCGGCACCTTCACGCTCTACGCGATGACGCACACCGACCGAATCTCGGCAGGTGTGGCGGTAGCGCCGGTCACTGACTTTCGCAACTACGATTCCATCTACACCGAACGCTATCTTGGACTACCGGCTGCAAACACAGCTGTCTATGACGCTGGCTCCGATGTGCTGGCGGCGAAGAACCTGAAAGGGCATGTGCTGATCGCGCACGGAACGGGAGACGATAACGTCCATATCGCGAACACGATCCAATTCATCCAGCCACTTATCCAAGCCGGCATACCGTACGATCTCCAGCTGTTTCCACGCAAGACGCACTCCATCTCAGGGGCTGATTCGCGTGAGGAACTCTTCGACCGCATTCTCTTCCATTTTGAGAGCTACCTGAAGTAGCAGCCACGCTGAAGAATCGATCATGGTCCAATCTCACGTAAGCTGGAAACTGACTGCACTGAATCGCGTATGACGACGCAATACATATCCGGCCGGCGCTCTTCAGGAGGCTTCTTCGCCTTCCTTTTCGCGCTGCTCTTAGGTGCCGTTGCCCTCGCTCTTTTCCTGCGCCACTCCACAAGCGGACCGATCGGCAAGATCGCTGCCCTGATCGACGGGCGACATGCTACCTACGACACCTCAGTTCCTGCCGTGGTTGAGAAGATCCAACGGCTCAGCCGTCTCGAGACGGTCGTCTACTCCATAGACACCGTTGTCGAAGGCAACAAATCGAGTCCCGTACTTCCGGACGTGCTGGCTGGTGACAAGCTTCTGCTTGTTGTACATGGCCAGTCGATTGCTGGCATTGATCTGGCAAATCTTAAGCCGGAAGACGTAAAGATCGATGGGCCAGCGGGCGGCGAGAGCATCCATGTAACTCTTCCAGCATCTCAACTCTTTATAACCACCCTGGACAATGAGCATACCCGGGTGTACGCCCGGTCGACGGGATTGCTGGTTCCGGCGGATCAAAACCTCGAATCGGACACCAGGGCAAAGGCGCAGCAGCAGCTGCAGCAGGCGGCCCTGTCCGACGGCATTCTCGATGCAGCACGGAAGAACGCCCGGGCAACTGTCACCACCTTGCTGTTCTCGCTGGGCTTCCAAAACGTTGACGTAAACTGATTCCCCGTTTGGGCCATTGCTCCATCCATCAACCGAACTGTATTTGTATTTGTGTTGAAACAAGCTTGAAACGTTGGCAAGATAACAATCACCCTGTACACGGCTGCAGGGTCTACCTTTGATGTTAACCAGCGCCTGACTCCAGGCGTCAAACCTGATGTAAAGATCTCCTGAGCTACGCTATGATCCTTGCCATGAAGCTTCCCCACCCTCGCCGACTGTTTGGCAGAAAGATCGAACCTGTTCCCATGACGATGACACTTCCTTTCGACAAGGAATCAACGCTGTTCCGAACGGTGGGATGGGTTTCGGCTGGTCTGGGAGCGGTGGCGCTGGGCCTTGTTGTCGGAAACGAAATACGTCAGCGGTACAAGTTCAACCGGCGTACGCCCTACGATAATTACGGCCATGCCGGCGATATAGCGTACGACATGGACTCAGGCATCGGCGTTTAGAGGCGCATATTGCCCGGCCTACCTGGCTGTAAACGCACTCGCAATTGCCTGTATCATCGTCTTCGATGAACTTGAAACGATTGGCATACCTCTTCCCGGGCCAAGGATCGCAGGTTGTCGGCATGGGCCGCGATCTGTACGAACATTTTCCCGCTGCGCGAGCAGTCTTTGATGAAGCGGACGAGGCCCTGGGCTTCCCTCTCTCGAAGTTATGCTTCGAGGGGCCGATTGAGCAGCTAAACCTCACCGAGAATACCCAGCCTGCCATTTTGACGGTATCGATCGCGGCAGAGCGCGCGCTTACGCCGCTGCTGGCAGAGCATGGCCTGAAGGCCGAGTTCGCCGCCGGCCACTCGCTCGGGGAGTACAGTGCGCATGTTGCAGCCGGCACCTTCAACTTTGCCGATGCCGTGCGCACCGTACAGCTTCGCGGAAGATTTATGCAGGAGGCTGTGCCGGAGGGTGAGGGCGCCATGGCGGCGATCCTAGGACTTGCCGAGCCGGTCGTGAATGATTGCTGCGTTCAAGCTGCGGATGAATTGACGGAGCCCGCCGCAATCGACCCTGCCGATCCAATCGCCCACGCCAAATCGCCGAACAGCCAGGTCGTATCACCTGCCAATATGAATTCGCCGGACCAGACCGTGATCTCAGGGGGCCGCGCAGCGGTCGAGCGCGCCGCCGCTCTCTGCAAGGAAGCCGGGGCGAAACGGACTGTGATGCTCAAGGTCAGCGCTCCCTTCCATTGCGCCCTTATGGCCCCGGCGCAGCAGGCGTTGATGGTGCAGCTTGAAGGCCTCCGCTTTCAGGACCCAGCGGTCCCGATCGTCTGTAACGTGGACGCGCGCATGATCACGAGGGACGCCGATGCTCGCGACTGCCTGGTGCGCCAGGTGACCGGAGCTGTCCGCTGGGTTGAGTGTGTGCAGACGCTGATCTCCCAAGACGTAACCCACTTCATCGAGGTCGGCGCGGGAAAGGTGCTGAATGGCTTGCTGCGCCAGATCGACCGAACCCAAACAGGAATGCATGTCGAGGATGCGGCTTCGCTTGAGAAGACACTTGCAGCCTTGACCGCCACGGAAGAACCGACAGGAGAGTAACGATGCAGGCAGGAGATTTGGTTGAGGATTTCACGCTCGAAAATCAGGATGGTGAAAGCGTCTCGCTCAGCCAGTTCGCCGCGCATCCCGTCGTGCTCTTCTTCTATCCACGCGCAGACACGCCAGGATGCACCATCGAAGCATGCGGCTTCCGCGACACCTTCGAGAAGCTGCAGGCCGCAGGCGCGGTCGTGTTTGGCATCTCGCGCGACACGGTAAAGGCGCAGAAGAAGTTCCAGCAGAAGTACGACCTGCCGTACATGCTGCTGGCAGATCCGGAGATGGTGCTGATCAACCGCTACGATCTGCTGAAGTCGAAGAGCATGTACGGCAAGCTGGTAAAGGGCGTGGAACGGTCAACGTTCATCATTGGGCCGGACACGGGCGAAGGCCAGCGCCTGCTGCATGTGTACGCAAAGGTGAAGCCTGAGGGTCACGCCGAAGAAGTGCTCGAATTGCTGAAGCATGCCAAGTAGCCGGACCTGATGATGATGCTATGATGACCCGTCCAGAGAGCATTGCGGCGATTACGATTAGCGCGGGAGTTGCGGCCGGCGCGTGGTTTTACGCGGCACTCTATCCGACTTCACAGATATTTGGGCGCGTGGTGATCGCTGGCGACGATCCCAATGAAGTCGCGTTGACTTACGACGATGGACCGAACCCCTCCGCGACTCCTGTACTTCTGGATCTACTCGCCAAACATGACGTGCGAGCCACCTTTTTTCTCATAGGCGAGTCTGTCCGCAAGCAGCCTGCATTGGCGCGCGCGATTGCCGCAGCCGGACATTGCTTTGGCAATCACACGATGACGCATCCGTGGCTCTCGTACCAGAGCGCCGCGCGAGTTCGCAATGAGATTGCCGGGGCCAATGCCGCGATTGAAGACGTGATCGGCGCCAGGGTAAAGCTGTTCCGGCCACCTCACGGGGCGCGGCGACCCGTAGTTCTTCAGATTGCAAGCGAGCTTGCCCTTACTACGGTCAACTGGAACATCATTACGCATGACTGGCGCGTACAGGCGAGCGAGGCAATCGTCGAGAAAGTAAGGAACGGAATCAGACGCAACCAGGCATCTCAATGCGGCTCGAATCTTCTGCTGCACGATGGTGGAATGAACCAGCCGAGAATGCCAGGCGTGATCGCGACCGAGACAATCATCGCAGACGCAAAGGCGACAGGGATGCGCTTCGTAACGCCTGAAGTCTGGATCTGAACCGCTGAAAGCGCGCAAATGCCCTCCAAAGCAGAAGCCAGCTCAAAGTCCTAAAGCATGGATGTTGGTGGCTAAGTGCGAGTTTCCAGGGGCTCGTCGTCCAGATCTTCCTGGATGATTGAGTAATCGGACTCGTTAAATGTTCCGCTGATCTTCCGCCCCCATCCCCCGTCGCGCCCAAATGGCTGCACGCTCCAGAAGTGCGGGACAATGCCTGAATGCAGCTCCCGAAGCAGCGCAATCCGCGGCTTATCTTGAACTGACTTGAGCTCCGCTTTCGTGAAGTCGTGGCGATCTATCTCGCAGCGATCTTCATCCTGGATGATTGCAACCCAGAAGCCGACTTCCTCGAAGGCGACGGCGGAGAGTTCTGCCCTGTCGACCGGTATATGCACCATCCAGGTGTAGATCCGCTCTGGCCAATCTTCGTCAATGGCGGGATTCGGCGGTTCGAGAGCGCGACGCGTGTAGTCCTGCAACCGGCTCAGGCGAAACGAAAGTCCGGCGAAGCGCTCGTACTCCGCCACTGTTCGTGCGGTGCCGAGGCCGAACTGCTTCCGGGTAATTTCGCCCCTGAGCAGAGTCTTCACCTTCTCACGACTCCGCTTATCCCAGTCATGCCAGGCCGGAGCCGAGGGTTCATCCTCCGCTAAGACAGGCTCCTGATCGTCCCAATGCCGGTTGGCATAGGCGCGGACGTAGTCATGCCAGGCCACCATCTCCACCGGATGGAACAAGTCGTATCCGGAAGTGAAAGCCCGCAGCGTCATGGCAATCTCTTCGCCAAAGAAGTAAAGTTCGGGATCATACGGCACCTCCTCGACGAAACTGCCGGGTGCGAAGAGAAGGCCGCCAGCCAGGAAGCGGGCCGCCATGGGCACTTTTCGGGTGGCGTAGTCGGCTATGTCCAATGGCTTCAGCTTTGGAATGCCATCCGGGGTAAAGCCGCCGAGCGCGATCAACTGCGGTTTGCCATGAAGCACTTCTCTCGCGCGGGATGCATTTGATGACGGGGTGAATGGGTTGGCGTAGGTGCTGATAATCGCCTTTTCGCTGCCCGTTTGCATGGTCATACGAATCAGCCTGGTGTCCCAGCCCTGAGCGAAGCGGCAATGGGAATCGACCTGTAGAAACCATTGCTCCCCTTGCCACAGCTTCATGGCTTCTGCGCGGGCCCAGCATGCTCCGCGGCTTTCCTGCCAGGGAACGTCCAGTGTCCGGACCCTCGGATCTTCAGCAAACGGCAGCGCTGGCTGCTCCGCACCGTGCTGCCAGCAGATTCCAAATCGAAGCAGCTCCGGCTCGTCCGCCTTGTCGACCAGGTCTTCCACCGTCGGGACCAGCTGAGTGTCGCGATAAGAAGCGATCGAGATGAAGATGAGTTCGTTGCCGCTGCGCAAAGAAGATCTCCCTTCAGTTCTCGGAATCCTGAGCATTCGCGAGAGCTTCGCGTGCTGCACTCAGCAGGAAGGCGACCTCTTCGGTCCCATGCGCCGTCCCCACAAAGGCTGCCTCGTACTGCGATGGCGGCAGCCATACCCCTGCATCGAGCATAGCGCGATGGAACCTGGCGAAGGTGACGGTGTTGGACGTGGCGGCGCTCTCAAAGTTGGTGACAGGGGCACCAGTAAAGAACCAGGTGAACATCGATCCAACGCGGTTGGTCGTGACCGGGATACCTGCCTCTTCAGCAATCGCGGCAACCCCGTTGGCGATCGACGCAGTTACAGAGTCCAGCTGCGGGTAGACTGACGTTTCGTGCTCGATGAGGTGCTGCAGCGTGGCAACTCCGGCAGCCATCGCCAGCGGATTGCCGCTCAGCGTCCCAGCCTGGTAGACAGGCCCAAGCGGTGCAAGGTAGTTCATGATCTCGGCACGGCCGCCGAAGGCACCGCAAGGCAAGCCGCCGCCCACGATCTTGCCAAGCGTGGTCAGGTCGGGCCTGATGCCATACAGGCCTTGCGCGCCGCCAAGCGAGAGCCGGAAGCCGGTCATCACTTCGTCAAGGATGAGCAGCGCGCCATGCTCGTGTGTCAGTGTGCGAAGGCCTTCAAGATAGCCGGCAGCGGGCACGATGGTGCCGGCATTGCCGACGACCGGCTCCACAATGATGCAGGCGATTGCTCCCGGGTGAAGGGCGAAGGCGGCCCTTACAGCGTCGAGATCGTTATAGGGAAGCGCCAGGGTGTGCATCGCGGTCTCGGCGGGAACGCCCGCTGAGCCTGGAATGCCAAACGTTGCAACGCCGGAGCCGGCCTTCACGAGCAGCGCGTCTGCATGGCCGTGGTAGCAGCCCTCGAACTTGATGACGAAGTTGCGGCCTGTATATCCACGCGCAAGGCGGATTGCCGACATGCAGGCCTCCGTGCCTGAACTGACGAAACGCAGCCGCTCGATCGACGGAAAGCACTGCATGACCAGCTCCGCAAGATCAGCTTCGCCTGCGTGCGAGGCACCAAAGCTGGCGCTCTTCGCGGCTGCCTGCTGGATAGCCTCTACCGCAGGTGGAAAGGCGTGGCCTAGAATCATCGGCCCCCACGAGCCAAACATGTCGAGGTATTTGTTGCCATCGGCGTCATAAAGATAAGCGCCTTCTGCACGCGTGACGAAAGGCGGATCGCCACCTACGGCGCGAAAAGCGCGGACAGGCGAGTCGACGCCACCAGGAAGAAACGATTCAGCGCGAAGCTGCAGGGCGCGGGATTGGGTAAGCGGACGAGCCATGTCCTTAAGCTACAGGGTAGGAAGGCCAAGGCACCAGTAGCGCCCGCCGCAAGCGCGGCAGAACCTTGATCCGGTAAGCGCTTTACAGGTTTTCAGGGGTGCCCCTGCTAGACTTGAGGTTCTTCGCATCACAGCGCAAAATCTTCGAGAGGTAGTACGCCCTTGCCTGACGAGTCAGTTCCCTCCCTTACAGCCAACTCAGAGCCTGCCGAGTCAGCGCCTCGCCGCAAAACGCCTCCAGTGAGCTACGCCGACGCAGGCGTAAATATATCCAGCGGAGAGAAGAGCAAACAGCGCATCAAGATGCTTGCGCGCAAGACCTTCAACAAGCAGGTGCTGTCTGAGATTGGGGGCTTCGGCGGGTTGTTTGCACTCGATCTCGAGAAATTTCCGCAGCCTGTGCTCGTCTCAAGCACCGATGGCGTTGGCACGAAGCTGAAGGTGGCCTTCGAACTTGGCATCCATCACACCGTCGGACAGGACCTCGTTAATCATTGCGTGAACGACATCGCGGTACAGGGCGCAACGCCGCTGTTCTTCCTCGACTACCTGGCCACCGGTAAGCTTGAAGACATGACCATCGAGACCGTTGTGCAGGGAATAAGCGAAGCCTGCCGCGCGAACGGCTGCGCCCTCATTGGCGGCGAGACAGCGCAGATGCCGGGCTTCTATGGCGATGGCGAGTACGATCTCGCCGGCACGATCATCGGCGCTGTGAATCGCGACAAGATCATCACCGGTGCGAACATCCAGATTGGCGATGTGCTGCTCGGCCTGCCTTCGAACGGCCTGCATACGAACGGTTACTCCCTCGCCCGGAAGCTTCTTTTCGAAATCGCAAAGTATGGTCCCGATCAGTACGTCAATGAGCTAAAGGACAAGACCGGCGCCGCACTGATGCGAACACACCGCAGCTATCTTGGCGTGATCAAGAAGCTGACGGCGGCGGAGGTGGTGAGCGGCATGGCGCACATTACCGGCGGCGGCATCACGGACAACCTGCCTCGCATCATTCCGAAGGGCATGGGTGCGGTCGTTGATCTTGCAACGTGGACGCCACCGCCGCTGTTTGAACACCTTCGCGAGCTTGGCAACGTCGACCATGATGAGATGATGCGCACCTTCAACATGGGCATAGGACTGATCTGCGTTATCCCGGCGGAACTGGTGAAGAAGACCAAGGCAATCCTGAATCGCGCGAATGAACGTCACTGCATCATCGGCAGAATTGTGCGCGGCGAGCGGAAGGTCCTCTATAACTGATGCGGCTCGGCATTCTCCTCTCCGGTCGGGGTTCGAACTTTCTTGCGATCGCGAACGCCATTCGTCTCGAAATCCTGAAAGATGTCAAGATCGCCATCGTGCTCTCGAACAAGGCGGATGCAGCCGGTCTGGCTCTCGCGCGAGAGATGGGTTTGCCTGCACTGGTTATTCCTTCGGCAAGAAAGCAGCGCGCCGAGCACGATGCCGAGATGATTGCCGAACTGCGCGCTTCTGGTGTTGATCTCGTCTGCCTCGCCGGCTACATGCGCATCATCTCGCCGGAGTTCATAGCTGCGTTTCCAAACCGCATTATGAATGTGCACCCTTCGCTGCTGCCTGCGTTTCCAGGTCTCGACGCGCAGAGGCAGGCGCTCGAGTTCGGAGCCAAGATTGCCGGATGTACGGTGCACTTCGTCGATGAGGCAGTCGACCACGGCGTCATCATTCTGCAACGGACGGTCCCTGTCGAGGATGGAGACACGCCGGAGACGCTTTCTGCGCGAATCCTCGAGCAGGAGCACCTGGCGTACCCCGAAGCGATCGCGCGCGTTGTCAGCGGAAGTTATCGCATTGAAGGGCGAAGGTTCTTGAAGAACTCGTAAGAGGTAACTGCTTGATCGCAGCTCCTGCGATGCGTCGAGCTATCG
>CAHJWN010000026.1 GCA_903642265.1 Acidobacteriaceae bacterium | reverse complement strand
TTCAACTGCTTGTCGTACCAGGCCTCCCGCTTGTCTGTGGCCACCGTGGAGCGCAGGACGGCCACACGAAAGCCTGCCTGCTGGAGAACCTCGGCCAGCCGCCCCGTCACATCATGCTTGCCTGTGAACGTGGCGTAGACCTGGCACCGCCGGCCCTGGCGCAGCTCCTCACGGATGTCCTCGATGAGGCGCTGCTCCTTGGCATAGGTGACAGCCTTGGACAGGTCCGGGGGACGGGTAACGAAGAAGGGCACCATGCCGCCCTCCTTCTGGTCGTACTTCTTGCCCCAGATCTCCTCGAGGTCGAAGGGGTGGTCCGGATACAGCAGCAGCGTGTTGAGCATGACGCTCATCAGGCTCTTGTTGCCCCGGTGCTCCTTCATCGCGGATGTGATGTCCTCCGAGATCTCCTCGTAGGCTTTCCCAAGCTCCTTGTCCATATCGACGGTCAGCACGCTCTCCTCGTAGGAAGGCAGCTGATCCGAAATGTCCTCAAGCGTGATGAAAGCAGTGGACTCCATGAGGTATTTGCCGAAGAGCAGTGGTGACGCGCCGGGCTTTCGGAGCACCTGGACAGTGCGCTTCTGGGCCTTGGAGCAGGCGTTATCGGTCTCGCGGACCTTCTCCACGGTCTCAAGAACGCCGTACTGCTCCTGGAAGTCGCGCCGCCCCTGGCTACCTGCCTCGTACCCGGCCGCCACCATCCGCCGCGGTTCCATGCGATAGAAGATGTTGAACAGGTCATCGGCATAGCCGCCCATCAGGGTGCCGGTCAGGGCGATCAGCTTCTCGGCGCAACGGGCGAGTACCCCGAGTCCGTTTCCCTGCGCCGTGTCGCCGGCGAGCTGGTGCAACTCATCGGCGATCGCGTAGTCCCACCAGCCCTTCATGTAACGGCCAATGAAGTCGAGAGGCGCCATACGCTGGATCTTGCTGCCATCGGCCTGCCAGAGCGGAGAGTACCGGGTGGTGCCCGTCTTCCCTGCCGTGTAGGTCTCGTGGAACTTGGCCTCCCGGAGGTCCACTCGGGTGAGGTAACCGCCCTCTTTGGAGCGAATGGCTAAGCCTGTGTCGGGGTTGATCAGACCGCCGAGATCCCGGCCGCTCCGGGCTACATTGACGGCGTGCTTCCAGAAGTAGCCCAGTTTGCCCTTCTCCTTGCCCATGATGAAGAAGGCAGGACCGGGGCAGAGAGCGCGCCACCCCGTGCGCCCCATGCTCCGCAACTTCGGGAGCGTAGTGGTGAGGCCGCGGACGACGGTCTTTCCCTTCTCGAGCTTGACCTCCACAATGCCATGCGTGTTCTTCGGATCCCCACCGTTGCGAAGATCCTCAATGATGAAAGTGCGCGCCCCGGGAACGGTGAGCAGGGCCTCACGCGCCCACTTGTGAACGATGTGCGGTGGGCACATCACCAGCGAGGTATAGGGCTTGTCGCCGGCGTGTACGTGGATGGTGCCCAGCGACATGAATGTCTTCCCTGCCCCACACTCCGCGACAATGCGAGCTGCCCGAGCAGTCTTCAGGTATTTGGCGAGCCCCGTGATGGCAAGGGACTGTGCGGGCAGAGGGGAACGAAGCAGAGAGCTCAGGCGAGGCGCGGTCTCGTCCTTGGGGGATTGCAGCGCAGGATAGGTCTCCACGATGCGCAACCCCAGTTCGGGAGCCATCGCACGTAGGTAGTCGAAGTAGGTTTCCATGATGGGTCTCCTGAAGTGAGCGAATGAGCAAAGGAAAAGGCCAGCGAAAGCTGGCCTCGTGACAGGAACAGGATTTGATTTACGTGGTACTACGTTCTCCGCTTGTAGCCTCGTTAGGGCCTAACCGATCCGACGAACTGCAATCAGTTCTGGCTTGTTCTGGGCCATTGAGGAAATCTGAAATCTACTTGCGCGCCAGGGAAGGCACTCTGAAGCTGCGTCAGTAGCAGTTGCGCTCGCTTCAGCATCTGGGGTTCGAAGTAAGACCGTGCGCACCGAAGTGACTCAGCTCTGACGAACATTTCCATAGGCTTCGGCTGTCCTGAAAGTGCTACGTAAAAGAAGAGCACTTCGCTCCACCAACCGTTCCCACGGAGGTAGCGGCTGATTGCCTCGCTAGCCCTCTTACTGTTCGGCCCACACAAGTCCTTCGCTGCCAGGTATTCCTGGAATGAATGATGACTGAACTCGTAGCCGTCCCCTATCGCAGTCAACAGCCCGTCCTGAACGACTTCTTCAAGTAGAACCTCGCTCTGGTTCTCGAGCGCCGGCAGCTGCGCTCGCACTGCGTTGCGAAAGTCAGACACGCTCGCCTTACGGCGCTCACCAATCTGTAAACGTCCAGCAAGGTGCTGCAGCACCGTGACTTTCGGCTGAGGACCAAAACCACTGTCACGATGAACCCGCTTGGCCGCATCCCAGCCGCCAGCCATCAGCGAGATAAACATCTCGTAAAGCTTTACCTTCGACTCGGGCAACGTACTGGTACTCTCGTGGACGCTAAGGATAAGTGTGGCGAGAAGAGGAACATGCATGATAGGAGCCATGGATGGGAGATGAGCAATTTGCTTCTTAAACAGTGCTTCCTGTTCTTGCCGACCCTCGAACCACTGACGCACTAACTGCTCGACCTGCTGATCATCCATCTCAGCTACGTGCAGGCGAGACAGTGTACCGAGATGCGAGCCCGCAACGTAATCGCGTCCAGTGAATACTAGCTGCGTTAGCGGATCATCACGTTTTAGCTGATGCACTAGACCGCTGAGTTGCTGCTGTCGATCTACGTCTGGCACTTCGTCCAGCCCATCAAGGTATAAGCGAAATCGCCGTAAGACCTTGTTGCCGTCTGTAGACCTACGCGTCGCCCACAGCTCCCCGAGGGTGCCATAGGTTTCAAACAATCCGGTGGCGTCGGAAGTCAAGTCCATGCGCAATTGGTGCAACGGGATCAACACAGGGACCACATCTGAGATTCCGTCCTTCAGAGCTTTGAGATCGTTGAGAACGTTCCAACGACAGAAAGACGACTTGCCGAATCCTGCGGGAGCGGTCAAGAGAAGATCTTCACCTGAAATAATCGAAGCCTGGCTTGTGGTGCTGATGATCGAAACAAAGAGAATCGAATCGTCGAAGATAGATGGCATTTGGGCGGCAATGCCACGGACGTATGAGTAGTCGTGTCGGTACGGATGCGCTAAAAACGCTTCCAACGTTTCTGGTTTTGATTCTGCGAGCTCGTTTGCGCGTGCCAGCCTTTCTAAAAAGGCCTCATATGTCTTCCTCATCTCAACAGATCGTCGCTGAAACTTCTCATCGAGCTGCAACATGGCAGGCACTGAGAGGCGGGTTCGCTTCCTTTCGCTGCTTTCTGAGAGACCGAGCAGATCATGCTGCCTCCGATGTTCCTCGAAAGCAGTCTTCCATGCCGTCTTCATGGAAGATGTCAGACCCTCCAAGACGTGCTGTACTTCCCCGGCCTCGTTTTTACTGACAAGCAGTTTCAGGAAACGGCTTAAGACGACGACACGCGAAGCAAGCGATTGAACGTCGGACTCAAGTATCGGTTGAAGTAAGGAACCTGGGTTGGGCCACTCGGCAAGCAGGAACTGCTTCGCGATCCGGATCTGTAAGGTGGGTTGCACATAAATCCGAGAAGCTTGATGAAGGTCTCCCGAAATCCCGAACTTCATTAGCAGATTAGCGACGGCCGTGTCTTTGGAGACGCCCCTTTCGAGATCAGTTATGTATGAACCGAAGAGGCCTGATCTAAAAACCAGGTATTCCGGGTAGTGCTCATTGAACAACTCAAACAGTTCCCGCCCATAGAGAAACTTGATCGCGGCCTCAGGCCTGGCCAGTTTGCCTTTGATTGAGTCGATCGCGATCTGGGTACATTCAAAAGGAGTGATGACGAAAACACGATTTACGTTCTTTTCTTTACCGTCGCTCTCAAGGAATGGAGTATCGAGGCACTGTTCGGCCTGGATGTAAACGGTGCGCGCTCCTGTGTCGGCTTGGACACCCCCCGTGATAGCAGCGTTCTTCACAACACAGGCGACAACCTCCGTCGTGCCAAAAGCGCCGCTAGTTGTAAAAACGATATCTTTCCCACGCTCACTGGTGCCGTGCAAATGTCGAACTCGCGACGTGTTCGGAAGCCTCTCAAGGAGCGCGATGAGGGCGAGCCGCAGATCCTTTTCGTCCTTGAAGCAGTTGGAGAACTGCTCAAGCCGAGTTTCGTATTCGGTAGTAGGCGCCGCTTGCTGCATGGCTCATTATCGAACTGCTATCTGCCAACCACAATCAACCGTTTCGACGGCCGGGTCACAGCCACATACAGCATCTGCTGCGCCTCGAGCAGGTTCGTCTCTTCACGCCGGCGAATGTCTGGGAGGTCGACGAAGACCGATCCAATGGTGGAGCCTTGGCTCTTGTGCACCGTCAGGGCGTAGATGGACTGGAGCTGCGCCAAGCTTTGTTTGAACTCATGCAGATGCTTCCACCGCAGCCGTGAATCAGCAGCCTCATCTGTGATGCGAGCGATCACCTTCTGGAACTCGCCGTTGTCCGCAACCATGTGGACCGTCTTCTCGTTGCCGTCCGCATCGCGCAGGCAGAGCTCCCAAGAGGGCACCGAAGCAGTCCACTTCGGGACTCCGTGTGACTCCTCGACCTCATGGGTGAAGGTGCCGCGCTCGATCGCGATGACCTTGGCCTCCTGGTTGTTTGCGAAGAGGAGGGTGTTGTCGAGTATGAGCGGCTGACGAAAGAGAGCGCTTTCGCCCGGCATGAAGGGTGTCGGGATCTGCTCCCCGTGTCGCCACCGGCGGACCATCTCATTGACCTGCGCCACGCGTTCGTTCGTCCAGGCAAGGTAACGAAAGCTGTCCGGGTCCGCCTCGAACTCGTCTGAGGTGAAGGCCTTCTTCATCCAGCGGTGCGCCGCAGGCCCGGGAACGAAGACGCCATGCCCGCTTTCGAGTGCCGACTGCTTGCACCAGGACAGGTCTGGATCTCCGCCCTGACTACTGCGGATGACGCCGGCGGCAGCGAGGATCGGGTTGCCGGCTGCTTGACGGACAATCGTCGTCAGGTGCGATCGGTTCTGAGTGCGGAAGGTCTGGCTTTCGAGCTCTCCAACGGGTGGAAGCTGGGCTGGGTCACCCACAAACAGCACGAAAGCGTTGGGAAGATGGCGTTTGATGTGGCGGAACAGGTCCTCGTCCACCATGCTGCACTCGTCCACCACCACAACGTCGGCCGTGACAGGCTCGGCGCCCCGCTCCCGCTGGAAGATCAAGCGGTCAGCCTGGGGCTTGGCTTTGAGGCTGAGCACGCTGTGAATGGTGCGACAAGGCACGCCTACGATCTTGGCCTCTGCGAGCTTGCGCGCAAGAACCGTCACGGCTTTGTGGGTGGGAGCGCTCAGGATCACCCGACGCTTGTTCGCCAGCATGTTCTTGGTTAGGCGCTGCATCAGGTAGGTTTTTCCGGTACCTGCGTGTCCCGTCAGAAGATAGAAGCTCCCCGGCTCAAATGCGGCCTCGATACTCTGCAGAGCCTCCGCTTGGTCGGGCGTTAGCTCGGGATCCTCAGCGAGCTGCTGATGAACGGGGCTAGGCTTCAGCGGGGGGAAAGCGTCCGTTTTGACCGAAGGAAAGAACGATTCCTGCGTGGTTTCTTTCTGAGCTGGGCGCTTGCGCCACCGCCTCACAATCCCAGTAAGTCCGCCGCCACTCACGCTCAGGTTCTCCATCGTTCCGCCACTCTAGCCCGAGATCGTATTCAGCGAAAATCATTTACGCGGATAACAGCATCAGCTGCTGCATCGAAATCAACTGGTGCTGTTACAGCATGGGTGCTGTTGTAGCACCAGGTGTTGTTACAGCATTGGGTGTTAATACAGCACCTGCATGACTCATCGTTGCAGCGCGGCTATTTGCACCTCTGCTGCTTTACGAAGAGCCAGAAGCTCCCGACCATACTCTTCACTGGACATGATCCAACGGCCAGTCTTGAGGAACCGCTTCCCTCCTTGTACAAGGTCGCCCAGCATAGAGACGTTACTTTGATTCTGAGAACGGCTCTCTAGATCTGTCGCCAGCTCGAGACGACGGCGGATCCGCTCTCGATCTTCCTCGGTCAGAGTTCCAGAAGCAATCTTCGGTTCATACGTACGCTTCAACTCCTCCAGTACGGCTGTTGCTTGATCTAAGGTCTTCATCGCTCTGCTTTTCAAGATCATGATGGGGTCCTGGGTGAGGCGAGTGGCCTTGAAGCGACCACTCTCTTTCTTTATTGAAACAGTTCTGGTGCTCCCTGACTACGCAGAGCATCCTGCACGCGGAAGCTCGGCCAGAGGATAGGCCCGTTCGACTCGGGAAAACTCAAGCGCCCTTCCTGCAAGCCCATGGCGATCGAGGACAGCATCTCGTCCCGGGTTGCTGTAATCACTACTGGTTGGCACCCGATGCCATCGAGCGGCTGCAGCTTTTCCTCCCTCTCCAGCCAATCGAGGATCCAGTCTCGCCACCGTGGTTCTGCCGGCAAGCCAAGGAAGCTCACCAGTGTTGACCAGGCTAAAGACCGCTCGTAATTAAGCAGAAAGGTTCGTCCGGCCGTCCCGTTGGCGTGAAGCGGCTGAGAGACGGCGAGAAGATGACGAAGAGGCTGTTTGCGGCCCTGTACGAGCAGGCTGCCCTTGTAGCAAGAGGCATCTGGACCCATGTTGAACGGGATGCTCTTGCCTTCCGGAAAGGTGAGGGTGAAAGGGTGCTTCTCCTGGATCGCTGCGGCGATCGCGCCCACCTCGGCATCTCCACCGAAAAGGCTGAGCAGGTGACCCTGCCCAGCCTCCCCCATGTAGTGATCGACATGCAGCCGGATGTTTGTCTTGATGCTGGTGCTCGAGCGAGCGTACTCAAGCTGCCCCAGCCGTAGGTGCGCGTTCTCCATGGTCTTCCTCCGATTTGTTGGCTGATTCGGTGAGGACGCGGGTTCGTCCGTCTCGATACACGAGAGAGAGTTCGTTCGAGAAGCGCTCACGCTTGCGCGTGATCTCAACTCCGTCCTCCTTCTCCTGGATCGTGCTGATGTGCTTGATGGACCGCCACCGTGCGATGTGTTGCTCTTCCCCTTGTCCGAAGACGCCGTTCAGAAGACCTGCCGTACAGAGCAGACCTACGTGACCGCCATGAAGCGGTGTGATTGGTCGCCCGGTTGCCATCTCCTCCTTGGGCAGGAGAAAAGGAGCAACCTGCTTCCATGCAGGGGAGTGAAGGACGTCGGACTCAATCTGATCGAGAGGAAGCCCACGGTAGGCAACGGCAGCCGGAGCCGTTACAGGAACGGGGTAAGGGTCCTGCTCATCATCGAGGCTCATGTAGGGCTGGCTGTACACCAGCCGCTGCAGAACGATACGGTTTGACTCCATCAAGTGCCCCCGGAGAGGCTTACGCACACCGGTGAGCACGACCTGATTGAAGCGAAGTGACTCTGGATCATCAAGACGAAACAGGCGAAAGTCGGTGAAGTTGCGGGCCAGGAGAGGAATGCAGGTGGTCAGCCGGTTCTCAGGGACAACAAACAGCAGCACTCCTCCCGGGACCAGCCACCGATAGGTGTGTTCGAGAAACAGGAACTCCATTCGTTGATTGCCGAGGGACCCGATCTCAGAATCGTATGGAGGGTTGAGGTAGAGCAGCGAGAAGGTCTCCACCTTCGCGTGCGCGTCGAAGGCATTGCCTTGAACGGTTGTGATACCGGCAGCCTCAGCTGCAGCGGCACGTTCAGAGTCGAGCTCGATGCCATAATGCCGGCAATCGAGGTCACTGGTGACAAGGTGCAGTGCTTCCCCGGTGCCAACGCAGGGATCGATCGCGCTGAAGGTTTGATCGCTCTGGAGGAGGCGCCGAAGGCGGCGACCTTCTGCACGTGGAAGGGGGTAGTATCCGAGCTTCAGTCGTCCGGCGCTACGCATGGAATTCCTCTCTGGCTGATGTCTACGGGCCATTCGCCCTGTTTAGTCGTGAACGACTGTCCTGTTCCCGATACGTTGCAGCTGATCCAGCTGGACCTCGGTGAACACGCTTTCTGGAACGCGGATGCCCAGAGTGGAAAGGACCGGACGAAAGTAGTCGACATCCTGTAGGTCAGTTCCCGCTTCATCATCCCCGAGGTTCGAGTAGAGAACTTCTTCTCCTTCCGCCAAGCCCTCAGCGCACTGCATAACGGTGCAAAAGACATAGTCCAGAGGACGGTCGTACCCCAGGGTGACGACAACTTTCCTGCCGTTTTGGCTGACTGTGCTGTGTTTGTGTTGAGACATGGTTTTCCTCGTAGGCGCGACCGTACGACCCGCTTACAGGTCAGTCCATACGCCTTGATTGGCTTAGCTGGATTGGTAACAGCACCAGTAGCTATAACAGCCACTGGTGCTGTTGCTGGTTAGTCATGGACGAAGTAGCGGGATCCTACGCGCAATGCCTGATCACGCTCCACTTCGCGGAACATCGATTCAGGTACGGCGAGACCGAGAAGCGCCAGGATGGCCCGGTAATACTCGACGTCGAGCTGGTGTGTACCGCCCGCGTCGTCGTCCATGCTGTCGTAGAGCGGCCGGTCGGTGGTTTCCTGCTTCACCGTGCAGAAGATGTGACCGCCGGAGGGCTCGTACCCCATAAGCACGTTCACAATGCCGTACTCTTTCGTTTTCTGACTATGGAGATGGTGAGACATAGACTTCTCCCGAAGCTCTCTCCACGAGAGCTTCAATTCATGCGCCAAATGCCTGATCGGGCGTATTGAGGGTTGTCGAGCGCGTCCTCCTCTTCACAGAGCTCGCCAAAACGGTGAGCCACGGAACAGAGGCTTTCGAAGCTTTGGGACTGCATGGCTTCGAGCTCGAGAGCCTTTCGCCGTCGCGTCAGCTCCTGCCGTGCTTCGTCCGGCGACGTGACGTCGATAACGATGACTGACATAGCTATCTCCTGTAGCAGCATGGGCGGCACAGGGCTGACCTGTGCCGCGGTCTCACTACGCCTGAGCGATGAAGAACTTGATCGCTGGCAGCTGGCGGGGAACGATGGGGGAGGAAGGGGAGGAAGGGGAGACCACTGGCGTGTTGCACTTGGGCTCGGGGCGAATCGAGGGCATGCAGGCCTGGACCATCATGGTCTGCATGGCATTGTGGTTACGCCAGAAGGACGAGGAGGTACCGCGACGGGAGCGAGCAGAGATTGCCATGGGAGTTTCCTTTCAAGGTGAAGGTGCATGGAGGTTGCGGCGAGTGCAGACGCACGTGTGCGCCTCGCCCCGAGGCGAGAGGTCGGCTGGCATAGCTGCCAGGGCTACTTGTGGGGGTGAATGGCTCTCTTGTAGTTGGGAACTTTCACACACGAGTTGGCCTTGTATCGGCCGCGGATCAGAAACTTCTCCTCGCTTTCGGCTACTCGCACGATGGGAAAGCGATCGATGCCGAAGCGTTCGATCGCCTTCTCTTTGTGGAGCTCACACAGGAGTTCGTCTCCGACCCGCCATGCGGCAGGGCGTTTGCAGAGCGTGCACGTTGGCGCACTCATGGCGTACCTCCAGGCGAGACCTAGAAGCTGGGTGAGGTTGTGCTGAGTTTTGCCCCTTTGCGCAAACGGGGATTGTGGTGAGTTTTGCCCTTCCGCGCAAACGGGCATTGTGGTGAGTTTTGCCCTTCTGCGCAAACGGGGATTGTGCGGAGTTTTGCCCGTTTGCGCTCGGAGGGGTTAGGCCGCGATAGCCCCTGCAGCCGATTGGAGATCGCGCACAAGCGCCTTCAGGACCTCGAAGGACGGGATCTTGTCGATGGACTGAACCTTGTGGTGGTCGAGCACACCGAAGAAGACCTGCTCTTGGAGTTCCTGGGCTAGTTCGCGAACGCGGTCCACACCGCGATCGAGCGTCTCCAACTGCTTGAGCACCCACTGCTGTGCCCGGAGATGCGGGAGTTCCCGTGCGTTCCTCACATTGCCGCCCGCCCTGAACACCTCGAAGTAGAGCGCATCGCCCACAACAGACCGAAAGCCTTCGATCTTTGGCGTGAGCTTCACATCGACGGGAAGCTCCGCCCCTTTCTCGTTCGCTTGCTTTCGGGCCGGAGGAAGCACTTCACCTGTCTGCTGTGCTGCCCCTTGAGTTGCAGGTCTTGACGCCGGCTGACTGCGCTGAGGCTGCTGTTCCTTGAGAGGCACTACTCCTTCGGGCAATGCCCATTGCGGAAGAGTCGGTAGGGATGCCGGCTTTCCGTATTTGTCGAGCTCGATCCACATCTCGGCGAAGTCATAGAAGTAGCGGCCGAGCCCATAACAACTGCAAGCTCGTTTGAAGGCTTGAGCTTCCGAACGGGTCATCGCGTTCTCGTCATCAGCCCACATCTCACCGGTGCCGGTGTGAGAGCCAAGCCCTTCGATCGAGACCACACAAGTCACAATCACTTTCCCGGTCTGGATCATTTTGTCGCGCTTCATACGCGTGACCGGAGAAAGAGTCGTGACCTCATAGGTGCGAGTCCACCCAGCCGGCGTGAAGATGCTGTTGAGGCGATCCGTGTAGGCCCGCTGATCGCCATAGGGAATCACGCAGCCACGCTTCTTGTCCTGCGTTGTGTTGGTGACGCGCCAGCTGATGTCCTTTGGGTGGAAGGGCACGGCAAGTTGACGGAGCTGTTCCTGCTGCTGGGGAGAGAGAATGCTCTGCATGATGGGAAGGTCCTTTCAGAATGGATGGGAGGTGTCTGTGAAATAAAAAAGGCGCTCCGAAGAGCGCCTAGAGGAAGAAATGGTGAGGGGGACGTTAGAACGGAATGTCGTCGTCCGTGATGCCCTGGTCGGCGTAATCGGGCTGTTGGCCGTAGCCGCCGCCATAGCTACCGGTAGAACTGCTGTTGCCTGACGAGCGTCCCGCTGATGCGGGCGCGTTCCCGTTGCCGTTCTCCTTTCCCTGAGCTCCGCCCAGCAGGGTCAGATCGTTGATCAGGATCTCCGTGCGGTACTTCTTCTGGCCGGACTCTTTGTCATCCCATGAACGGGTCTGGATCTTGCCTTCGATCATGAGCTGGCTGCCCTTCTTCACGTAGTCGCGAACGACTTCGGCTGTCCGCTGAAAGGCAACGAGGTTGTGCCACTCCGTCTTGTCGACGTATTGACCGGACTGATCTTTCTGCCGGTCCGCGGTGGCGAACGAAAAACTTGCGATGGTCATGCCGCCCTGTGTCGCACGAATCTCGGGATCCTTGCCGACATTCCCGAGAAGGATGACTTTGTTGACTCCCTTTGCCATGGTGGTCCTCTCTCTTGCTGAATTGGTGTTGCTGCTTGCTACTGCTCAAGGAGGTTGTCGGGCCTGCTCCACATCGCTGCGAAGTCACGCACGAACGCCTCAATCTGTTGCGGATTCTGTGTGACGGACACCTGATTGTCCTGGTACCGAGCTGCTGACACGGACCAGTTGCCGGAACCGTCGCGCAACACCGCGCCATCAACCAGCATGGCTTTCTGGTGCATTAGTTCATCGCTCCCCTTTACACGGATGTGCACGTTGGGACGGCGGGAAAGCAGCGCAAGAACCTGGACACGCCTTCCCTGCTCTTCTTCGAACTGAGCACGATCCCGATAGATGGATACCTCGACGCCGCGAGCTGCAGCGCGGGCCAGAGCCAGGGCGATAGTGCGATCTGTGAACGCATACATCGCTACCTGGATCCGTTGCTGTGCGTGATCGATCAGCGAAACATCAAGCCGCTCGAGGTCCGTGGATGGCGAGAAGTAGATCTGCTCGCTTTCGCCTGCAGCGTGTACGTTCGGCAGGCGAAGCGCTACCTGATTGAAGACGGAACCGATCGTCTGACGGGCGCCCGGACCAGGTTGCTCGTGCTCCATCCGTAGTTTCCAGCCCACCATGCAAACTAAGCAGAGAACGAAGAGGTTACGGAAAACACGCATGCCGACTCCTACTGTTCCCGCATGAAACTCACCACACCAAACATGGCGACCACCATCGAGAACTGGTTCAGGAAGCTGAGTCTCTTCAGCTTGCGTTCGAGGCTCTGCTCCGGTTCCTTCTCCTCGATGCTGAACTCGATGGAGAGCCGGACCAAAAGAACAGCGGTAAGAAGAATGCCGGCAACCGTAAGGGACTGGTAGTGGCCCGCGTGCGTGGTGAGGCCTGCCACAAACAGCACGGCTCCAAGAGTCTGGAGCCGCTGAAAGAAGCGTGGATGAGCGGTATTCATGCGGTTGCCAAAGCCTCCTGCCGGACGCGAGTTTCCCCAAGTTCTAGGAGGTGCGTGTGTTTGCACCCAATGCAGCACACGCCCTCGGTCACCCTCATGAGAACGTCGATGAACGCTTCCGGAGGGAGTTGCTCATCGCCGTTGCGCTTGAAAAAGCGCGGTGCCGCGCCTCCTCGAAAGTCTGAGTCTTTGCCCCAGAGTTCCGTGTTCAGTGTTCCGGCACGATGGAAGAACAGCACCTCGCTTTGCATCTGCGGACGCCGCCCTCCTGCTTCGGGAAGCCAGTGCCGGGTGATCAGGACATCGTAGGTATGCTCGTAACGGAACATTTGGACCCGGCACAGTTCAGGCTCGATCACAATCGCGTGGATGCCATTGGGCATGAAGTTCTGCACCCGCTGGGTCCAGGGAAGCGCTTCTCCGGTAGGTCCACAGAAGCCGGTGTAGTGACCGAGGGAGGCCACTGCGCCCCCGGCCTCCTCGCCGCGGAGCGCCCAACGTTTTGCCTGATCCTGGTAGACCGGCTCAACGGTTGCGCGGCTGAAGATACCTGTTTTGCGTATCTCCAACCGCGTTGGTTCTGGAAGCGTGAGCCCCCTGGATGCAATCTGCGCGAGTCTCTTGTCCATCGAGTCTCCTTTCGGGTTAGCGTTGACGGATGGGGAAGCCAAGAGCTTCCCGGATCATTTCCTTCGAACAGCCTGCCCAGCACTTGTAGAAGCGGGGGTCGGCTACGGAAATAGCGAGGTTGTCGCCGGACTTGTCATGCCCCTGCTTCTCACAGGAAGGACAACGAGTCCACCAGTTCCCACTCGACTTGCGTTTCACCCTAACGTGCTCCAGGATCTGAAAGCCCTTTCCGTTCCCAAGGAACGAAACGGGTTGCTCCACCCTGGGTCTGGACTGGAACTCCTCCGGGATGCTGAGGCCCTCGGTGAAGGTCTCCAGCTCCTCCGCCGTCAGCCGTTTCATCTGGCGCAGGTAGGCAAACTGAGCCTGGAAGTTCGGAGCCGCATCCTCAAACCAGTACCGGTGCATGTTCGCCCGGTGGATGCCAAGCGGGCCGCGGATGGCGTTGCCGAACTCCCCCTCGCGCAGTTCATCCTGGCGGGGGAAGATCTCAATTCCGTCCACCTGGTTGAGCGTGCCTTTGATCGGCACCCCCAAACGTAGGGCCAGATTGTAGATGTAGACCCTGCAGGTTTTCGCAGGCAGCGGCTCATCGCAGAGGATCCAGAGATGAGCTCCGCGACGGGACATCTCGAGCGCGGCCTCGACGCCGTCCTCCTTCAGCTCCAGCTTCAGCGCTGCAAGATCGCGATGCGCCCGCGTGTAGTCTGCGTCGATCGCCACCCACTTCGACCGTTGCGTCTCCGGGTTGATCGCATACAAACCGATGGTCTGGGCACCTGACAGATGAAGCCGTACAGTGCCCTCGTTGAGGGCGAGCCGTGTCTTGGTCGCCCTCTCCTTGGGCTGGTAGTAGTAGTACCGATTGTTGTCCGGGTTCGGGCGGTCGGATTGCCGGGTATAAGCACGTCGGTTCACAAACCACGAGCAGTACTCAGCCACCAGGGCCGAGTCTGTCGCGAGAAGTTCGGGTTTTGGCCGCGGCGGGATCCACGGCGCCTGAGCTGCAGTACTCATGGTTTGCTCCTTTCTGAAGGTGGGAAGGTTCTAAAACGGTGCTGAAAACTGGTCAACTTGTGCAGTTCGCTCCACTTGCCCTTACCGTCGACCCTGCAGGGTAAGGTTCAGGACGATGAGGGAAAGCAAGAGCGTGACCAAGGAGCAGCACGAACCTGAGACATCACTGGATCTCGCCAGGTCAGTCCAAGGGACCTTGACCAGCCATGCCGCAATCTTGTCTGCATACAACAGGAGAAAGGCATTCCCCATAACGGCCAGCCCCCCGGAGAAGACCAGGAAGAACGCGCTTATTTGACCGAACACCAACATGGGTCCGTTCAGCAAAAGAAGAGGATCCCGACACTAAACAACCAACGACCTATCACAGGGTGGTAAAGAACGTCTGCAGTGCTGTGCATCTTGTAGTACCTCCGGGTTCTCATTGCAGTAGTTTTTCGCCAGGCTGTAGGCCTGACACAGTTCGCCCCCTCTCTTCTCCGTGGTTTGCGAGAAGATGTTCTTTCGCCATGCGTTCCAGCGTCGTCCACTGAAGCAGACGGTACGCCCACACAGCACGATCGAAGTCCGCGCCATTGAGGTCGTCATCCCTGTCGAACCGCAGCCAAAGGAATACCTGTGCGGCTTCGTTGTAGACGTAGATCGCGCCCGTGCTCCGACGCCCTGGAATGCTTTGAAGAAAGAGCGGCCCTCCGTCCGTTTCGATGAGGCGTTCTGCCCGGCCTTCGCCAGCTTTCAGGAAAGCTTCTAAGACCTCCCACCGTGAAGAAGACGACGTGATGCCGGGTAGCTCATGGACGGAGAAGAGGTACTCGACGCGCAGTTGGCCCAGCAGTTCTCTCTTGGAATAGCGACGTTGTGTATGCATCGGTGTGTCCTTTCGTAGTGGATTTGGTCAGAGATTGAGGGGAAGAGCACGGGTTTCCTGTCGCCAGTCAGTCCCATGCCGTTGTGCTGTTATTGCGCGATCTGCGCGTTGGTGAAGGTGGTGAAGATGGCAGCCGTTCGAACCGCACTTTCTACGCTGACTCCCACATAGCGTGACCAGGCAGCATCCAGCGCAGCAGAGAGCAAAGGGCACTCCCAACGAGTGCATCCATTCATCTCCTGCTGCAGGAAGCTGTCCGGATCGGCAAGGAACTCTACCGGATGCGCGAGGCAAGCCTCACTCGCGATTCGTTCAAGCTCTTGAGGCCCCGCCCACAACGAAAGAAAGGCAATCGAATCGGTGTAGTCGAGGTGTACCCGAGACCCAGTGAGTGCCGGATGTTCTACCTCGCCGTACAAGCTGCTTACGGCAGTGGCACGGGATTCCCTTTCCAGCCCTGTCATTGGCCGTGAATGGCCAGCAACCGCACGGAGCCGGTTGGAATCGAGACTGACGGTCAGTGCTCCGAAGCTGTTCAACAGCAGACGGACCAAACGTTTAGCCCGCTCTCGCTCAAAGCCCATCCCGAGCAAGTGAACGTGCGCCGGCCGAATGATCTGCAGGAACGCAAGCACCTCCCATGCGACATGCCGGCCTTCTTCATGGGAAGAGCAGGAGACATTGGCACACTGACGACGTCCAGAGCGCGCTGGAAGAAAACCTCCGGCCTGAGCGCACCGCCCTGCACTGGAATCAAGAGCCTCGCCCCTGTCTCCGCCAGATCCACAAGCTGTTTTCGGTAGCGTTCCAGCAGCAGGAGCGTGTGCTCTTGATCTGCAACGCGGTCGGGCACCACGACGCTGAGATTGGAACCGTGACGATCCGCAAACAGTTGGTAAAGGGAAAGCCGCTTGATCCACCCCTGATGGGAGATGGGGTGGATAATCACCACACCTGCGGCTGTAAGGGCGACTTCGGAGAACGCCCCACTGTCGGCGAAGAGAGGAAGCTCGGACCGTTGCAGTTCCGCTATCGCTTCTCCTCGCACGTGCCCAGCCGAGAAGCCCACTGGAATGCGCGCAAGAGAAAAGCCCCGGATCTCGCGAGCTTCGTTGACACCTGAAGCAAACACGAGAACGCGAGGCGGAAGTTGCGCACGGCCCACGTCGAAGAGAGTGGGCTGCATATCACATCCTATGTAGATGGTTCGGTCAGTTCTGGTGCCGGAGCATTACTTCCTACAACCGCGTTTATCAGGACTAACCTCAATGGGTGCGTTGGCCCGTTTTCACCACTCGAGCGCTGAGTGGTATACACAGGCCAACTCGACACCCACCGAGAGTTCTTGGCTGATTACAAGGGCGTTCGTCAGTACGAATCTTTCGAGTTGGGATGATTTCTCAACAGCGCGAGAGCTTGATTGCCGGATTCCGGGAAGCGCTCGGCATATTCGAGCGCACTCCCCTCAAACACTTCGTCAAGGCGTTCGTAGTGACCGGGTATGCGGCAGCGCACGCTAAGGTCCGCTCCTTTTTCCAACAGCAGCCGCACAACGGCAAGACCGCGGTCGCCACCCTGCGTAGCAGCGTGGAATATCGGTGTTTGTCCTCCGATCCCGTCCGCGTCCATCAGAGCAGTTTCATTGACGCTGGCACCGGCATCCATCAAAAACCGGGCCACATCGGGGTGCCCGAATTCCGCTGCGACGTGTAGCAACGTGGCGCCTTTCAAGGTCAGCATTCTCCCGCCGGTAGTCCCGATATCAAGAGACGGGTACCGTTTCTTCAAGATTGACCGATCCTCGTGAATCAGATCGCTCACCGTCTGGACATCACCACGAATGGCGGCGAGGACACCCGGCTCGTCGTACCTGGACGTACCTCCGGCATCTTGCAAAAGTTTGATCGATTCGTTCAGAGCATCTGAGCTTCGGACATAGGTCCCCAAGAGGCTGTCCAGGGCAGTTCCTGGATGTGCCTTGCCCATGCGCTGCCATCGTGATGCTGTGCCGCAATCGGGGTCTGCGCCATGCTGTAGAAGCCAGCTCAGGGATGTCGGATCGATGGCCTCGCACGGGGCGTACAGGATGGGGAAGAAATCGTGCCAGGCTGCATTCACATCCGCTCCGTGGCTCACGAGAAGCGCCATTATAGAAGTTCGCGAACCGCTCAGGCTCGCCCTCATCAGTGGCCCGTCTCCTCCCTCATGAACGTCGCATCCACTGCTGATCAGCCACTCCACGAGTTCCAGCCGTTCCTTCGTCGGTTGTCCATATCCGCGGCATTCGGCAGCCCAGGTCAACGGCCCATCGCCTCCGTAGCCGATTGGCGCGACTTTCAGTTCCGGGTGCTTTGAGAGCAAGTTACGAACGTCGGGCAGATCATCGCCATCAATTGCTGCCTTCAGTGCGCCCGCGAGTGTTTGTGAGAGGACGTGGGCCTTCAGCTTTGGCCAACTATTAAAGCCGTACCGGCGTGCCGTTTGAAATAGCGCCAATGCGAGCGAAGGCGCGGAGCCGCTTCTGAGCAGATCTTTGGCTTGATCTCTCAGGTGACGGAGGTTGGGGTTTGCAGGAAGTGTGAGCGCGGGGGGACGGGAATCTGACATGCGAACTCCTTTCAAACGCCCGATGTTCGCTTTAGCGGGCTGAAAGAAGTTGCGCTAGGTTGGTCGAGCAAAGGTGGGCTTCTACCCTGTCCGCGAACCGGATGCGTCCTTCACGCTGGCTGAATGCTATACCTGCGTGGGCTCCGGTTCAAGTAAAGCCCCGCGTCGGGGGATCTCCGAGGATTCGGCTTCTCGCTCGCGATGTGTCCCGCCCGATGCACTCACCGGGGTTAGTAGCGATAAGTCGCATTATGGGAAGTAATACGGACCGTGATGGAGACGTTCTGAAGGCAGCAGCGTGACGAGAGGGGAGCCACAGCCGGCTCCCATCTCAGTCAGCTGAGTGAAATCCATCTCCCTCAGGTGAAAAGCGAGCTCTGCCTGGACTCCCACTGCTCCTCAAACCATTCCAAACCGTACCGGGCTTTCACCTCGACGACGGCCGGACCGGCAACAAAGTACTCCTCCCGAGTTGGATATTCTGCTCCGGCCCTCCGGTGGTAAAGGTAGGCAATGCCTCGCCTCACTTCCAGAACGGCCCCGATCCTGCCGGCTTCTGCCTCCAGCAACTGCTTCGCTCGATCCATGGAGACCTCTTCCGAGTAATGCTCCACGGCACGAAGGGCCTGCCCTTTTCGATCCAATAGCTGCTGTCCATGGGCGTCTTTCTTGGCACCGTAGATGCGGCGCACGCGGTAGATCCGCCACGGCTGAGCTGAGAGTTGCTCACGAAAGAGCCCGATGGCTTCGTGATCCCCGTTCTGGTCGGTGTACTCGTGAAGAGACTGCTTCTTGTAAAGCATCCCCCGCGGGTTCAAGGTCAAGCTGACGAGCTCAAGATGCAAAGCCTGGGCTACCTGGACAGGATGACGCTTGTGGCGCCGGAGAGCGTCCGGTCCAAGCTGGTTGAAAGGGCAGTACACGCAGGCGCTCTTTTCCCAGAGAATGCCAAACCGAGAAGAGAGGTAATCAAGGCACATCTGACGGGTCCAGCCCCACTCGATAAGGGGGTAGAAACCAGTACGGTTGGGACGATCGTAGCTGGATGCACGATGTGCGCGGCCTGGCTCCTCAGAGCTGAAGTCAAAAGCCACTCGATCCGCCATCGCTTGTTCGCTCTTTGCCACCCGCTTCGGCTCATCGAGACTGTAACCAAAGGCGTGCTTCGCGGGGACTTGAAAGCGGTCCCGCAACCATGTCTCGATGACGAAAGCCTTGAACTTCAGAGAGCAGCGATGCTCCCCACCGAACTGAGGGACGGTCCCGGCAGCGCGGAGCTCGTCTGATAGCTTGTATGCGCCATCCATGTGCATGCAGGTCGGCGTTCGACTGTCCGAGAGAACGACGATGCCCTCCTTCTCGAGATGACCGCGACGAGCGACTTCCACAAAGCGAACTCGATGTGCCCGCAAAAGCGGAAGGATGTGCTCTTCGCAGAGCACACGAGTGTCGTCGTACTCATCGCCGGTCTGCGCTGTCAGTACCAGCAACTCGTCCAGATCGCACGGCCGCATCTCCGGTTCCAAAAGCCAGCGGACCAAAATAGCCGTCGATTCGACACCCATTCCCCAAGACAAGATCGTGTGCATGTTCGCTCCAATAACAAGGACCCGGCACTAGGCCGGGTCTTTTGGTTGTGCAATCTCAGGCTGCAGTGTGAGTGGCGTCGTCCTGGAAGCTTGGTGGCGTTCGCCGGCCCGCCAGAGGCAGAGGGCGACGGTCCAACTGCGCCTGTAACCATCGAGAGACAGTCCAGCGAAAGCCGGACTCGACTTCCATACCTAGAACCCCAGCCAGTGAAAGCAGCGTTTCGAGAGGCACGTCGGCTCGATTGAGGTCACGTACTGGACGCCAGCCCCGGTACGCCTTCCTGTACACGACGCCGTTCCATATCCGGCATTGCGTTAAGTCGCATTCCCGGTATCCACTCACCGAGCAAGCCAACGTCTGGTGTGGACTGCTCCGAAGGCCATCGCTGCGGTACCACCCTGAAGTGATGGTGAACAAGGCCGGCAAGCCGAGGCAACGCCACTCCATGACTGTGGGCAAAGCCCTCGTCTTTTGGAATGGCAGACACACTCGTGCCCAGCCAGAAGGTACGAAGGCGTCACTTTCAGCCAAGACAAAGCGCTCGTCGACTTCTTCCTGCCGGCACACGGGCACAACAGCAGAACCGATCGAGCTGAGTAGCAGGTGGATGGATGCAACAGAAAAGGAGCCGATAAAGGCTCCCTTGGGGGTGTCTGTGAGACCGTGCTCAAAACTCTTGAGAACGGCCTTACGGGTTTTCGCAAGATGCATACTGGCTCCTTCGCAGGCAAGGTTTGGCCACGGTCCGCGATCGCACGGAGCCAAGTGGCTGGTTGGCTCCATGGATCACAGGTACGTCCTGCATCCGCTAGGTTGGCTGAACTATTGCTGTCACGGCCCGTTCCCTGCGACGCTTCGCAATCAGAGCTCTCATCGAAGGTGTGAACTCATGGAAGATATAGCCGCGTCCCGTGCACTCTCCGCACACGCGAACTACGCCGTTCTGTGGAGTCATGCCCGTACCGAGGCAGGATGAGCAGCCTTTCATTCCACCCTTTCCGCCACAATCGGGACACTTGCTCTTGGTCCTTCCGCGTACGTCGAGACAAGCGCAGGCAAGGGGTTTTGACGCCCGGTTGATCTCGAAAACCCGAGTGGTCGTTGGCATGTAATCCTCCTCTTTCTCCAAATCGGAGATTGAGATCGAACAGTACGTATGGACTGTTTTTCGGTCCAATCGCCAACTACAACCCGAGCAGCTCTCGCACTCGACGCCATAAACCAGTCTCTTGCTGCGGAGCTTCAGTGCTAGCCTCAACCGGGCGCTGAAGCGACTCTTGTGATTTGTCCGGTGCTGCTAGACCGTAGAACGGGATCGAACCCGCCTGAGCCGCGAGTCGATCACAAAACGCTTGCCAGTCGCGAACTGTGGCTGTGGCGAGGCTGTCGTCCTCTCCGGGTGACAGCGACCAGGCCGCAGGAACCCTCAACATGCCGATCGTTTCCCGGATACGCGTGGTTGCCAGCGCGAATAGTTCCTCACCCTCGCGCTCGTTGAACTCGCCGGCAATAATCCGCGCGAAGTCCGCGAGGTCACTACCGATGGAGCTGAGTACCCGGAGGAGTTCTTGTGCTTCATCAGGTTTGTATATCCCCCACCACCAGGCGTAGCCCTGAAAAGTGAGAAAAGCGGCGAGCAGGTTTGCCGCGCGGAAGCTAGTCGGAGCTAAGCCTAAGAGGTTCGCTGTACCAGCACATGGAAGCACTCGAGAAAGCGCACCCGCTTTGCTGGTTTCCTCGTATTTCGTCTCTCCGTCGCCGCCAACCCACCTGTAGAAGCGCTCGCAGTCTGAGTCGATGTAGAGATACCTTCGCGTGTCACGATGTTTGTACTTTTGAATCGTGCCATCCGCACCCATGTGCATGAAGTCGTCCCAAAAAGAACTTCGTATCGCTCTCTCCAGTGGCAACCAATTGTGTGAGATCTCGGTTTTGGATCCTTCCATGTTCGTCTCCTTTGGCGTGCTGACAGACACATCGCTATCGCCACCTTGCTGCCAGCACACCCTAAGGACACTGTCTGATTCAGTCAAAGTCGTCCTTAGGCCTACCAAACAAACTCAGTTGAGCGGCAGTCTCAGGCGCTATGCCTGATGCACTGATGATCTGAACAAGCGAGCGTCCAGACCTCATCGTGAACCCGATGTCCTCTTCTAGGGCGCTAACCGTATCGAAGGCCTCGCGATCGTGCTGGTGAATCATTCGTAGGTCGTGATCCGTAGCGAAGATGCACACACGGCAAGAGAAGCGCCGCAGGTAGCCGCCTTCAGTCCCGTCGCGGTGGTATTCGGGAACGTATACCGGGTGCAATGGAACACCGTTTCGCCAGTGCCACGTGAGCACCTGCTCGGTCGTTTCGTCGAAAATTGGCAGCCAGTTGCACACCGTGCGGCCGTTCTTGCTCAGCTCTCTGTCATGCTTCCAGGGAATTTGGCGTGCACGCTGGGGAGACTCGTCTGCGCGCATTCCCATGCAGTTGATCACCACCTTCTCAGGGATTGTGCGTAGGAACTTCTGGATAGGACCACGTTTCAAGTCACTGGTGCACTGCCGAAATTGTGCGGATGGAAACATCCCGCGCCGACGCACCATCTCAAGATAGGTTTTATTAGGGTTGCGGACTACGGTCAGTGAAAGGTCGAAGCGCGCTGCTATATCGCGACACCACTCGACCGCCGGCACGGGTTTTACATGCTCGAAACCTGTGTCGGCCATCACCGCATACGTCTTCAGGGTGGGGTACTTCTCCCGCACAAGGCCGAGCATCCGCGTGCTGTCTTTGCCACCACTCAGGTTGAGAAGTAGAGCTGTTGAGGCAGCTGCGGGATCAAACGATTCGGGAACATCTGTCATTTCGAACGTCTCCAATACGGGGCGTAGTTCGGTTTGTGCAAGGGATACCCTCAGAGGCCTTCTGGCGACCGAGAAAGGCTGTTCTGGGCCTTTTCGAATTCTTGGCACGCAAACAGTAGGTAGTCAGAAATAAACGTTTTAGAATTTGTCCCTTACAGAGCAAGCGGCAGGGCACCGGCAGGGCGGCAGGATGGCACGGAAGGAGTTCTGGACTGCATCAGGCAGAGTCCAGGTAGATCGTGCGGCAGGGCACCGGCAGGGCGGCTACATGGCTCAAGGAAGAACATCGGACGACTGCGAAAAGCCTGTTTTCCGATGCCATGTGTTTCGCCCCAACAGCAAAAAGCCCCTTCAGATGAACTGAAAGGGGCCTATATGAGTGAGCTCGATTGTGGTTCGACTAAGACGACAGTTGGCTTACTCTGCGACCCCCGCAACAACTTCAAGCGCTTCTGCGACGGTCATCGACTGGCGCATCGTCCCGTAAGAGAACATCACACTCGTCGCTAAACCCGCACCGTGAAAGCGCCTGGACGCGGTGAAGAGCATCGGCAATTCCGGCTTTTTGAAAGCGGCCGAGAGCGTGAAAACGAGATCGGGTGTCGGCGTCAGGTACAGAATCGCGCTTATCTGGTCCTCATCTCGGATTCCCTTAGCAATCTCCTGATACCGCGCCGCGGTCTTCAGGGTTCGTTCATATTCCACAGCAAGGCGTAGCGCCTTCTGTCCCCAAGTGATCTCTGCGAGCGCGTCATAGTCCTTCACAAGGGGACTCCCGAGGACGTAATTGAGGGAGCTTAGCTCCCTATCTGTCTGCCAGTGCTGCAGTATTCCTGTTTGCTTCAAGGTTCGCCGGATCTCAATCAACTCCAGAAAGTGTGGCGCTTGGAGACGGTTGGCTAGTGTCTCGGAACCCGAACTGACGCTCACAAGTCCCTCCCCAAAAGTCTCCAGAAGGCTAAGCCCTTGCCTCGTTATGGTGTAAACCTGGCCGGTATAGGGAAGCACGCGTCCGATTGAGAGGAGAAGGCGGCCGTCCAGGAGACGTTTTATCCTCCAGTTGAAGGAGCGACGGCTCCTCTCTAATCCTCTTTCCAACGCGTATCCCATGAGCTGATCGTGCGAGATGAACGTGCAGTTTCTTGCCTGTAACAACAGGGGCACGTCGCGCTCCTCGCTGATTTTGTAAGCAGCTGTCGACCGCTCTAGCTCATCAGCTGCGGCTAGCGTGGTGTTCCGGTCAGTGACAGCTGCGTCTTCCCATTGTTCTGCAGGCATTGCCAAGTTCCTCTTTCAGTCGTAATTTCGCTACCAATGTGCATCCACAACAGGGTTTCCTGTTCCTCGCCGTGCACACTAGCTGCAACGATTCGGACCCCAGGTGTCCTCCACTCCGAGCCATAGTGGATGCGTCCGAACTCCCTTTTTTGGACTCTCACCAGAACAGCGTCCGGCAGCGACACTGCGCGAGTTCGTCTCGTCAGGAGAAGCCTGTTCCAACTGCCAGAGCGTTCAAGACCGCAGGTCTGGAAACAGCCTCCTTCGAGATCCGTAGCGTTCAGGCGCTGGTCCAAGAGGGTGCCCGCATTGAAACGAATCACGCCGGCTACAATCCAGTTCCTGCGTTCCCTCGCCCCTCGACGAAAACCCGTGGTGTTGAAGACAGCCGCCTGTGAAGCAAAGCGTTCTGAATGCCCCTTATCCTGACCGGGACGCAGCCACCACAAAGAACCGAAAGTGAGACATTGAATGATCACGCCGGCCTCACTGGCCGTCCCTCGCGCTCCTCTGTGAGGCTGACATGAGCGCGGTTGATTTGTGTTCTCAGGTTCTGGATCTTCTGATCCTTGGCGCCTATCTGTACATCTTTAGCAGCCAGCTGCTCGTCCCTGGTTGCGAGCTGGGCCCGGAGGTGCGTCACAAGATCGTCACCATCTTGTGTACCTCCGCCTGTGTTTCCTCCCTTTTGACCAGCTTTGCGTGGCCCTTGGTCCCCAACCGAACGAGCACTCGCCTGCTCGGTTGATTGAGTTTTGTCAGCTGCGGGGCGTAAATCCTGAGCGAGCTTGGTCTCTTCCTGGCGCCCCTTCTTAGCCTCGTTGGTCTCCTTTTGCTGGCTGAGCCTCGTTAGCTCGTCACACTTCGCGTTGTACATATCCGCGAGCTGATTGTGCTTGGCAATGGCCTCTAAGGCCTTGGCTCGGGACGCAATGTGGCTGTTGTACAGTTGCGCCACGATCGCAGAGCTGATCCGCAAGCGGTTTTCTGATCGGCGGTGTTGCCAGAGATTCCCAGCCATGCTGAGCGTGAACCCGGCCATGAGGACCACGTCAGCCCACCAAAGGACATTCTGTACGGTCTCTTCGATCGCGGCCAGCCGTACTGAGTCGAACGCCGCTCCGTAGTCCTTGTCTTGCGGATTGACGGCATGGAGCGCCTTCTCGACGGCGCTCGTAGTGTCAGCTGGTGCACCTGCCTTAGCGCCTGGATCATATGAGGATCGCGGCCGCGGCGTGGTCAAGGGGCCGGCGGTTTGCTGACCGAATGCCGCGGCCGCTGGGGAAGCCAGAGCCAGAGCCAGAATGAATTTGCCTCCTGCTGTCATTTCTTCTTTCCTCTCCGGGTCCGAGCTTCCTCTAGCTCAAGGTTTGGGAATCTAAGGTGAAGTCCTTTCGATCCCTGCCGCAGACTGGTGTACTTCGGATAGAGATTCTCGGCAACTGCGGGAAGCCATTGCTGGCTCGGCCGGCGAATGTGCACGTGCTTATGCAGGACGCCGCGCAACCTGTCTGGGAAGAGCATCTCCATTTGACCGGTCGGCATACGCTTAATGTGCTCATCCTGGGCCAGGGTGTCCTTCACCTCGGTCTGGCTACCCTGCTCTTCTTCCTTATAGCTAGCTTGGAAAAGTCCGCTCTTTCGAATCCGCATGCTGCGCCGCATCTGGCGAATCTTCGAGGACGCTTTCAGGAAGTCCTGCGCCGTTTCTTCATCCTTGATCCGCAGCATGAACGTGGTATTTGGGGCGCTCGCGACGTCATTCCGAAACCCTCGGCCTACTTGTAAAAGCTGGGGAGCGCTTTGCAGAGCGAAGAGAAATGCGACGTTGGCACCGCGGGCCGTGACGAGGATGCGCGCAAAGTTCTCATAGGCGAAGGGCGAGAACTCGTCCATAATGACGCTCACGAACGGCTGCTCGAGGTTCCGCTTGGCGTCTTCGTACCGCCTGCCGATCATCAGCTGCAGGTTCTGCAGGAGCATGCGCCCGAGGGCCGTCACCGCCCGCTCGTTGACGTTCACGTTTAGGGAGACGTACAGGATGAGCTTCTGTTCAATGACGTCTTCCAGTGAAAGGAGTTCGTCGTAAGGCCCGGTGATCAACGAGATGTCGTCGGCCATGAACGTCATCAGGTTATTAATCAGACCCTGGATCTTCGCTACCCGCTCCCTGTCACCAAAAGATTCGAGGAGGTTGCGGATGCTCATATCGAGGGTGAGCCGTTGCTGCTGCGTGGTGGAGTTGGGGGCCTCCGTGTTCTTGATGGCGGCCGCAATCTGTTCTTTTAAGATTTCTTGGTCGTACGCGGCTACGAGGACGTCGTGAAAGTTGAAGCGATTCCCTGTGTAGTGCAGGATGCGTGCGATGTTCTCGAGATAGACACGCTGGTGCCCCTCGAAGAAGTCCTTCTCCATCTTGAAGCTCTCGAAGATGAAGCTGACGTGCTGCTCATAATTGCCATCGGGCGACCAGAAAGGGTTGTAGTTCACCGAGATGTCGGGGCGCATTGGGTTAATGACCCGCAAGTCACCGATCCGCCCAGCAGCCTCCATGGCCGGAAGGAGCCGCTCGAACAAGTCCCACTCGCCCTTGCCGTCAATGAAGATGATCGGGGCGCCACTCGCGATGTCCTGTTCCGTGATGGACTGAATGAGCGTGGTCTTGCCTGCACCGGTCATACCGAAGCAGTTGGCCTGATATGTGCGTGTGTCATGAGACCAGAACTGCGGCTCTCCATGAATGTCATGCCCGAGAAGCACAGCCCCGTCTTTCCTGGCCTGCTCTACTTGCTCGCTGATGGTCTGTTCTGACACTGATGGGACCGGACGCGGCCAAGCCTCTTCGAGCTTGACTCGCTTGGTCGCCTGGTACCGCACCCACTCGTACAGGAAGACGCCTGCAAGCAATGGGTAGAGCCCCAGCTCCAGCAGCTGGTTTGCCCGCAGGTGCAAACGACTGTAGGCGACATAGAAGATTAGGCCGAAGATAGCGAGGAAGAAAAAGACCGCCACAAGCGTGGCGTCGGCAGCATCATTTCTGGGGCGGTTTGGGTTTTGGTTCGGTGGCATATCGACCTCACTTATGCAGGGTGAAAAAGGAGAAAGCCGCGACTGCCAGCAGGAACAGCACACCGCCGACCACAAAGAGTGGGTGGAGGCGACGTTTTCCTTTTACGTCTCGCTGGTCGACCGGATCGAGGACGGGAGCGATCAGCATTTCAAGAAAGCTGGTTTCTTTACCCGCCCTATACGCTAGGAGGAGACGCTTGCGCGCCTCCTCCGGTTTGAGAACTGTCGCTTCTGGCATGGGAGCGGTGAGCATTTCAAGGAAACTGGATTCCTTGCCCGCCCTATACGCTAAGAGGAGGCGCTTGCGCGCCTCCTCCGGTTTGAGAACTGTCGCTTCTGGCATCAGAGCACCGCTGTTGCATCTACCTGATGGTTCAGGTCGTTGGCGAAGACGAATCGGTAGATCTGGGGCTTGTCTTCGGTTTGCTTGAAGCAGAGCACCCCTTCGACGCTCTGACCAGGATTCACGTCCCGGCTGGACAGCCGGGTCTCACGAACTGGCACTGCTGTCATACTGCCGGTTCCAAACTCCGTCAATTTCTGTGAGAACAGCTGCGTTCCCTTGAGCGCACTGAGCACGATCCCTGACGCGGCAGGCACGAAAGTGACAACGGCCGGGTCACTCAGACGATACGGATGTTGCCCCGGGTTCGACACGACGTAGCGGACGTAAAGAGCGTCTTTGTCGCGAACGATCTCGGAGATGCGCACGTTCACGTGGTCCTTCGAGCTCTTCACGCCACGGCTGTTCACGGGCGAACTCTGCAGCATCGTCTGCGCGATGAGGGCGTCGGCTGCTTTTTGAATCTCGGTTTCGTCGACCCGGATTTGCGCCTCAGCTTGCTTTGGCGGGAGAGCGCGACTCTCTGTCTGATCGATGACGAAGGCTGCCGTAGCCACCTCGGCAGGCGCGAGGATTTCGTAGCTCGATTGGCCGTGTTCCGTCCAGATGAAGAGATTGGTCGACTGGCCCTGCCGAAGAGGCTTCAGCGCGACAGTGTTGCCGTGCCACTCAATGCGGAAGTCCTCACTCCCGATTGCCGCGTTTGTGATGGGCTCGGGCATTTCGATGAGGCTGATGTGATTAATGGCCGTTGCAACCCTGGTCACCGTGTTTGGGTTAATCGGCTGATGCGTAATGGTCTGAGCACGGACAACGCTACACGCCGCGAGAAACGCCAATGCCATCTTGATCTTCATGCTTACTCCCCGGGGCTTGAGGGAGAGGTCTGTTGACCTCTCCCTTTCAAGCGTTCATACAGCTCATAGGTAAACGACGAAGTGCCGCTCTGCTTGAACAGGAGCACAGTCGCCAAGTGTTCTCACGTAGGTCACCACGTCAGGCGTGACTTTCATGAGCGCATCGTACGGGCCAAAGCTTGGATCACGCCTCACCACTTCCAACGCTGCCTTAAGCTGGCGGAGCGTCGGTTCGAGGTCACTGGCTTTCTTGACCCAGCGATTGCCTACACAAATGCTGTCCAGAAGCGTGTGACCAGGGGTCGTGAAGACAGCGAAGTGCCGTCCACGCGACGTGATCTTTAACCGCACCTGAGACCGCGTTGAGAATGTATCCGCCAGCCACTGAGAGATAGAGCGCATGTGTCCTCCATTCCGTATGCCTGGCGTCCCCGATGAGGGAGGGACGCCAAGCACGGATGCTTGCTGTACCCTCCCTGATCGGAAGGTCTGAGTTGTACCCATCGTTGTTAGGCGATGGATGCTTGCTCGCTGCTAGAGCGAGGTGTAGATCGTACGTTCCTCGGGATTCTGAGGAGCGGGTTCAACGAGCGTCGAAACATACTTAGCGACCCGCATGTCCAGCTCGTGCACTTCGCGTTTGCTGAGCCTGCGTGCCTGTTTGTTGACAACGGTCCATTGATAAGTGTAGGTGTCCGGGTCGCGCTGAAGCTCGATCCGAACCTTGGTTTTCGCAGATCCGGCATTTGCCCGTTCCACGCGCCAGTAAAGAAATCGCATAAACTCTCTCCTTCTCTATCCACGCTGGTGTCCTCCTTTTGGGGAAGGACACCAAGCATGGAGCTTGTCGATCCCTCCCTTGCGGAAGGCTGGGTTTTCACTTCGAGCGTCCGAAGTGGGCCGAACTACTGCTGCTGTGTGTAGACCAGGGCTCCTTTCTGGTCAACACGGAAGATGAAGCGAGTTTCGACACCGCGGGTAAAGAAGAACGCACCGTCACGAACGATGACTGCACCTTCTTTGTCTTTCACTTGAACCGTTGACTTAATGCCGCTGGTCCGGTCCGCGATGGCATTTACGACTTCCTGGGGAAACGCATGGAACAGAATTGATCCCATGCCGCGTCCTTTGGAGACGATCGTGTGTAGAGCAGCACACCAGGCTTCGCGGTTCTCTCGCTTGCCCTGACCCCAATAGCCGATGATGGCCTGGAGAGAGCGCGCTTGATCTCGCGTTGCGTCTTCAGCACGACGGAAGCTGGCGCTTGCTTTTGCAAACTCCCGCTTCGCGAACTTGATGGTGTTCGGGTCTTTGGACTGAATTGCACCCTTGACCTTCTCCCGTGCTGCGTCCAGTAGCTGCATTTCTTTGCCGAACGTGGCCTGGATGACACCGTGTCCAGCTGCGTACACAGTGTTGACCAAGCGAGCTTCAGCGAACATGGCTTCCGTGATGTTGTCGCCGGTGATCAAACCACGAAACTGGTCGATCGGAAATGGCTTTTCCAACAGATCCGCGATGTCCTTGCGAAGCTGGTTGTAGAGCTTACCGATGCGATCAGACGATTTGACGTCGAGACTCAAAGGGAGTTCAGAGACCGTCTTGGCGTTCTTGAGAGAAAGCCAGGGTGCGGCACCGACCTCCGTACGGATGGCCTGCAACTTGGTGCGATCAGCGCGAACGTTGTGCTTGAGCGAATCAATCTCTTTCTGCAGCTCTGCCACGAGTTCATACAGCAAGTCGTGACGGTCGGCTGCAACGCAGGAGCTCATCAGGTCCGTGATTACCCCGATCTGATTACCCCGGGACTTCAGGGCAACAAATTCGAGGTTGAACCATGGTGATTTGGACCGTTCATGCTTGGTCTTCACCACCTTGTGAGCTTTCGTGAGGGCGAAGCGGTCGGCCACAAAGAGTGGAAACCGTTCGCTCTCAATGGCACACACCCAGTCGAAGTCGAAATCCCCGCCGTTTAGCTTGGCAGTTTCCGAATGAAGCGTGTACGTCCCCTTGAGAGTGAGTTGCTCTGATACAACAATGCGCGCCTGCTCGATCTCCAAGCCTTCGGAAGCAGCAAGAAGGATGGCAATTTCTTCTGCGTGGAGGTGGACCATAGGCAGCAGATCCTCCTTCATGCGCACTGGATAGCGCACACAAAGACTCCGTTCAGAAGAGCTGGAGGTGATGGCTCGGTCCCTTGGCATCCAATCTGCCGCAGAACGCACCTTGCCATTGTCGAGATAGAGAACTCCGTCATCTGCAAGCGCGAACGCAGGCAGATCCAGGCCTCCTCCCGTCATCAGCTTGTAAGCCCAACGTGCCAACAGACGATCCAGTTGACGATGGATATAGGGATGCCGGGTAAGCTCCCCACTACCGTCAGCCAACAGTGTCGCTTCGATGATCCTTTGGAGTTCTTCGCCCTCAGGATCGTCATTCCGGACAGAGCACCCGATCATATCGACAAGTGCCTTGTGATTGCGTTCTGCCCATGCTGTCTTGAGCGCTTCGATCTTTTCACGCGCCTGCGGCACAATCTCCGTAGCAATTGCAGCTTCAGGGGCGTGTTGCAGAACCGTGTAGCTCGATTCAAACGTAAGCGGCCGAGAGATCTCCCGGATGCCTATGATGACCGGACCACGATAGGACTGCACCTCTGTTCCGAAGAAGCTCTTGAGGATCGAGCTCTTCTTTGGAGAGGGCTTGATCGAGCTCTCAGGCACGATGATGTCGCAACCGAGCGCGTCGGCTACGTCATCGCTCATCACCTTAAAGCTTCCTTTCGCCTGAGTGTCTCCGAACGCCAAACGGAACTGGTAGAAGTAACCGTCTGGCTGCTGCAGCTTCTGAAACAGGCTTTTCCTGATCCATCCGCGGCAGTCGTTCGTACCCAGTTTGAGGTCTTCAACGATGAACACCGTCTTCTCCGCTTCTTGGTGAACAATCTTGAGGTTGGACACCAGGATGCCGAAGTAGGTGATTGCCGCTTCAGGCCACATTGCGAAGCGCTTCGCGAGAGCCGGCTCATGAGCGGCATCGCAGAAGTAGTATTTGCCATTCTTGGCGGAACCAGAGGCTCCTACCATCTTGTAGTGCACGCCGTTATGACGAACACCTGTGAGAGTACGTGCAACTGCAGACTCCTCATGATCTTCGAGTAGTTCTGTCGGAACACTAACGATGGCGATCTTGGCGTTGGGGTACATCGCACCGAGAAGCGTGTTTGCTGTCGTCGAATCCTGGCCTACGCCGGGAACCCGCTCGACAATGCTTCCGTCCTTTTGCACGTCCAACATCACGATTACGTTTCCTTCCATCTTGTGCATAGCGAGTCTCCTTGTGTCAGTTGTTGCGGCACGAAGAGACCACCAAAGCGAGAGAGGGACCGCTTCTCCGGCTTTGCCTGGTCTTTGTCGGCCTGTTTAAGGGGACTGACCAGGCATGAAGCAGCCGGATCAGCGGAACAAATCCTTGCGAGTAAGGCCCGCAAGGTGGCTCAGAAAACCGTTCGGTAGCAAAGCGCTAGACGATACGATTTCTGAACTTGTCCGCTGATGACGCCTACGGTTTCCCGATAGGCTGCTTCGTCACCGCGATGGATCCATTGCTGAAGTCGGGCTTAACTTTCCACGCCTCGACGGAGAAGTAGGGTTGGTCCAGCTTGAGTGCGTTGAGCTGTGCTTCGGGCTCTGAGGCGAACTCCCTCGCGAGCGTGATGCCTTCCTTGCTCATCTCTCCCGCGAAGAAGCGGACTGGTGGTTGCCCTTCTTCGGAGCTGGCCGGTCTGCGTCTTCGACGCTTACTACCGTTCAGCCCGGCTGGTGTTGCGTTCCCTGTTTCTGTGCTCACTGATTGCCTCCCTGTTGTGAAACGTCTTCGGAACCCGGCGTGCCTTCCAGGACGGCGTCGCGCTTCTCGCCTTCAATCTGCTTGGACCAGTACTCGCCGATCATCAGGCCGTCGGGATTGTCCGCGGACCGCTCGGCACCGGTAAGACGAATGTGGTACTGCTCCACCAGCTTGGCGATCGTCTCGTGGTCGTTCACCATCTTGTGAACTGTCCGTACACCAAAGGCCTGGTAGGTAAGCGGATCATCCTTGCTTGCTTCAAGGCTAGAGATTCGCAACGTGGAGAGAGCCTGATCGTCTTCCAATTTGCCCACCGTGTTATCACGCTGTAGCTGGTTCAACGCAGTGTGCCGCAGATTGCCGGTCATCATATTCATTGCGTCCGCCCAGTTCTGTCCCAAGGTGTGCGGGTCATAGGTCAGATAGTGATTCAGAAACTGCTTGATAAACGCCTGCTTCTCGTACTCGTCGGGGCCGGCGCTCCGCGCTCCAGCCAGAACGGCAGGCAGAAGGCCCCGGTGCTTACCGGCGCCGTAGGGGCTTACGACCTGCGCCTGCCCGCTGCTGTCCACCTTGATGACCGTAGGGGGCTGCAGTCGAACGAACAGAAAGCCGACAACGGCCGCGAAAGTGATGAGGCCCATGACGCCGGCGATCACAAGCGAGCGATTTGCGTAAGCTCGCAATGCCCCATCCATCTCGTAGAACTTCGGCTCTCTGACCTTCTCCGCTTGGTTTTTCATCTCTCTCCTAACAATTAGCTGTTGCAGTTTGTGGTCTGGGCTTTAAGGGACTGTGGCGCGGGGTGGAGTCGGATTAGGAGGTCGCGATTGGTAGGTGCCCCCGCCGGATCCACCTTGTGTGCGCTCGTGTTTCTTCCACTACCCGAGCCACCCGTCCCGGACTTGGAAGCCTTCGCGGCCTGGGATGCTGCACGACTTACCTGCGTGCCGAGGGAAACGACTGACATAAGTGCGTTGGCAACGCCCCCGAACTCACCTTTGAGAACGGACATCGCTATAACCGGAATGAGCAGAATGCAGACCGAATAGATGATGCTGGTCAACCCTATCCAGACCTGGGTTTGAGCACCTGTGACAAACCCTGCAGAGAAGAATGGGCTGGTCGTGAGGTCCTTTCCGTTAACCGCTGTGATCAGGCACGCGAAGACGGCATAGAGCACTGCCCAGCAGTTCCACACAAAGAGGTTCTGAGCGTAGAACTTCGCGGTTCCATTGATCATCCTGCTCGGCGCAAGCGCGAGAACCAGAGGACCTACTGCGTAAAGCACAGCACCCCAAAAGATATAAAGCAGGGTGAAGAGCTGTGCCGCAACTGGAAAGATCAGATACGCGATCGCGATCTCTAGCGAGTTGATGAGTGCTGCTCCACCCGTGGTGACCATGTTCCAAATGGACGTATAGCCACTCTGACTCCAGTTGGTCACCAACAGCTGACCCCAATCCTTGACGAGATCCCCGGCGCCATAAGAATCGTCGATCTGCTGCGCGATCGCATTGAAACCACTACTGAGATCCGCGAAGAACTGTGTCCAGTTGCCGATGATGAAAGCAACAACGATGAACTTCATGACCGTGCCAGCAAGACCCTTGGTGTCACCTCCACGCACATAGGCCTCGTAGACGCCCAGCATGAGACTGATGATCATGAAGATGTATGCCACGTTCACGATTGCCGGGATCATCTTCCCTGACATCCCGTTCGCGACGGTGGTCATCATTGTCTGAAACTCAAAGATTCCCGGATCCATGGTGTCCTATCAGCGAGGGGTCAGTATGCCTTGCAGGTTCTGGTTTAGTTGCTGTGTCTGGGCCGTGGAGTTCTTCGTTGCCGCGCCGGCGTTTGACAATTCGGTCGTCCTCACGCGAAGAAGGGCTGCCATCCCCGACTGACTGTAGGCATTGGCTTGGAGCACCCACGCTGAGCCCTCCGCCTCAAGGATGGGTGCGGTCCCCGGAGCCGCAGTTTGAATCTGCTGGTTTAGCGTCTGGGCCACCTCCAACTCTCTCGTTGCGAGTGCATCGAGCTCAATTGCTTTCTTCATCGCGTCCTGGGCTTGCGCGTCCGTGAGGTCGATCGTGTTCCTCACGTTTTGTGGTGCCGCCGTAGCTGTTGGGAGAGTCCCGTATACCTGCGAATAATTCGTCCCGAATGAGCCGATGTTGTTAGCATTTCCGGAAAGCATCACCTGCTCCAATTGTTGCGACGCGGGAAGTGTGGCACTGCTGTACTTCAGGTTCAGCAGAGACTGCATGTTTCGCATCGGGCTGGTGAAGCTCGCCGACAACGCTTTGGCGCTGTTGATCGCCTGCTGTGGGTACATCACGGTCTGTTGGAACTGCTGTTCTTGCTGTTCAACGGACTGAATCGCTTTGAGGGGGGAAGCCACGCTGCTGGTCAGCAAGCTTGAGATCTTCTCTAGACCGGCGAGCATAGCCGCGAGATCAAAGCCGAACTGTGCTTCCGCCTGACGCGGAACGGCAGCGGCCACAAAGAGGCCTGCGACTGCGAGCCAGCCTACCTTTTTGCCAATCTGTTGTGTCTGCAATGGGGTCATAGGTTTGTCCTTACTTCTGCGCCAGTATTCCCTGGAGATTTGTATTCATCTGCTGCGTTTGCTGAACACTCAGCTTCTGCCTCCCATTGACCTCCGCTAGCTGAGCAGCCTCTTCCCGGAGCATGGAAGCCAGCAGCTTATGCTGGCTGGCCAGGCTCTGCAATTCGGCTGCCCGGGCCGTGGCGGCAAGCATGTCGGCCGTGCCTGGCGCGGTCGTGGCAGCCTCGTTCTCAATCTGATTGGCTACTGTGAGGAGGCCGGTAGAGGCCTGATCCGCCGCCATCGACTGAGCCAAGGCATCTTGCGCCAGGGCGTCTTGCATGTCGGCCATCTGCCGGTGTGCAAGAGGAGCCGCCGTCGCTTCAGGAACAGCCCCAAATGAAACGCGATAGACCGAGCCCAGCGAAGAGGTCTGGGCGCTGTTCGCGCTGAGGAAGATCCTTTCGAGGTTCTGGCTGGACGGCAGCTGAGCACTGTTAACCGGGAGCGTAAAAACGCTCGACATCCAGCCTCTGTAGCTCCCTACGATGGTGGACACGTAGTTGTGTGATTGATTGATCAACGAGAGGGGGAAGAGCACCTTCTGCTCGTCCTGCATCAGGGTGGTCTGGATAGAGTTCAAGCTCGAGAGAGCGCCACCAATGTCTCCACTGATGGTCGAGTCGATCGCTTTGAATATGAAGTCGAGAGGGTTCAGGCTGATGGCCCTGCAGACAGGTGTCGCAACCAGTAAGGAACTTGCTACGATCGCTCCGGAGACTTTAAGCCGGCGAGGGAAGGTCGTCATGCGTGCACCTCTGCCTGCTGTACCGCGGTTACCCCGAGGGCGCCGTTCAATGTGGCCGACAGGGGTACGTGCTGTCCTGTGGCCACGCTCCGACGGTCCTCTTGTTGCGTCCTCTTCTTGGGTGAGTCCGACACAGCATTGGCGATCCGCATGACATCTCCGGACCGCTCCTCTGGCAGCTCATCAAGATCCGAAATGCCGTGCGGATACTTCGCAGCAAGCGCTTCATAAGCCTCGGTTTCTGTAAGGTCCCCGTGCTTGTTGAGCCAGTACTGCCGGTACCATCGCTCGCGTGCGAACGTGGTCAGGATCCAGTATTCGATCGGACTCACAACGATGTAGAGGCTGTGTGTTGTCTCTGCATTTTCCCCGATGACGATGAGGAACTCGCTCTTCTTGCCCTTCTCCGTCATGCCAAGGCTCTTGACTCGCTGCAGAGTCGTTTCATTGAGGTGGAGGAATTGGCGCAAGACGTCGAAGTTGCCCTTCTGCCGGCCAATCAGCTTGGTTGCCGTTGTAGTGAGGATTGCGCCCCCAAACTCATTGGGCTTATCAGGCGTACCCGTGAAGTCCTCCACCGCTTGAGACAGACCCCACACGCAGGCGTTCCTCTTCCGGGCAGTGCGGAACAGCTGGACGACGACCGGCCCCAAACTGGGAGACTGGAGCAGAGACCAGCATTCGTCGAGGACTGTGACGCAGCGCTTATTCGCTTTGCCCATAGCGCGCTTGTTGGTCGCATACGCGATCAGGAGGCTCATCGCCGTCTCAAGCTTGGGATCGTCCTTGAGCTGCTCGATGTTGAAGTAGAGCCAGGGTGCCGACATATCGATCGTGGTCGGCCGGTCGAAGAGCTGCGCGTACATGCCTTCCTCGACCCAAGCGCGGAGCTTGGTTGCTGCGAGGCGCGCCTCCTTGTTGACCAACTCATTCTTATCTTGGTCGTGGTAGTTCTCAAGCTCGTCTTTGAGGTCGCTATAGGTGGGAACGCTGCTTCCAGTCCGCATCGCGGCACGGTCATAGGTCTTTTTGATCGCGGTGAGGAGGAGGTTGTCGAGCAGATCGGTATCCGTTGTCCCGCTGTCTCCAATCATGAAGCGGGTCAGGTTTTTCAGGAACGCCAGATGATCATTGGTCGGCCCCGTGTCGCCTTCCTCCAGATCGAATGGGTTGATCGTCTGGCGGCTGTCCAGGGACATGGAGATCATCTGCCCACCCATGTATGTGACAGCTGGCAGGTATGAGTCCCCGCGCTCGATGATGGACACCTGCACACCTTGCCGGCCACACATCAGGAGCATGTTCCCGATAGCCACGCTCTTTCCGGATCCAGAAGCTGCGGCCACAATCATGTTCGCGTTTTCGAGGCTGGCGTCGAACGGAGAGAACGGGACGAGCTGCCGATACGGCGTCTCAAAGAGCATGAGCGGCGTACGTGTTGTCCCGGCCCACGGCATCTCAACCGGGATAAGGTCAGCTGCATGAGGTGTCAAAAGATCATGATCACGGCTATCCTCTTCAGCCATACCCGGAAGAGAAGAGATCAGGAGTCGCCGCTGCGCCAGTGACTCCCCAAAGGCGCGCGCCCCATTCATCTGGGAGATGATGTGCATCACCTGTTGCCGACGCGTCGATAGCTCCCGCTCCGCCTTTTCGTACTCGTAGGAAGTAAATGCAGGCTGTGAGGTACGGACCGCAATGACCAGACTGACCTTTGCTGTCTTTACGGAGCTGGAAATGATCTCCTCCTGAATGTCGATCAACTCCTGTGTAGCAACCTGGGCCGCAACATCGACGCGGTGCTCGTTTTTGTTTCCAATCTGGGCGGCCTGCATCTTTTTGAGCCGCTTCTTGTAGTGATTCAAGACCACGCGCTGGTCCGGAATGGACACCTGAGTGGAGATCACGACCGGGAATCCAATGGTCAACAGATTGCGGAGTATCCCAGGGTATGTCCCGTCCGGAGAGGTCTTCAGGGAGATCACGCTCCACAGGATCCCGTCGACATTGAGGTAGTTCTCCGTGGTACCGAGAATCGATACGGTCGAGGCTTGTTCTCGTGTCGATATGTAACGCTCTCCCCGATGGTTGGCCCGAAGCTTGCTCTCGTCGGGCAGCAATGGATTCATCGCACGCTTGAGGTCGAGGAAGAGCTCCCCGTGGGTCATGCGCTCGGGCCCCATACCAGCGGCTTTGAGGGATGACTGGACACCACTCACGATGGACTCCAGCTCCGCTAGCGCGTCCACATGCTCCTTTTTCGTAGCCTCGATGCATCTCCGCAACGACAGGGAGAAACCCTTTTTCGGCTTTGTCTTTTTCGAGATCGGGCCGCCGGCAGCGGCCATCATCCGCTGGTGCTTCACTGGATCCCAAATCACATAAAGCGTTGCGATTCGGGTGAGATATTCCCCCGCGACATTCTTTTGCTTCCACTGAGCGGTTCTGTGCCGCTCCAGAACTAATGCTGGCGGCGCTTCCGACCTGCGGTGATCCTCGTATTTGTTCATGAGGCCGTTCAGGCCTTCGAGAACCTCATACCGAAACTGGAGGCGCATGCTTTGCTCTGGGATAGTCCTTAACAAAGACTCGAGCATCTCCTTGTTTTCGTTACGGCCATCGTCATCCGCGAAGTAGGTAAGAGAGCCCGTGATACGGAAGCCAGCAACGTAGCTTCCGTCAGTCCGTACGATTACGTTGTCGAGCGCGTCACGGATCGGCAATAGCTCGCACATGGCCGGGTTCTCAAGGGATCGCTTGTGTTCAGCTTGTGTCGTCGGCATCAGAGTTCCTCCGTTAGGTAAGGACCATCCACCTTGGTATCGCGGGCATGGGCGCAGTAGGTCTGCGGCTTGCCGTACCACAAAAGAAGGTCGAGCATGTATTTACGGGGCTTCCCGTACTTGAACAAAGTCAGACCTGGGATACCCAGACAGAGGATGATGAGGACCAGGAACCAATTCATCGGAAGTCCGAAGACATATCGATCAGAGAACAGGAAGTTGCCACCAACCATGGCGATCGCGCAAAGCAGTCCGATGCCCAGCATGTCTTCGAGTTCAAGGAACATGAAGGTAGCCTTCATGGCAAGGTTCCGGGACACCGGGCTCACACGCAACGCCATTACACGAACCTCCCCGCACTACCGGCTGCGGCCTGATGCATAAGAGCAATAGCCTTCCCTGCCCTCACGAAGTGCTCCATCAGGCGGATCAAACCCGAGCAGGACAGAGCAGCGAAGGCCGCGACGACGTGGCGCAGCCAGTCATCGCCAACGTTCAGCCGTTGACCCACCCCACTGATTCCCAACACAGCCCTGGCTACTTCCAGGCCGGCATACACGGGAAGAACTGTGTTGCAAAGCCAGTCGGTCAACGTGAGTAAGGCCTCAAACGGCTGATTGGCTCCGCTTCCCTGCCGGGCGAACACCTCAGCCAAACGCAGCAGACCGGACACCGAAAGCGCTCCAGCACACCCCCACATCACTCGCTCGAAGTCCTCTCCTCGTGAGAACTTCCACACGGCGTACGCAACCAGCAACGCCCCGACGACGGGCATAACCCCATTGCCGACCCAGCTGGTCAGGCTCAGTAATCCCTGATCGAAAGAGCCTGAGTTCATCGAGCTTGCTCCACAGGTTCAGCGGCGCCCTGAGTGGTCTGCTTTGACACTCTGCCGAGGACAAGCGTCGAGGCGCCGTCGCTTACCCTCCACAAAAAGGCCAGGTACTTCGCGATGCCGTACAAAACAGCTACCAGGAGAGCCCCGACGAACAGGAGACTCATCAGGCCCCTGCTAAGCGGATTGCGGAGAACAGCACTCGTAATCACCAAGGACAAGAACGTCGCCGCGGCGAACGTTGGTAGCTTCAGGAAGGGTTTAACTAGTTCTTTGCTCATCGGAGCGCCTCGTAAGAGTTGCTGATCCATATGGGGCTACGGGGCACAAGGTGCCAGGAAAGGGGCTGCACATCTGCGGCCGGGCAATCATTCTGGTCAGGCTTGAAGAGGCGGACACCGTCAGCCAACACACACACGAGCCACGTAAAACTGCCAATCAGCAATACGAACACGGCCGGAGCCAGTGCGAGACGCATCTGTAATGACGTCATATGGTGACCCCCGTCCAGCTCTTTAGCAGCGCCCAGATTCCAGTCACGCAAAGAAAGCTAATGCCGCTGATCGCATAGCTCTTCCAGGGCTTATTTTGAGCAAAGGCCAGCACGCCTGCGGAGATCGCGAGACCGCCCACAATGGGACTGATCGTGTTCGCGGCGTAGTTGAAAGCATTCATGAGCATGTCCGTGGTGCTGTACGCTCCGCTACCCATCCAGGTGCCGGTCGCGACTTTGTATATTCCCTGTATGCCGAGCAAGAACATCGCGGCAACGATCGAGCCCAGCGGGCTCGTTCCCTGTGCCTGGTCAAGGATTGCTTTAAAGACCAGAGCGGCAGCGGCTACAGGAACGAAGTGGTCTACCAGGATGTCGTCTACGAAGTCATTCGCCAGCTTGCTCATCCCGTTCGTGTACGCTGCCGGCTGTGCGGCCATGATCAACTGCGAAGCGCCCGGAACTGACTCACTGACGAGCCAGGTGCTCACTCCAGGGATGGTCAGGAGCAGTGCTCCCCAAAAGATCCATTTCAGAAAGCCACCACTGGCCTGATAGTTGACCCCACCCTCATTGCGCAGCGACATGCCTGCCATCACAAAAGCAGCCAGTGATGCCGGCACTGCCAGCGTAATAAGGAATCCGAGGATCGCTCTAAAGACCAGTGGCGCTTGCATGTTCTTAACCGACCTGCTGTCCGTTCTGGATGAAGTACTCGGCAAGCCGTGTGATTGCAGACACCATCAGGAGACAAACTGCGGTGATCGCACTCGGCGCCCACCCGCGGCCACCTCGGTACTGAATTACTGCCGCTACAACAAAGAGCGCTGCTCCAACTGGGCAGATAACGTTTCCGACCCAGTTCACAATGTTGAGAAGAGTTCCCTCAGGCTGCGCTGCGGTCTGACCTTGCACGGCTTGGCCAACGGCAGGTGCTGTTCCGAGGTTCTGTGCCAGCGCGTTCGCGGGCGCCATCACGGCCGCACCCGCGAACATGAGGGTCAGCGTGAGCATTAGGGCATGTGCGGAGCGACCGAGCCGACGCTTGATTGCGGCTTGGCCCTGACGAAGAAGTGTGAGCATAGGGTGATTCCTCCTCGGCGGATTACCGCCGCGAGAGAAACATAGGACCGGTCGCAAACTCGAGCAAACGTCGATGGGCGCTGGTGGCACCACTTTTGCAAGGCAGATGCGACTCAGCTGACGCGATCAAGCCTGCGTGCGGATCGAGGGGCGCACCTTAGTGAGGTCAACCCCGGCTCGTTGAGCAGCATCACATCCAGAATCGCCCGATAAACGTGTTTGGTGTGCCGAGTTTTACCCGTTTGCGCAAAAGGGCATTGTGCCGAGTTTTACCCGTTTGCGGTTCATGGCTTATTCCCGAACACGCAAAAGAAAGGGACCGGATAGCCGGTCCCTTCTCATCCGATCGCACGCTACGGCTTAATTTACTGTCGTCGTCAGGTCCGCGGCCTGAGCTGCCATCGGGTTCACACGTTGAGGCTTCGTGAAGATCAGGTAGATCTCGGTTCCAGCAGGCACGCTCACCACGATGTGCTGCGTCGTCATGAGGCTGGTCACCTGCTGATCTGCGCCATTGCCGATGTTCTCAGCGGCTCTCTGCCGAATCAGGTCCGATTCACTCACGGAGCTGTTGACGCCCCCTTGACCTACAAGCATGGCTCCGGCCTCGCCCAATCCAGCCAGGGAACGAACAGCCAGACTCCGACCGACGTTCTTTCCTGTGACCTGCCCCTTAAGGGCCTGCAACGAAGTGGTTGCGCCTATGGCGGAGATCAGCACAGTCTCTCCACTCGGCATCTCGAGAGCGGTGAAGGTGATGTTCATGATCCCGGTTGCGTCGGCCTGTGAGATCTTGCCTATCGCACGAGAACCAGCCGGTATGAGTACCTTTCCGTCGCGCTGGTAGTTGTACTCTACGACGGCTGTCACGGGAGCATTCAATGCTGTGCTCGCCATCGATTCGAGCCGGGCTCCCACGTGATACCCAGACTCAAGGCCGAAGTTATCGACTTGGGGACGAAGCAAGCTCGACGATTTGTCCAAGTTGGTGTTTTGGTGCGCGACGAAGACCATAGACGCCTTGCCGTACTCCTCCTGCTCTTGCCGTGCTGCCTGCGTCGCTTGGGCGGTTGATGCGTTCTGACCATGATCTTGATTCTGGTATGGCTCTGGAGCCCAGCTACGTAAGTGTTGAGGGTCTGTATCAGGAGGCTGAAACTGGTTGATCTGGCCAAGTTGTTTCACTGAACCGCTTCTTGTTGGCGCTGGCGAGCCGCCTCCTACTGGCGTGGAAGTTGGGTTGTGCGCTGTGAGACTGGCGACCCTTGTCTTCTCGATATCGTGTGCGTCAAGAGCGCCGCTCTTGGCCTGAGCTGCAATGGGAGCCGCGGCGTTTTCTGACGGGATGATCTGCCCCGGTGAGCTTGGCGTGACGACGCGTCCAAGGCTCGGCTTACCCGCCTCCGTGAGATTCTTCGACTTCACCTTGCCCTTTGTAGAGATCAGGCCGAAGAGTGCGACGAGAAGAACGACGGTGCCGACTATCGCGAGAACGATGAGCCTCGTTTTGTCCTTACCTGCTCCTGATCCAGCGCGTTCAGGAACTACAAAGGGCTTTGCCGGACTTGCCTGCTCTTGCTCCAGCTCTGGCTGGCGGCTCTGCTTCTCTTCGGGATTGGGAACCTGATTGACGCTTGCCATAACACTCCTTGCGTTGTCTTGATGTTGAAACCTTGATGCGAGAGAGGCCGCCGCTAGTTCCCAGGCGCGACGAAAGGAACCGTCAAAAGGAGCGGTTCATCGACAGAATTGGCCGAGGCCAGCTGCAAGAGGAGCCTTTCCTGACTCTGCTTGAAGCCGGGACGAGAGAAGGCGACGACTCCGTCCATTCGCTGCCCTGGTGCCAGTCGGCGACCGTTCACGCGGAAGCCGGCGACAGGCACCTGCTCCGCCATTACAACCTGCTTTTTGGTCTTCTTTGTGAGCTGGTCCTTAGCGGCCGGGCTCGTCATCTCGATCTGTGGAGGGAGCACCTCTACCCAGTGGTCGCTTTGATTGCGAACGGAGTACGCCACCAACATGGAACCATGGAGGTCACGTATTTCGCCTAGAGCTCCCTCTATCGACTGAGGTTCTTTGACCGGGGTACCCTTCTTCGAGTCTGCTATGCCCCCTCGCCATGTTGGAGTCGCCACGCGGGACTGACCATCGAGGGCCTGATCGAGCGGATCGCTCCTCTTCTGCTCGTTCGATTTCGGGCGAGCGGGCGGCCCGTCTGCTGGGCCGATGAAGAAACTCGCTTGCGGTTTGTAGTCCACGATGAAGTCGACCGGTGCATGTGTGGCGCTGGCCCCGTCGGATAGAAGCCTGAGACTGATCGTTTCGCCGTTTTCCATCGTGATGACCAGGTTGCTCTCGCTTGCTTTCGCCGTGGACGGCTTCACGTAAACGAGTTTCGGTTCCTGGTCGGAATGCTCAGCCGAAAAAAGTGTCGGGGCTCCTATAGCTACAGAGGAGACCGCATCGGGAAGACGGATTGTCGTCGTGAAGAGCGGCTGGAGATGAACATCCGTGACGGTCGATGCTGAGACTGTGACTTCCGAGATCATCGGCTGGACGTCGTGTCTGGTTTCTCCGTAGTCGGGTGCTGGTGTTGGTTGCTGTGCACCGGCCGTGGTTGCAATGAGTGCGGCTGCAGCAAGCGCATGAAAGACGCTACGATTCATTAGGCGATCCCTCCATTAGGGTTTCAAATGCTGGTGAAAACGAAGCTCTCGCTCGTAGAGGCGCTGGATTGACAGCACATACGCGATCACTTCAGGGTTTTGGTACTGGAGCCCTCTCCGCTGAATGTGGTGCTCACCGCAGTAGTAGGCTGCGGTCGCCATCGCCAATCTCCGCGAAACATCGAACTCAGCAGAGCGAGGTACTGGATGCCGCCACTCAGGTTGTCCGATATGGAGTGACTGTTGCGTACGGCAAACCTCGCTGCTGTGCCTGGCATAAGCTGCATCAGACCGATAGCCCCTTTGCTGGAGAGAGCATTGCGATTCCAGCCAGATTCCTGCGTGATGAAGGCGTGCACGAGCGCTCGCGGCACATGATAGTGGTCCGCGTAGGCGTCGGCGTAGTACACGATCTCGGGAAACTTTCTCTCTGGTAGATTCTGTGCCGCAAGGCTGCCTTGCAAACCCGCGACTGTCATGAGGGCACAAGTCAACAACTTCATGCTTGCGTCTCCAGACTTTGAAGAGTCTCCGCGACTTCCTGTGCCTCCATCTCACTTGCGTGGCGCCTGGCCGTGTTGATGATGACTTCGAAGGATTGCTTCATCAGCATCTTCTTTCGGTCGCCTTCCGTCTTCACGATCAGTGGAAGCATGATGTCTTTGTGGACCTCACGAACTTCCTCGAGCGACAGCAACTGCATCGCCTGCGCTACATCATTCATCTCTGAAATACTCGGCGGCTTTTCGAGGTTGTATGCACGGAGAGCCTTTGCAAGCCCAGCGATGAAGCGGTGAGTTCCCGGGCTAGCATTCGGAGTCTTGTTCTTTACAATCGCCGCTTCGCGTTCCGCGGTCGGGTGCTCCACGACGAGGTAGAAACTACGCCGGCGCAGCGGGTCTCCCAGCCGACGCTCCTGATTCGAGGTCATGAAGACAAAGGGGATGGTTGTGGCAACGACGGTTCCCATCTTTGGAATGGACAATGTCCACGCAGAGAGAAGCTCTAGCAGGAGAGCCTCGAAGGCGTAGTCGACCTTATCAATTTCGTCGATGAGGAGGACACACCGCTTCTCCTTCTCGATCGCAGTAAGGAGCGGTCCTGCTAAGAAGAAGGCGCGACTGGTGACATCCCTCCGAATCTGGTCCCAATCGTGGGACCCCTCGGACTTCGTATTTAGCAGCACGAAGAGCTCCTGGAGACTCTTGTCGTACTGGCCGATGGCCTTCTCTTCGTTGATCCCCTGGTAGCACTGCAGCCTGAGCAGCTCGGCGCCAGAGGCCCGTGCGACGGACTGCGCAAGCTCGGTCTTGCCAGCGCCGGCCGGTCCTTCCAGCATGATAGGTTTGTTGATCTTCCCCGCGAGATAGACTGTTGTTGCCGTCTTCTGGTCGGTGAAGTAGCCAACACGACTCAGCTTTATGAGAGCTTGTTCTGGCGACTCGAACATCCGCTTAAACCTCCCACACTGATTGCCTCAGTGTGGGGAGAGCCTAGGATGAGGCCAGAACTCGGTCAAGCCGGCTACTTCGTGTAAATCGTGCCGTCCGGGCCTTGCCAGCCGTTTTCGGTTTGCTGAAAACCGTAGTTGGACTTGATGGTCCTTACGTCTCCGACTTTCCATTGACCGACAGGAGTGAGGTAGCGAATCTTTGCCTCATAGAAGAGGGTGTATACCTTTACCCCATTCACATCACGCATCTGGCATCTGTCTTCTTCAGACTGACCAGCTCTTCCAACTTATCCGCTGTGGTTTGAGCGGCGATGTGGTGCCAGGCCGTCTGAGCGTCTTCTACTGTTGGTGCGGTTCGAGTCGACTGACAGCCGGCCAGTGCAGCAAACAGGGTCCCACAAAAGACGTTCTGGAGTTGTCGTCTCATCAAATCACCGTTTCTGGCATCTCCCGGAGCATGGGCGTCAACTCTTTGAGTGCCTCCTCAAAGATAAGCCGAGCGTCGGCTAATCCTTTCTCCACGCCAGAGATACTCGCGCTTGTGCAGATGAAAGATCGGACCGCCGCGAACAGAACCAAATGAGGTTCTGCGATGCGCCCCTGCTCGGCTACCAGTTTTCCTAGATACTTCATCAGCCGACCTGTGAGGGCATCACAACGGTCGTTAAGCTCGGTACGCTCCGGATGAGCTCGTGTGCCAATGGCCTGCTCAGCATATTCCTTCCTGGTCATTGCGAGCCTGCGCTCACAAAGTTCGTCAAGCTTGTCTGCTGCATCTCTGGCAAGTATTGGATCTGCCGCGATGAACAACTCCAGAGCTTTTCGGAGGAGGTCGGGTGTTGAGTCACCTATCAGCAACTCCGCAATCTCTTGGGTTGGGTCTGTGGGACCACTCATGCGACGTCTCTCGACCACTGCTGAAGTTCTTCTGAGAATTTACACCAACGCCATGGTTGACGTAAGCGCCACGATGCGAAACAAACGAGAGCGAACTCTGAGGTGGCAGCAAAGGAAATCTACCTGGAACATCGATTCCTGCTCTTCTAAATAACTTTCACAGTCCTTCGACACCACTGTCTCGAATATGTCAGGTTTGTTCTGTTTGTCCTGTATGTCTTGCTTCCTTATTAAGAGCTACCCGGAACATCGAGTCGCTCGCCGCGGAACATCGAAGTGGCGTACTAGGAGAATCGTTGATCCATACCAGAGACATCGAGGAAAGTACTAGGACCATCGAGGAAAACAGGTAAAGCCTGTGCAGATCAGGAAAAGCTCGGTCACAACCCTGAATTGCCGGTAGGAACCAGTTGTGAACGGAATGTCCTAATTACAGATTCGATGTTCCGGGTATAAATGATGCTGCTGACACGTGTTCCAGGCCCTACGAAGTACTGAGACTCCTGCGAGTCGATGTACCGTGTAGAACCCTTCGGGCTGGAGCGCCCCTGGCTTTGCTCGTCCTCAGAGTTAAGCTGCTTCGATGTTCCTTGTAGGAATCCCAAGGCGATGAGCGCTTATATGTACTTAGAAGTTCGATGTTCCGCGTAGAACGACGCGGTTGTCGCGGCACTTGCGCCCGCTTGAGTGAGCGCGGTTTCGATGTTCTGCGTAGACTTTCAACGAGGTCCGGGCCGCACTGTTCTGGGTGAACGCTTCGGTGTTCCGTGTACAAGAGGTCAGTGGAACAAAGTGTCCACCCACGCAGAATTTGAACAAAATAGATGTTCAGCGTAGAGCAGTCCTGTCGGTAGGCAATGTTGGCGGCTGCATTCGGACTATTCGATGTTCCGTGTAGGTCTCAGCCCAGTTCGATGCTCGTAGTATCAAATGACTCATTTCGAGATTCGCTTACGAGCTGCGCCGTCTACCAGAAACTGCTCGCCACCTGTAGGTGGCCCAATCCGCAATCCTCTGGTCTCAGCCGAGGCGTTCAGAGCTGGCCACGCGATCTTCAGAGCTTCGATCGCCTCTTGAAAGCGCGAGCGCATTCTGTAGGGATTGGAGTCGTCCTGGCACATCTGATCCCGCATCTGAGCCCATGGAATCATGCTCTCCTCTTTGGCGGAAAAGGATCGCCATTGCAGGAACATCATGTAGTCCTGGATTTGCGGACTCTCGCGAGTCACTTCAAGGAGCTTGCGAAGGGTGGGTACATGGAATTGCGAGAATTCCCGGAATACCGCCTCGTCCAACTGAAATCCTGCAGGCTCGTCGTCATCGCTAGCATCCACAGGCAAGAGGCTGATTTGTCCCTGGGTCTTGTCTTTACGAAGTCGCTTGGGCAAGGCAGCCGCGCGCGCGATCGGCATAATGATTTGTTGCGTGTTAACTGATGCTTCGTTATCACGCACAACAACGATGGCCACCGAGGCAATCCTGCGGAAGGCTTCTTTGACTCGTTGAATGTTCTGGCCGGACGTTGACATGCCCATGTCTTTGAGGAACTGACTCGCACTCGAAAGCGGTACGAAGGCGCTGCGGGTCATCAGCGCATGGTGCGTAACCCAGTGCAGAAGGGTTCGATCACTTCCGAAAGGAATGTCGACGCCGTCCATCATGGCTTGGAAGGTAACGGTGACA
>CAHJWN010000025.1 GCA_903642265.1 Acidobacteriaceae bacterium | reverse complement strand
GGTGCAGCAGCAGAGAAAGGTGCAGCAGCAGAGCGAATTGCAGGCGTACTAGAGGACTATGTCTTCGTTGGGCACGCCTCCCTGGACGCATGGGAGGCAACCGGCGAACTTCGCTACTACAACATTGCCGAAGAGATTGCACAAAGCACGATCATCAAGTTTTATGACGAGGCCGGGCATGGCTTTTTCGACACGGAGCGCGCAGCTGAAGGCGAGATGCGCCTCGGCGCGCTGACTACCCGCCGCAAGCCACTGCAGGATTCCCCGACACCTGCGGGCAATCCAACTGCAGCGTCGCTATTGCTACGTCTCGGAGCATTGAATGGAAACCAGGACTATGCCGTGAAGGCAAAGCAGACGCTGGAGGCGTTCGCCGCTGTCGTAGAGCACTTTGGCCTCTACGCCGCCAGCTATGGGATCGCGCTGCAGCGGATGGTCCAGCCGCCCGCGCAGGTTTGTATCGTCCGCCAAGATGGCAGTGACGTCAGCGATATGGCAGTGAATCTCGAGGCAGCTGCCTTTGCCCGATTTGCGATCAACAAGAGTGTGGTTCGGTTACGACGCGATCAATTGACAGCACTACCACCTTTGCTGGCGGAGACCCTGCCGCACCTTCCGCAATCTTCTTTTGAAGGCAGCTTTGCGATCGTCTGCGCAGGCAACACTTGTCAGCCGCCCGTCACCGATGTCGAAGGTTTGATCACAGCGTTGAGCATGGGTCTAGCCTAGAAGATTGAACGTAACTCCGAAAATGCACCTAGTTCCAGCAGCCGCTGGCCCGGTCTCGGTTGATTGACGACCTCGTGCTCCAGAACCCACGTAAAGTCATGCGGGATAAAGACAGCGTGCAATCCGGCAGCAAGGGCCGGGTTAATGTCGGATTTCGGACTGTTGCCAATCATCCACGTCGTGGCGGCGTCGCAGGCGTGGTGGGCGCTCAGGCTGCGATAAGCGTCCTCATGTTTCTCAGGCAGCACTTCAACGGCGGCGAAGAGCCCGCGAAGTCCGGAGCGGGCGAGCTTGTCGGTTTGTTCATGGATATCGCCCTTGGTTACCATGATGCAACGCTGGCGTGAGGCGAGTTCCGGAAGCGTCTCACGTACGCCGGAGAGGAGTTCAATCTCCTGATCGGCGATGGACTCTGCGAAGCTCACAATGCGGCGGTGTTTCTCGTCCGAGATTGGAGACGCGGTCAACTGCTCGAAGCAGGTAATGAGCGACTGGCGAAAGCTCTTCAGCCCGTATCCCTGCGCGGTAATGGTCGCGTGCTCCACCTGGTTGAGGTGGCCGCGAACCTCTTCCGGGGTATAGACACGATGATCGAGATAGGAGATGAAGCTGGTGATTGCCTTCTCGAAGTAGATGTTGTTTTCCCACAAAGTGTCATCAGCATCGAAAAGCAGGGTTTGGCCAGCATCCAGACGGGGCAGAGGTTGAGAGAGCTTGTCCACGAAGTAATTATAAAAGGCTTGTCGTCCAAGGGACTCTGAAGAGGAAGCCCGGATGACCCAAAGGGCTCAGAACGGACGGCTAAGGCTCGCGATATGATTGATTTCTGCGAAGCGCCGGCTCTTATGTGTCGGGTCAGATCTTTCGAGGCGTATCAGTGATGAAATAAGGGCCATCCAGACGTATGTTTCCTGAAGCCGGAGAGAAGTTAGGGCCTTACGAGATCCTGGGTGAACTGGGTGGCGGAGGCATGGCTCGCGTTTATCGTGCGTGGGACGGCCGGTTACATCGCGAGGTGGCGATCAAAGTCATTGACGATCGGTTCTCTATGCCTGGAATCGGAGAACGTTTTCTGCGCGAGGCCCGCGCTGCCTCTGGCCTCAATCATCCGAACATCTGCACCATCTTCGACATAGGCGAGCAGGATGGGGCGCCCTATCTTGTCATGGAATTGCTGGAAGGGGAGACGCTTCGGGAGAGGATCAATAGAGATCTCATTTCGGTAGACGATATCCTGCGTTACTGCGCCGAGATCTCCGATGCTCTGGCAGCGGCGCATGCGCGTGGAATCGTCCATCGTGACATTAAGCCCGCAAACATCTTTTTGGTGAAGAAGCCGAACGGCTCCGCGCAATCGAAGGTCCTCGACTTTGGACTTGCGAAGATCGAACAATATGCTACAGAAGAGCGCGATTTCGCCTCTCACCTGACCAGCATGGGTGCGACCGTCGGCACCGTCTCGTACATGTCTCCCGAACAGGCACGCGGAGAGAAACTTGATGCTCGCTCTGATCTTTTCTCGCTGGGCATAGTGATGTATGAGATGTCCACTGGCCAGCTGCCGTTCCAGGGCAATACAAGCGCCCTTGTGTTTGTGCAGCTGCTGGGGCAGATGGCTCCAGAGCCGGTGAGGAAGCTGAATGGGACCATCCCCCCGGAGCTGGATCAGCTGATCATGCGATTGCTTTCAAAGAATCCCAGGATGCGATTCCAATCCGCAACCGAGTTATACGACGAACTGCACGACCAGGCAGAAAAACGATCTGGCTGGTTGACCCGGCTGAAAGCACCTCAACTCGAAGTGGCCCCGCCGCTCGCCAAGGAGCCACCAGCCCGGTTGGCGAATCAGCCGAAGGCCATCGATGCGCCACGAACGAAGGCGACAGAAGGCCCCACATCGGATGCGGTGGGCCGGATGCTACCGGCTCGCCCAGGGGATCCCCAGGGAGTGCGGGGCCCAGGACGGAAGCGCAAGGAGTCTGCCGAGCACAAGTCGCAGCAGAGAAGGATCCAGCCTCGCACTGAAGGCAAAATCGAAAACCCAGGCGAAGGAAGTGGCGGAAAATTACCAGTTCTCCGCGAACCAGGTGCAGAGCCTCTTTCGGGTGCACGTCCGGTGCGCACGAGTATTGCTTCAAATCCGAAGATCAGCTATCCGGCAGCCGCTCCATACCAATCGGGTCTGCATCGTGCAGCCGCAGATCCAGAGCCGGGCCAGCCGGACAATTCATTAGGCGAGCAACCCTCTCCACCTGTAACCGGCGTGAGGAGCTTCTCCGGCATGAAAGAGGTTGTACGCGACCCTCGGCCTTCTGGCGTTCGCGCGGCCGTCCGTTCGCCTTTTCTCACCCGCCCCGAAAACGAACCAGACTCGTCGGCATTCATGTCGGATAGCGCCAAGTGGATATGGATCTTGGTCGCGCTTGCGCTGCTCGTTCTTGCCGGTGGCTTGCTTGCCTGGCGTTTCGGCTTGCTAAGTGGCGCCGCGTCGATGCACAGCGGTGTGCTTTTACTCGAGCATGGCCGTCGGCTGATCTGTTGAGGCCTCAATGCATTATGGGTGATGAACCCACCACACTGCAAAGGGTAGGGGTAAGCACTCGCTTACCGGGACCTTGTGACATAGTTTTGTGCATAAAGATCGCGGGGCAAGCCGCTGCGACGTAATTTGTCGCGGAGCTTGAATGCGGCATCACGGCCCAGTCGACCACCAAGTGTGACCAGAAATGGAGCTCGGCCGGTGGGCGCAAATACGAGCGGGTGTAGTTCCGGAAACCGCTGCTCAAGAGACCGTGCCTTTCCCGCAGCCTGGTCCTGGCGGTAGTACGTGTAGGCAACGACCCGCCAGGAATCGCCATTTGAAAGTGCCGGCACAGCTACTGCTGCCGTAGTCGCGGGCTGTACGCTCGAGGTTGCTGGCGGAATGGGTGAGGCCGCCGTAATACCTGAGGCTGCTGGCTGGTTGCTGGCTGCATCTTTGCCGCTGTGACGGCTCAACAGCAAATAAGCGGCAAAGCTCAACGAGCATAGAACAACAACTGCAACGATCAGCAGCCAGCGAGGCCAAGCACCCGTTTGCTCGCGCATTGGAACGCGGATGCGGCCTGCGGCAGGCTGCGGATACGCGACTTCTGCACGCAGAGCGGCAGGCCCGCTTGAGGGCTGCGCGACTGGTTTGATGGCAGTAGGGCGGCTAGGCGACCTTAGAGCGTCAGCAGGCACTGCGCTGCGATGCAGATTCGGTGGCATAGAGGCTGCCGGGCTCGTTGGTTTAGCAGCATCCACACGCTGAGGAGGAACGGCGACCTCAAGAGCAGTGGCCATCTGCGCCAGACCCCATGCGCCAGATATGCCGTTGTGGATGATCTCACGAAGAGGTGCGGGTAGCGGCGGGCCGGTGGGACTTATGGCATGACTGCGGTGCAGCGTGAGGCACTGCAGTAGAAGCGTTGCCAGGTCCTGCACATCGCGTGAGCGCAGCGCGTCACCCTCGGGACTTCCTGGAGCTTCGCGGATGCAATCGCTGCGCAGTTTCACTACCTCACCGACGGCGAGCACGTTCACAGCTTGTACGTGCTCATGGACGAACCCTTTTGTGTGCAGCGCTTGCAGTGCTGCGATGAGTCCGGCCGCGACCTCCCGAGTCTCGGCAAGGGTTAGCGGGCGCTCGCAAAGTATTTGGCTCAGGTCTGCTTCGGTAGGTTCGAGCACAACGTAAACCAGCGACGTCCCGTCCATCATCGCCTGCCCGTAGCGCGTCAGCGTGAGCAGGTGCGGCTGATGTAGATCAGAGACGCCCGCCCATCGGGCCAGGATCTCGTCTTCGTCAAAGTGGGATTCAATCAGGCGAATGACGGTCGACTTGCCGGAGGTCGTAGTCGTGAAGAAGGCACTTCGACCCTCCGGGCGGATGAGGCGCTCAAGGGGATATATGCCGTCAATCGAGCGGCCTTCGTATTCGTTCCAAAGATCCATGTTCGTGTCCAGTTCTGGCAGGTATACAGGGAGAAAGCGCTGTCGCGCAAAATAGCGAGGCTCCGGCCTCGAAACGGGCCATGCGCCGCAGGAAGATAATTGTCCTTCTCACATTATCGGTCAGATTTCTGTGGGCATCTCCAGACGTACCCAGGGTGGTGCATGCAAAGAAAGATCAGGTCAGGCCGGGTTGGTCCATCCACCATATTTCCCATGGAGAACGTCGGCTTCAGGTGGACCCCATGTTCCGGGTTCATAAGTGCGGATCGGAAGGTTTGCATTAAGGATTGGATCGAGCAGGCGCCAGGACTCTTCGACGTAATCCTGCCGGGCAAAACGGCGCTGATTGCCAACCATGGCGTCTTCGATCAGTTCCTCATAGGGCAGCATGTCGTTTGGAGTAGGAGGCGTTGCAGCAAGTAGTTCCGTCGGATGTCCGATGAAGCCCTGCCCGAAAGACTTCTCAAGCGCACCAATGGCGATCTTTACATCGGGACTGACCTGGAAGCGGATATAGTTTGCATGCTCGCTCTCGGCTGAGAAGATCATGGGCGGCTTGCGCAGGCGAGCGACGATCTGGGTGCCCGAGGTAGCAAGATTCTTGCCAGTGCGAATGAAGAATGGAACACTCTTCCATCGCCAGGAATTGATATTCAGCCGCATGGCGACAAATGTTTCGACACGCGAATCCTTGGCAACACCGGGCTCGTCCAGATACCCCTTGAATTGTCCGAGGACAACATCCTCTGGCCTGATCGGAAGAATTCCACGCAGCACTTTTACGCGCTCGTCGCGAAAGAGCTCCATGTTGATGCCCGGTGGCGGCTCCATAGCGATGTTTGAGACCAGCTGCATGATGTGGTTCTGAACCACGTCACGAATAGCACCGACGTTGTCATAGAAGCTGCCTCGGCCCTCTACTCCGAAGTTTTCCGCCATCGTAATCTCAACGGATTTCACGTACTGACGATTCCAGATAGGCTCAAGAAACGCATTCGCGAAACGGAAGTACAGAATGTTCTGCACCGCATTCTTTCCGAGGTAATGGTCGATGCGAAAGACATTTTGCTCGGGAAAGCTCTTCTGTACTGTCTCGTTCAATTCACGCGCAGACTCATAGTCACGGCCAAACGGTTTTTCTACAATCACGCGAGCGTCGGTAGCACAGCCAGCGATACGAAGCTGGTCCATCACCTCTGCGAAAAGGCTTGGAGGGATAGCAAGGTAGTGCAGCGGATGCTTGGCTTCGCCGAGCTCTTTGCGGACCTGGTGGAATGTGTTGATGTCGTTGTAATCGCCATCGACGTAGCACAGCCGCTCCATCAGGATTTTGTAGGCATCGGGGTCGATCCCGCCATGCGTCTCAAGGCTCTTTGTGGCATGCGCCTTGAACTGCTCTAGATTCCAGCCAGACTTTGCTACACCAATCACGCACATGTTCAGCTTGCCGCGTTTTGCCAGCCGTTGGAGCGATGGAAAAATCTGCTTGTAGGCTAGATCGCCTGTAGCTCCGAAGAAGACAAGTGCGTCTGATGCTGTCTGATCCATGAAATACCCTCTTCTCCTATGATGGCACGACGTAGGGAGGCGAGTCTTACGTCGCCTGCAAAGGTCGGAGACTAAGAAGGGGTTCAACGAACATCTTCGCAAGCTTCTCGTAGTGCCTGCTAGCTTTGCTCGATCACAACTTTGTTGTGGAGTGCCGTCGGCAGCGACGCTGTTTGGGGCTCGATGCTGTAGGCATTTCTGAAGCGTACCCGAACAAGCCAGAAGATCAGCAATGGAATGGGAAGTACTGCTGGCACGATCAGGTAGATGGAACCGCGCAGTGACGGCGGGAATACCTGCGGCTGGCCAAGGAAGAACGATCCGGTCGCTATGAAGAGCCCGACGCACATACGCCAGAGATGGCGGACAATGCGGGGACGGCCAGAGATGCCTCCCTGGACGAGCACCCGAACATCGCCCAGCGCTGCAATCATCAGGATGCCCCCAAAAATAAAGCTCATGGCAGCGGGAGCGCCGTTGTCGGTGCCTCTTCCGCTGAACATCGCTCTAAAGCCGAGAGTAAGGACGCCTGCTGCTGAAGACAGGCAGAGTATCAGTCCCGCATAGTCAAGCAAGCCGGTGCCGTTTCTACGGCGACCCGCCAGCCATGCGCTTGCGATCAGGTAGAAGGTGAGCACCGCGGCGATGACATTGCTGACCTGCGATCTGAGCATAGCAAGCCAGAAGCCGCTCGTCGCGAGCGTCAGCATCGCCGCTGTGAAAACGTCCCCGGAGAGCCGATGGAAACGATTCCCCTTGCGCACGATCATGGCAAGAGTACCCGCGACGAGGCTGATCGAACCGCCTAGGATATGCAGGATCAGGAGTGGGAGCCTCACACGGGCACCACCTTTCGAGTCGAGCAATGACTTGAGGCAACATACGACACCGGTATTGACTAAGTTCCGTTCTTATCAATGCAAAATGTTGAAGATTACGAGCAGCATGCAGCAGGGCCTCGCGCCTCACCTGCGGATTCGGGGCTTGACATGCAACTGGGGCCTAGGTAGGCTCGGCCGTCATTCGTTGGTTGCGTTTCTAGTTGAGCTGGAAAGGAAATGCGCATGGGTGCACGTAGTGGGAACACTGAAGGCAGTACTGCGCTCGAGATGGCGCAATTGGCATGGATGGCATTTACCTTAACGCCCGGAATGGGCCCGAGGCGCATTGCACGCGCAGTGGAACGGATTGGCCATGCAGAGCGTGCTTTCGACGCTTCACTCACTGAGCTGGAAGGTCTGGGAATGCCGGCCAATTCCGCGCAGTTCTTCAGTGATGGCAGGGCACGCGCTGCAGCTGAGGACGAGGTCAAGCGAATCCAGGCTGAGCCGGGCGCAGACTTCCTGACACGCGAGGATGAGGCGTATCCAGAGCGTCTGCTGGAGATCTTCGACCCCCCCTCCGTGCTGTGGGTACGCGGCGATGTTGCTCTGCTGCAGCGGCCTGGAATTGCAGTAGTGGGCACACGCTATCCGACCGTGTACGGATCGGGCATGGCTGAGATGCTGTCCCGCGACCTTGCGCATCGCAGGGTGACGATCTTGAGCGGGATGGCCCGGGGTGTTGATACGGCGGCACACAAAGGAGCGCTTGCCGCCAAGGGCCGCACCGTTGCGGTCTGGGGCACAGGCATCGACGTCATCTACCCCAAGGAGAACAAGAGGCTGGCCGAAGATATCGTCGTAGCGGGTGGAACGATCGTGAGCGAATTCCCCTTGGGCACCTTTCCTGCGCCGCAGAACTTCCCCTTGAGAAATCGGATCCTGAGTGGATTGAGTGTGGGCGTGCTGGTGATCGAGGCTGGGGAGTTCAGCGGCACACGCATCACCGCGCGCTGTGCGATGGAACAGAACCGCGACGTATTCGCCGTGCCAGGTAATGTGACAAACAAGCATGCCTGGGGACCAAACACCTTGATCAAGCAGGGCGCAAAGCTTACGGCGACCTGGGAAGACGTTTGGGAGGACCTGCCTTCCCAGATACGATTGCAGCTTGAGGACGAGCTACAGGCTCTGCGCAGCAACGCAGGTGGCAGCGATGAATCGAATGCTGCCCTATCGACATCTCTATTTACCGACGCACCTCTTCCACAGCCGGAGCAGATGGTTCTCGAGCGTCTGAGGCATGATGAGTCGCTCCAGCTGGATGACCTGATCGAAGGGCTTGATGGCAGAATGGGGTCGTCAGAGATCTTTGCCGCGCTCTTCGAATTGGAACTTGCGGGGCGCGTAAAGCAGTTGCCGGGCAAGAATTATGTCCGTTCGTTTTAGCTGCTTAGGAAGGTTTCAGGATAGAGCGTGGGGCTCTTCAAGGCTTGTGCAAAAGGTGACGTTCCGAAGTTGGCTACGTCCCTTCAGCGACGGAAGCAAGATGACGTGATCGCGGAACCGTGTTAGGTTCGCAGGGAATCGGTTGATTTTATCCACCAGTTTAGGCGGCATAGTTTCAAGACGGGTTGTAAGGACGAGAAGGGAACGAATGGCAAAATCACTTGTGATCGTGGAGTCGCCGGCAAAGGCGAAGACGATCAATAAATATCTCGGCAGCGATTACGTGGTGGAGGCATCAATCGGCCACATCATGGACCTCCCGAAGAACGACATTGGCGTGGAGTTAAAGAGGCGTACCTTCGAGCCCACCCTGATCATCTCGCCCGGTAAGGAAAGGATTGTAGAACGTCTCAAGAAGCTCGCCGCGAAGGCAGACATGGTCTACCTGGCGCCTGACCCCGACCGCGAAGGCGAAGCAATCGCCGCACACCTGTTCATGCAACTGCGCCCCATGGTGAAAGACAAATCAAAGATCAAGCGCGTCACCTTCAATGAGATCACACAGAAAGCAGTGAAAGCCGCTTTTTTGAAAGCTCGCGACGTAAATGAAGACCTTGTCGACGCGCAGCAGACTCGGCGCGTGCTTGATAGGCTGGTCGGATACCAGGTGTCGCCGCTGCTCTGGGATAAGGTTCGACGTGGCTTGTCAGCAGGCCGCGTACAGACCGTGGCTCTTCGTTTGATCGTGGAGCGCGAGAGCGAGATCAACGCGTTTCAACCAGTGGAGTACTGGAATATTTCTTCGAAGTTACAGGCTCGCGGCCAGGAGTTTGTCGCGAAGTTTACCGGCATCGATGGAGAGACCGCGCGGGTTGCGAATGGCAGGGATAAGGATGGCAAGGAGCTATTCCTGTCCGGGGCACTCGCGAACGAAGCTGAGACAGAAAAGGTTGTCGCACAGCTGCACAAAGCTGAATGGTCTGTAGCGAGCGTTGAACGTAAAGAGCGCAAGCGCAATCCGACAGCTCCATACACGACCAGCAAGCTGCAGCAGGATGCTTCGAGCCGCTTAGGCTTCAATGTGCGACGGACGATGGGTGTGGCGCAGCGCCTCTACGAAGGCGTCGAAATTGGCAAAGACGGTACGGTCGGTCTGATCACGTATATGCGGACCGATTCCACACGTGTCTCTGCTGACTCGATTACAGAAGCTCGCGATTATGTGCAGAAGAAGCATGGCGCGAAGTATCTGCCATCGAGCTCGATCGACTACAAGGGCAAGAAAGACGCACAGGATGCGCATGAAGCGATTCGTCCCACGCACGTCGAGTACACCCCAGAGTCGATAAAGGGCTCGCTGAGCGATGAGCAGTACCGCCTGTACAAGATGATCTGGCAGAAGTTCGTTTCGTCGCAGATGGTTCCAGCTGTATTCGATCAGACGACAGTCGAGATCGCTGCAAAAGCGGACAAGACGTATGACTTCCGGGTGTCAGGTTCGATTCTGAAGTTCGACGGCTACCTGGCTGTTTGGGACAACGCATCGGAAGATACAATCCTCCCGGACATGGTTGCCGCCCAGGTGTTGGCGATGCAGTCAGTCGATCCGGAGCAGAAGTTCACCGAGCCACCTCCCCGCTACAACGAGGCATCGCTGGTAAAGGTGCTCGAAGAGCAGGGAATTGGCCGCCCGTCAACGTATGCATCGATCATTAATACAATTCAGGATCGCGACTACGTCAAGAAAATCCAGAGTAAGTTTGTGCCGACTGAGATCGGCACGGTCGTAACTGGTCTGCTGGTGAAGAACTTCCCTTACATCTTCGATGCCCAATACACGGCAAGGCTTGAGGGTGAGCTTGATGCTGTTGAGGATGGCGAAGAAAAGTGGACTGACCTGTTGAATGGCTTCTACGACCACTTCGAGAAGGAGCTAATCTACGCTGGCGCCAACATGGAAGATATCAAGCGTATGGAGCATGCGACCGACGAGAAGTGCGATAAGTGCGGTAGTCCTCTGATCCTGAAGTGGGGGAAGTTTGGCAGCTTCTACGCATGCAGCGCTTTCTCGAAAGCCAAGCCGATGACTGTCGCGATGGGTCCTTGGAAGAAGGACCCGAAGGCGTTGGTAAAGAAGATTACAACCGCCCTTTCCTTCCCCTTGGAAGTGAAAGCCATGACCGAGGAGATGCCTGACTTCGCGAAGGAAGTGAATGACGCGAAGGAACTGACAGCTGCTGTGAACGATGCACAGGCCAAGGTGGCGGAGGGTACGAGCAAGAAGGTGATTGTCGAGGCGGTAAGCTGCGACTTCACCAAGGAGAACTTTGCGGCCAAGCCCGATCTAAGTGCTCCCGGAGCAGATGATGTACCCGAAGAAGAGTTCTGCGATAACTGTGGGCGTGTCATGGTGCTGCGGAATGGGCCGTGGGGACCGTTCATGGCGTGTCCGGGGTATAACGACGACCCGCCCTGCAAGACAATCCGTAAGCTCACTCAGAAGGTACAAACCAAACCGCCAGTGCAGTTGGAGGAGAGCTGCCCGAAGTGCGGCAAGCCCCTGCTGCAGCGGGATGGCCAATACGGGGAGTTCATTGCATGCAGCGGCTATCCGAAGTGCAAGTATGTTAAACAGGACCTTCTGGACGTGAAGTGCCCGAAGGACGGCGGCGACCTTGCCGCGCGGAAGACCAAGCGCGGCGATGTCTTCTATGGCTGCGTCAACTATCCAAAGTGTGATTTCGCCAGTAACTTGAAGCTTGTGAACGAGACGTGTCCGAAGTGCGACAGTGCGTATTTGCTTGAAGTCACGAAAGACACGGGAATCTGGCTGGTATGTCCGAACAACCACGAATCGCTTCCTAAGCGGCGACCGAAGAAGGGTGTTCAGGCAGAAGTTCCAGCGCATGCTCCATGCAGCTATGAGCGAAAAACGGCGGAACCTGCTCCCATCGAAATGCTCGAAATTCCTGATCCGGCGAAAACCCGGGCGGTTGTGGAGAGCTACGCGTGAGGGTCAAGACAAGCGGCGGTTCTTTACATCTGCTCAGACGGACAGTCTGCCGAGTGGGTGATAGCGGACATGTAAGGTCGACCATTTCCGTTTCCTCCACCGTTCTGTTACAAATGCCCTAGTGGGAACGGGTTCCTGAGCCGTCGGCTTAGCTGTGGACCATACTCTCCTAGCTGTAACTTATTGAAAAGATTGTGAGTTCGTTTGATTATGGCAAAAGCAGTATGGAACGGCCAGACACTTGCTGAGAGCGAAACGTACGAAACGGTAGAAGGAAATATCTATTTTCCCGATGAGTCAGTGAAGCGGGAGTTCTTCAAAGCGAGTTCGACCACGTCAAGCTGCCCTTGGAAGGGGCAGGCGCGGTATTACACGATCTCGGTTGACGGCCAGGAGAACCCGGATGCGGCGTGGTACTACCCCGATCCAAAGCCTGCGGCACGCAATGTAAAACATCACGTCGCATTCTGGCGTGGTGTTGAAGTCACAAAGTGACCTAAAATTACCGTGCCACCATGTCGCGGCTTCGAAGGGCTGCCAGGTAGGGTCGCGTCCTCTCGAGAGCTGCTTCTGCCGTAAGACCGTACTTCGTGCGGAGAGCGTCGGGTTTTCCATGCTCGATGAACTCGTCGGGCCAGCCGATGCGAACGACCGGCACGGGAAGTTCCTGCGCATTTACCGATTCCAGAATTGCTGAGCCAAAGCCTCCCGCGAGGACGTGGTCTTCCATGGTAACGAGCAGCCCGCAGCGGGTGCCGTAGATTGCGACGCATGCCTGATCTATCGGTTTGGCGAAACGTGGGTTGATGATCGCCACGGAAAGGCCTTCGCGCTCGAGCATGTCGGCGAGACGAAAAGCTTCAGGGAGCATGGCTCCAAGACCGAAAATAGCAACATCTTCGCCGTCCTGGATGACTTCAGCTTTGCCGATCTTGAGAGCCTCGGGCTGCAGTTTGAGCGGTTTGCCAGGGCCGATGCCGCGGGGGTAGCGGATGGCTGATGGACCGGCGTGGAGCATGGCGGTGTACATCATGTCCTGAAGCTCATCTTCGTCCTTCGGAACCATGTGGATCAGATTCGGGACGCTGCGAAGGTAGCTTATGTCGAACAGACCATGGTGCGTGGGGCCATCGTCGCCTGAGAGTCCACCGCGATCCATGCAGAAGACGACAGGAAGATTTTGCAGGCAGACATCGTGCACGATTTGATCGAACGCTCGCTGCAGAAATGTAGAGTAGATGGCAACGAACGGCTTGTAGCCCTTGGTAGCCATGCCTGCGGCAAAGATGACGGCGTGTTCTTCGGCGATCCCGACATCGAAGTAGCGCGTCGAATGCAGCGGACGGAAGAGGTCAAGCGCGGTGCCGTTGGGCATGGCAGCAGTGATAGCGACCACTTTATCATTGGAGCTCGCCAACTTTGACAGGCTTTCGGCGAACACCTCAGAGTAGGTCTTCTGGCCGGCTGCTTTGGTCTCACCGGTCGCGGCGTCGTAAGGACCTAACCCGTGGAACTTCTTTTGTTGCTCGATGGCAGGCTGAAATCCCCGGCTCTTCTGAGTAATGGCGTGCAGGATAACGGGCCGATTTTGTTGCTTGAGGAACTTGAAGGTCTCGATCAACAGCCCTAGATTGTGTCCATCGATGGGTCCGTAGTAGGTCAGTCCAAACTCTTCGAACAACATACCAGGCCCGATGAGGCCCTTGGCCGCCTCCTCTGCCTTGCGCTGAAGGTGGCGAGCGGTCTTGCCACCGAACCGCCCAATCAGTCCGCTGGCGCGATCATGCAGGCCGGCAATCGTCGGATTGGTGACGATTTTGTGGAAGTACTCGGCGATGGCACCTACGTTTTTGTCGATCGACCAGGCATTGTCATTGAGGACGATGATGAGGCGTTTGGTCTGCGATGCGATGTTGTTGAGCGCTTCAAAAGAGATGCCGTTGGTGAACGCTGCGTCTCCGGCCAAAGCGACTACGTGTTCTGAGCCGCCGGACATGTCTCGGGCGACCGCCATTCCAAGCGCTGCCGAAAGCGCGGTCCCGGCATGGCCTGCACCGTAGCTGTCATGTTCGCTTTCAGTACGAAGCATGAAGCCGTTCAGTCCGCCAGGCTGACGAATCGTGTGGAAAAGCTTCTCGCGGCCGGTAAGCAGCTTGTGGACGTAAGCCTGGTGTGAAACGTCGAAGACAAAGCTGTCGGTAGGCGTGTCGAAGACGTAATGCATCGCAATGGTAAGTTCAACGACACCAAGGTTTGGGCCAATGTGGCCGCCGGTCTTCGATACGCTGTGAATCAAGCGCTCGCGAATCTCGGCGGCTAGAATTTCGAGTTCAGGGAGCGAAAGGCTCTTGATGTCTGCGGGCGATTCGATGGTCTCAAGGATGTTGGTCATTCGATACCAGTTTGCCCGGAAGAGCTCGACGGGCCAGTGGAGTCTTCGGCTGTCTAGCTGACGAGTATATCAATGGTTGGACGCTGAATTGCGGTTTATATGTGTCTGTGTTCGGCAGCGGTGACTTAGGCGCAGTGATTTGAGGTTCAGGAGAGGCCGCACATTCTTTTCGCCTGCAAGACACTCTTTCGACCAGAGACATGCCTCTGAACAGGGGAGAGCGGGCTACGCGACAACTCAGCGAATGTCAGCTATAGGACTAGTGCGAGATGTCCCGACTCTGTCGCCATTGAAGCGCAGATTGGTTTTATGGGGCAAGGTGTTCGTGCGGCGTCCACGTGATCTGAACAGTAATGCTGGTATCCGACTGCTTTCCGGGAAGATAAACCGGGGCCTTCCACCATTCCTGCTGGAAGCGCGCTGAGAGATCTGTTTCCTCGTAGATTCGCTTTTGAATGCCGACGTTGAAACTATTCTGGGTGACCCCGGATGCGACGAAGTCCTTCGCGACCTTAGCGTGCCGGTAGTTCAGATCGATCGTCTCTCGTGGCGTCAGGTGATAATCAAGCCAAACCTCACCATCTTTACCTTCACGTCCTGCCACATCTCCCATGAGAAACCCTTTATTCGTATAACCCTGCCTCTGAACACCTTCTGCATACAAATAGCTTCCTGACATGCTGCGCACGGTCGGCGGATCCATGTTTGCGCCCTCCACACGGAGATCAAGCCGCGGAACCCAGGGCAACATCGCCAGGTAGACCCCCGGACGCACCCCGGCGTGGCGCGGTGCGTCTACAGGGCTCACATCGTCATGAACCAGGCTGTCGCAGTACAACGTGGCCCAGTGGTGAAGCCACGGCAGGCGCCACGTGAAATCGAATTCCGAAAAGCGCGCGCCAGGATCTTCACGCGAATTCTTCTCAGCTACGGGCACATTCTGGAAGCTGAAGAAACTTCTCAGGAAACTATGGACGTTGATGGGCACATGCCCCTGGCCACCCCAGATCACAGAGCGGGAGAAGCCAATCTCAACATTCTCTGTTGGCTTGAAACTGATTTTTTCGGTATGCATCCAGGGATCGTTGGGATAGGTGTGGCCCTTCAGGCTGCCGACCATGAACAGATAACGGAATGGACCTGTCAGCCGCGAGAGAAAAGGTACCTGGAACGGCTCAACTCGGTCGATTTGGAAGGCGTATTCATTTTCGGCGTTGTTACTGTAAATCATGCTCGCAGTCCGGTCCGGTCCGAGCCAGTGGTCGGATTTACCAAACGAAATCTGATGGTTCAGCAGGCGATACGAGAGGTTCGCTTCTACGATTCGGAAGACATTAGTAGCGGCTATCGGCCCCTCAGGCACAGTGGCCTGTACGGGATCAAGCGTCAGGGGCACGTTGTCGCTCAATGCAAGGCTGGTAGCTAAAGCTGAAGAATAACCCGTCGCGGAGGGCGCATGTTGGTACTCGCCACGGAAGTACAGGCTGAATCGCCCTGCCTGCGCCGAAGCGGAAGCACCTTGCAACAGGTTAAAACCTTCCTGGTAAGGCCGGCCATAGTCGCCGAAGAAACTCTGTCCAAGGTGGTAGCTGTCCCGAAGCGGGGTACCGACAATCCCTTGAGTGCGCAGGTACACGCTCTCGTAGCGGATGCCTGGAGAGGCGTGTGCATTCGGGGCAGGAAACTCCTTCGTCAAAGCCGCGAGTATCTCCGATGCCTGGGGATCGTCCACGATCCCCTCTGCAGAACCCGCGTCCGCGACCATCTTTGCAATACTGCGACGCGTCCATGGGCGCAGCCCAAAGAAGCCGGTGTCCATATACCCCAGGCCGCGCAGCCGGTCCAATGCTCCATAAACCCAGTTATCAACCGGTATATAGACATCAACAGGCGCTTCGGCCCCCGTCGTCGCGGCGCTTTGTGCGATGAGTTGCGAAGGAGTAGTCAGCGATCCGGCGGCCGCCCACAGCGACAGGCTACAGCAGGCAGCAATCACCCTTCTTACTACACGGTGAAACGTTATTTTGGCTTGAACCACAAGATAAGGCTAACCTTAAAACGCCGTCTTCGGACCGTTCCACATAAAGAATAGGAAGGATAGGGCGAGCGATAAGACAACGCAAGATCAGCACCCACAAGAGGGATTAAGAAATTGCATCGAGGCTAAGCCGGCATACAGGCACCGCCACCAAGGCCACGATAAATCGGTATACTTTGTTCAGATTATTGAAGATCCGAAGGTTCAGAGAACGCATGGTCAAGTCGCCTCCTTTTCAACAAGTTACGATAGGCCGCATGTTTAGGTTAGCTGGCCTTTTCCTGGCACTGCAGGCGCCTTTCTCCCTGGCCCAGGTCATCCCGTCTTCAACCGCTCCAGGTAGCCCCTTAGGCACAACTGCTCCACAACCAATCTATGTCAGCCCTATCGCTCCGCTGGATACGCCTGGTACAGTTCCGGCGCAACAAACCGGTTTTCCCAGTACGTCTCCCATTGAGGGACCTGACGCCTCGAGCCAAAGCGCCGACGGAGGACGTTCAGGCTCGAGCGACACCACCAAGACAGCTACCTCGCGTACCGCTCAGACTTTGCCCGTAGTGCCAAGCTCCCCGGTTCTAACTGAATTTCAACGCGTGACCGAAAGCACTACGGGTGTCTTGCTCCCCATATTTGGTGCTTCGCTGTTTCACGATGTTCCCAGTACGTTTGCCCCGATAGAAGGAATTCCCGTTGCATCGGACTACACGCTTGGTCCGGGCGACGAAATACGGCTCCAGATTTGGGGGCAAGTCAACCAGACCTCGCGTTACACGATCGACCGGAACGGCAATATCTTCGTTCCAAATGTCGGCTCTCTCCAACTCGCCGGGCTTCCTTATGCTAAGCTCGGCGACTTCCTGCGTGCGCAATTCGGAAGGGTCTATCGCAACTTCGACCTGACGGCAAACCTGGGAAGCCTGCGATCGATCTCTGTTTTCGTAGTCGGTAATGTCCTACGACCGGGCAGCTTCTCGGTTAGCTCGCTTTCGACCCTGGTCAATGCACTGTTTGCTTCCGGTGGCCCCCTGCCGACAGGAAGTCTTCGCCATATTCAACTGAAGCGAAACGGCGCTCCTGTGCACGAGTTCGATCTCTACGATCTCCTGCAGCGAGGCGACAAGTCGCAGGACGTCGTCCTACAGCCTGGCGATGTCATCTTCGTTCCGCCAGCTGGTCCGATGATCGCCCTTTCTGAGGGTGTGACTAATCCCGCCATCTACGAGATTAAAGATCCGATCACCGTCGATCAGGCCATCCAAATGGCTGGAGGTCTGCTTGCGACCGCGGGCAACCGGATAGCAAGGATAGAGCGTATTAAAGACCACACGTTGCGTACGGTCGCCGCAGTGGACATCGTTCGTGACGGAAATACCGTCCTCCACGACGGCGATATCGTTACTTTCTCTAAGGTAAGCGACCAATTCGAGAACGCCGTCATCTTGCGCGGCAACGTCGCAGCTCCAGGTCGTTACGCATGGCATCCGGGTATGCGTCTCCGCGACCTGATACCGAATAAAGACGTACTCATCACACGTGACTACTGGAAGAAGCAAAACAGCCTTGCCATTGGGGCCACAGGAGACTACCAGGTCCCCAAGTCTACCGGTGCCCTCACCATCGCACCGACGGAAGTGTCAGCTTCAAGCACTCAGGCTTCTTCAATTGCCGCTACCAGCACGAACCTTAGCGGCAGGTTTCCCGCCCGCAATGACGTGATTCTAAGTGGAGCCGATATCGACTGGAGTCATGCCGACATTGAGCGACTCAGCCGCCAGGACCTTACAACATCGCTCATTCCGTTCAAACTCGGAAAGTTGGTGCTTGATGGTGACGAAACGCAAAATCTGGAACTGCAGCCAGGGGATACCATTACGATCTTCTCGAAAGCAGACATCCAGGTCCCGCAACTGCAACGCACACGCTTCGTCCGGCTCGAGGGAGAGTTCGTATCGTCAGGCATTTACAGCGTCTTGCCAGGCGAAACGCTCCGTGGACTGGTTGCTCGTGCGGGCGGATTCACTGAGGGTGCTTACCTCTACGGTTCGCAGTTCACGCGCGAGTCCACTCAGCGCATTCAGCAGGAACGCCTCAATGAGTACATCGATAACCTCGATGCCCGCACTGCCCAGCTTTCTCTCTCCAACAGCACGCGCGCAGTGAACTCTCAGGACTCGGCGGTTGCCGCAGCCTCGGCTGCAGAGGCGCGAGGAGTCATTCAGCAACTTCGGCGCCAACGCGCTTCCGGACGGATCGTGCTTGAAGTAAGCCCGGAGAGTTCACAGGCCCAGCAGCTGCCTGATCTGCAATTAGAGGATGGCGATCGCTTTGTAGTCCCTCACATCCCGGCCAGCATCAATGTTGTCGGCGCAGTTTATGACCAGAACTCCTTCCTTTACAAATCTTCGCTCCGCCTCGGCGACTATCTGCGCATGGCAGGCGGGCCCACTCGGGACTCCGACAGGAGCCGGGATTTTGTCGTTCGCGCCGATGGCTCAGTTATAAGCAGCCAGTACAAATCCAGTCTTCGCGGCAATCGCTTTGAAAATGTCCCTTTATATCCGGGGGACTCGATAGTCGTCCCGCAGCGCATTGATCAACAGGCCACGTTGCGCAACCTGCTTGATATTTCACAGATCGTTGGCCAGTTTGGCCTTGGCGTTGCCGCAATCAACGTCTTGAAGTAGTGGAAGATGCAGGCCATGCCTCACACCTACTTAGGGCTGCCCAGCTGGTTGATCCCGCCTGAGGGTTACAACCCTGCTGCAAAGAGCAGGTACTTGTGACCACTGGATTACCCGGTGGGACCCTCAAATCCTGCTGCCTCAAGGACGGCGGGCGATGGAAGTTCGGTTTGAAATGCGTTCTCCCAGCGGGCCACGATCACCGAGGCTAGGCAGTTTCCAGTGACGTTCAGGGCAGTGCGGGCCATGTCCATCAGGGCGTCAATGCCAAGGACGACGAAAATAGGTTCGGTTGGAAGACCAAACGTGGCGGCTGTGGCGAGAAGGACCACAAGGGTGGCTCGTGGGACGCCCGCAACTCCTTTGCTGGTGAGGACGAGGGTGGCCATCATCACCAGTTGGGTGCTGATAGGCATGTGGATCCCGGCAGCCTGGGCGACAAAGATGCTGGCCACGGCAAGGTAGAGCGTCGAGCCGTCAAGGTTGAAGCTGTAGCCCGCCGGTATGACGAAAGACACTATGCGGCGGGGTACGCCGAGGGCTTCCATGCACTCCATTGCGCGCGGGAGCGCAGCTTCGCTGGTCGAGGTGGCGAAGGCAATTGTCGCGGGTTCGGCGACGGCGGAGATGAAGCGGCGCAGAGGGACCTTGAAGATGAGAGCGGCGGGCAGCAGGACAGTGAGAACGAACGCGATGAGGGCGGCGTAGAACGTGAGCAGCAGTTTGCCGAGATTAACCATGACGCCTAGTCCCATGTGGCCGACGGTGAAGGCCATGGCTGCGCCGACTCCGACAGGGGCGAAGTACATGACCACGTTGGTGAAGCGGAACATGACCTCGGAAAGGGACTCGGTCAGGCGAAGTACGGGGCCGCGTTTTGAATCAGGCAGCATGGCAAGGGCGATGCCGAAGAAAACGGCGAAAACAGCGACCTGGAGGATCTGGCCTTCGGCGATGGATTTGGCAATATTCTCGGGAAAGATATGGAGGAGAAAGTCGTCCCATCGGAGTGCGGCGGGCAAGGCAACCGCTTCATGCGGGGCAGCTGGAAGAGTGAGGCCCACTCCAGCATGGGAGATATTGATTGCGACGAGTCCAATGACAAGGGCGAGTGTGGTAGCGATTTCGAAGTAGATTAAACTCCGAATGCCCATGCGGCCCACCGACTTCAGGTCTCCATGACCAGCTATGCCGGTGATGAGCGTGCAGAGGATGAGCGGAGCGACGATGGTCTTGATGAGGCGGAGGAAGATGTCGGAGAAGACGCGCAGGTGGACGGCGAAATCAGGAGCGTCGAAGCCGATCTCCGCGCCGGCGAGCATAGCGGCGAAGATCCATGGTGTGATGGTGCGGCGGCGAATGGCGAAGAGGAAGAAAAGGAGAATGCTCAACCAGCGAAGGACTTCTGAGAGGGCACGGAAGCGGGCGGAAGCAAGTCCGATCGTGAAGAGGGCGGTGGCGAAGAGGACAATGTTTCTGTTCCTGGGGGTGGATGGAGGCATGTTTCGGGAAGGATAGCAGGTGAAACGCGCACGCCTGTAGCTCGGGCGAAATCGGTTCGTGTGAAGCTTGCACCTGTCCCCGGCGCGAGGAATTCAATCGAGAATGAGCATCTGAATCGAAGCGGAATGCATTGGCGGGTCGCTGCCAAATGTAAGTTGCACGCGGTTTCTTCTGCCAGAGAGAACCACGACTATACAGCCAGCACCGCAGAGCAGTCGGGTGGTCCCTCGTTGACAGGGTAGAGTCGCTAAACCGTGGCGTAGGATGTTGGTCATGTGGCGAGCTTTGTTAGTTCCGGCGATGGTTTGTTGTGCAATGGCAGGGTATGGGCAGGCAGGCCCGGGCGCGGCCGCCCAGGGGTACGATCCGCTTGGGGCGAGTGGTTACCACATCAGTCCACTCACACAGCCGACTGTCACGCCAGGCATGGTGACTTTGCTGGAGCTCGAGACGAGGTTTGCCGATGCGGTGGCGAAGGGTGGAGGAAAGGCATTTTCAAGCTGGTTTGCGGAAGATGGAGTCTCGCTGGCGAACAAGGAGGCTCCGGTGTTGGGCCAGGCAGCAATCGCGGCGCGGGCGCTGTGGGATGCAAAGGAGTACCAGTTATCCTGGCTAGCCGACGGGGCGCAAATGGGGCCATCGAACGATATGGGATTCACGTGGGGGCACTACGACGGTGTGTCGAAGGATGTTCACGGCGAGACGGTGAAGACTTCGGGGCGGTACTTCACTGTGTGGAAAAAGCAGCCAAATGGGGAGTGGAAGGTTGCGCTCGACGCAAGTGCTGAAGAACCTCCGGGGGGCGGCAGTTGTTGTGTTTTGCCAAAGCCGTAGTGCGTGATGGGCGGCCAGCATCCTCGCAGAGACGCCCTTCCGGGCGCGATGAAGATTAGCTGAAAAGAGCAGTTTGCTGTGCCTCGAATTGCCATATGGATCCTGTTTCGATTGTTTGCGGGATGCTGGCGAAAGGCGACACTGTGTCCGGTGAGAAACGCATCATAAACGCGAATCACCACTTAAGTTGCAGCTTTCAATCGCGCTACTCTCCTACGATGGATAGCAGAAGTCACGAGCAATCGTTCGCCCCGGGTGCATCCTGAACGTTGAGTTGGGTCAATTCGAAGTCGCTAAAACCACAGACGCTGGACTGGACGACTTAGTTCGCTTGACAGCGACGATCTGCAATTGCCCAGTCGGGGCGGTGGTTCTCTTCGAAGGAACAAGTGGGAACTACAAGGCGGTATTTGGAACCGAGCTGTCGGAGCAGCCGGGAGAAGTGACGCCATTCGATAAGACTGCTGCGCTGCGCGGTGATGATGCAATCTGCGAGATACCGGACGCTTATCTGGACGATGAATTTGCCGATACAGGAATCGCGCTCGGCGGGCATGTGTATCGCTTCTATGCCGGAACGCCGCTGGTGGGTTCCGATGGAAGCTCCCTCGGAATATTGTTTGTAGCGGATGCCGTGACGGGGAGCCTGGACCCGCAACAACGGGATGCGCTGACAATCCTTGGGCGGCAGGTGGTAACGCGGCTGGAGTTGATGAAACGCGAACGCGAAATAGACCTCGCAAGCATGGCCTATGTGCGGACCGACACGGCACTGACCGTAGAACGAAATTTCGTCTCGGCCGTGCTGGATACGGTCGGGGCGTTGGTTGCGGTGTTTGATCGAACGGGGCGCGTAGTGCGGTTCAACCGGGCATGCGAGGTAATCTCCGGATACGACTCGGCAGAGCTGGTCGGAAAGCATGTGTGGAACCGGTTGGTTCCGGCGCAGGACGTCGACGAGGAGCGGCGGCGCTTCGAGAGCATGTGCGCGGGCGAGTTTCCGGCGAAGTACGAAAACATCTGGTTGACCCGTGCTGGCGACTTGCGGCGCATCGCGTGGTCGGCGACCGCGCTGCTGGATGCGCAGGAGGATGTGGCGTTCCTGATCGCAACCGGGATCGACGTCACTGAGCAACGAGCTGCCGAAGCCACGCTGGTAGAAAGCGAATCACGCTACCGGCTGATCGTAGAAGGCTCGCTCGGTATGATTTGCACGCACGATGTAGATGGGACAGTCCTTTCGGTAAACAGGAATGGTGCGGAGAGCATTGGGAGGACAGTCGATCAGGTTGTTGGCCACTCGCTTGAAGAACTGCTGCCCACGGGAGCCGGTGTGACATTCGAGACGTACCTCGCCCAGATAGCCGCTACGGGCGAGGCGCAGGGGCTGATGCATATGGTGCATCTTGATGGCAGTATTCGCGTGGTGGCATACCGGAACAAACTGATAGCCGCGTCCGGAAACAAGCCGCATGTTCTGGCCTTTGGTTTGGATGTGACAGAAAAAATTAAGGCGGAGGCCGAACTGCGGGCGCTGGTGCGGCAGTCGAATTCGATTCTGGAGTCGGTGGGCGATGGGATCTACGGATTGGATCTCACGGGCAACGTCACGGTGGTAAATGCAGCAGCGGCGGAGATGCTCGGCTATACCCCGGAAGAGATGCTGGGTCGCAATATGCATGAATTGATTCACCACTCACACGCAGATGGTAATCCGTATGCGTGGAGCGATTGCCCGGTCAACCACACACTTCACAACCACGAAACTGTGCGGATGTCGTCCGAGGTCTTCTGGCGGAAGGATGGCACCAAATTCCCGGTGGATTATGTAGCGCGGCCACAGATTGAGATGGACAGTCGCACGTCTGCGGACGGAGCGGCCGCGCAGCAGAAAGCCGTCGGCGTAGTGGTTGCGTTTACGGACACGACGGAGCGGCAGGCCTTAGACCGGATGAAAGACGAGTTCGTTTCGACGGTGTCGCATGAGCTGCGAACGCCGTTGACCTCACTGCGAGCGGCGTTGGGCCTGGTGCAGAGCGGGACGCTGTTGTCGCGGCCGGAGAAAATCAAGCAGATGCTTGAGATCGCAATTGGCAACACCGATCGACTGGTACGGCTCGTAAACGACATCCTGGATCTTGAACGGATCCGGAGCGGCAAGGCGGAGCTGCACTCTACGATGTGCAGTATGGCCGACCTGCTGCATGCGGCCATGACCATGCGGAAAACCGATGCTGAAAAAGCGAAGATCGAGATCTACGCCGAGGCGGGAAAGGTAAAGGCCTGGGCTGATCCCGACCGGATTATTCAAGCGGTGACAAACCTCATTTCGAACGCAATAAAGTTCTCACCTGAGGGCAGCCGCATTCTGCTGAAGGCGACAAAGCTGAGTGCTGACGAGACCCAGGTAGAAGTGCGTGACAGGGGGCAGGGAATTCCGGCAGACAAGCTGGGACAGATATTTGACCGCTTTCAGCAAGTGGACGCCTCGGACTCGCGGACGATGGGCGGCACCGGGCTTGGGCTGGCTATCTGCCAGGAAATCGTGCGGCAGCACGGCGGCAGAATCTGGGTGACAAGTGAGGAAGGGGTCGGATCGAGCTTCTTCTTCACGCTGCCGAGCAAGATGCGGGAGCATCTCCGCTAGGCAGGATGTTGGATAGGGATAGGCCTTTCAGCTTCTGATCAGCGTTGCGAGCCTAACTGAGGCAATCTCAAACTTATGTTGCGATTGTCATATCTTGGATACTGCTGCTGACACCGCTGCGTCATCGGGCATAGCTGAAAGTGCCACAGAGGTTTGGGCTGTCGCGAAGGGCTTCTATCGTAAAGACCGGTGGCGTTGCGTTCGAGAAGAACGCGATCTGCATCTGTTTGGCAGACTTGCCGGAGACGTAGGTGGCCATCCATTGCGTCTCGTCGGAGCCACATAGGGTGTTCTTGTGAAGGAACCGCTTCTCGGCGGGGATGCTGAGACGGTAGAGGTGTCCAGTACCGACGGTTGAGTCGCTGCTGTCGGCTGTGTCAAAGGCGGCAGAGAGCTCAGCGGGCTTGAGCGAGCGAATCTCGGCAATGGTCAGGCTGAAGAAGTTGATGGTCAGCCGCGAATCATTGAAGGTGATGTCGCCGGTGATAGATTGAGCGGTCTTGCTGGCAGGCGACCAACTCCCGCGCTCCTGTGTGATCAGAGGGGTGGTCAAGGTTAGAGCGAAGAAGGCTGTGACTATCGTCCTGGAGGTCATACGTTGAGGATACAGTCAGACGGGTTGCCGCAAGGATGGCAGGAGCGGAGGGCATGCTTCGTATGCATTTACGGCATCCTACGGCTGAACAGAGGAGCATGCCTATGGAACGTCGTGATTTTTTGAAGTCCGCAACTGCTGCCGGTGTGGCTGCAGCCGCTCAACCCGCACTCTCACAGGCGGGGCAAACATCGAAGAGATCTCCCGTGAAGCGTCCGGAGGAGTCTGGCATGATCTATCGTGAGCTTGGTACGACAGGCGAGCGCGTATCAGCGATTGGCATGGGTGGGTACCACCTGGCCAAGGATCCGGCATCGACACAGCAGGATGCGGTCAAGCTGGTGCGGACCGCGGTCGATCGTGGGATTACCTTCATGGATAACTGCTGGGACTACAACGACGGCATCAGCGAGGTCCGCATGGGGCAGGCTCTGAAGGACGGCTATCGCGAGAAGGTCTTCCTGATGACCAAGCTGGATGCGCGAACTTCAAAGGAGTACGACAAGCAGCTGGAACAGTCGATGGGTCGGCTGAATACGGATGTAATTGACCTGGTTCAGTTCCACGAGATCCTACGGTTTGAGGATCCGGATCGCATCTTTGCTGACAACGGAGCAATTCATGCTGCCATGGCCGCTCGACAGGCAGGCAAGATCCGGTATATCGGTTTCACCGGGCACAAGGATCCGCAGATTCATCTTCGGATGTTTGAAGTTGCGGCCGAGCACGGCTTCAAGTTCGATACAGTGCAGATGCCTGTGAATGCGATGGATGCGCATTTCAGGTCTTTCGCCAAGAATGTCATTCCTGTTGCTCAGAAAGCAGGGACGGGCGTGCTGGCGATGAAGACGTTTGGCGATGGTTACATCCTCAGGTCGAAGACGATCGACCCAATCGAAGCGCTGCACTATGGGCTGTCACAGCCGGTGTCGGTGGTGATTACGGGCATGGAGAAGCCGGAGATCCTCGATCAGGCGCTGCAAGCGGCAAGTACATTCAAGCCCTTTACGCCGGAACAGACAGTCGCTTTCCTCACGAAGACAAAGGACGCCGCGATGACGGGGAAGTTTGAACCCTTCAAGACCTCGAGTATCTTCGACGGTACGGCGAATAATCCGAAGTGGCTGGGCGGAACATCCGGGACGGATGTAGAGCCGTCCTCTCCGAAGACCGAAGAGAAGCGGGTAGGTTAGGCTCTGGGCCAGGCGGGTAAAGGATGGACCGCGCTCATCGCAAAAGCGTCATTTTCGAAGAGCGCGGTCGCTATTATGCTTCATCCTGCTCGCGCAGTCTGGCCACCACTGCGAAGTCTTCAAGAGTTGTCGTGTCGCCTCTAACCTCGCCAGTAGTGGCCAGTTCGCGAAGCAGCCGTCGCATAATCTTGCCGCTACGGGTCTTAGGGAGCGCGTCGGTGAAGCGAAGATCGTCAGGTCGGGCGAGGGCGCCAATCTCTTTTGCGACCCACTGACGGAGTTCCTGGCGCAACGCATCGCTCGGCTCCTGGCCGTGTTCGAGGGTGACGAAGGCAGCGATGGCTTGCCCCTTCATCTCGTCGGGGCGGCCCACCACAGCCGCTTCGGCCACCTTAGGATGAGCGACGAGGGCAGACTCGATCTCCATGGTGCCGAGCCGGTGGCCAGAGACGTTGATGACGTCGTCAACGCGGCCCATCAGCCAGAAGTAGCCGTCGGGATCGCGTCGTGCGCCGTCGCCGGTAAAGTAGCTGCCTGGAATCTCAGAGAAGTAGGACTGCTCATACCGGGCCGGATCTCCGTAGATCGTCCGGGCTATGGACGGCCATGGCTTGCGAATGACCAGGAGGCCACCCTGGCCGTCGGGTACAGGATTGCCTTCCTTGGTGACCACCTCTGGAACGATGCCGAAGAACGGGCGGGTTGCAGAGCCGGGCTTTGTCGCGATTGCGCCGGGAACGGGAGCGATGATGATTGCGCCGGTTTCTGTCTGCCAGTATGTGTCTACGATGGGGCAGCGCTCTTTGCCAATTTCGCGGAAATACCACATCCAGGCTTCAGGATTGATAGGCTCACCAACGGTTCCGAGCAGACGGAGCGAGTCAAGCGAGTATGGATCGACCCACCGGTTGCCCCACTTGATGAAGGCACGAATTGCGGTCGGCGCGGTGTAGAAGACACTCACTTTATGCGCGTCGATGATCTTCCAGAAGCGGTCGCACTCAGGAAAGTTGGGTGCGCCTTCATACATCAGGACGGTGACACCGTTCTGCAGTGGGCCGTACACGACATAAGAGTGGCCGGTGACCCAACCGATGTCGGCGGTGCACCAGTAGACGTCATCCGGCCGAAGGTCGAAGACATACTTGCTGGTGAGATAGGTCTGAACGGAGTAGCCGGCGGTGGTATGAACCAGTCCCTTGGGTTTACCAGTGGTTCCGGAGGTATAGAGGATGTAGAGCGGGTCTTCGGCGTCCATCCATTCACAAGGGCACTCAGGCGCAGCGGCGGCCATGGCCTCGTGCCACCAGATGTCGCGGCCTTCTGCCATGGTTACGGGAGACTTGGTGCGCTGATAGACGACCACCGTCTTGATGGTGGGGCAGTTGGCAAGGGCTTCATCGGCAATGGCTTTAAGCTTTACTTCGGAGCCGCGGCGATGGCTGCCGTCCTGGGTCAGCAGAGCGACGCAGGCTGAGTCGTTGATGCGGTCGACAAGGGCGTGGGCGGCGAAGCCCCCGAAGATGACGGAGTGGATCGCGCCGATGCGGGCGCAGGCGAGGAGAGCAATGGCGAGCTCTGGCGCCATACCCATGTAAATCGCGACGCGATCGCCCTTCTTCACGCCGTGAGACTTGAGAACGTTGGCGAAGAGCTGGACCTGCACGAGAAGTTCGGCGTAGGTGATGCGGCGAATCTCCCCAGGCTCGCCTTCCCAGACAATGGCAACTTTGTCGGGAGTGGTGGTGGCGTGGCGATCGACACAGTTGTGGCAGAGATTGAGCTTCGCGTCGGTGAACCACCTGGCGTTGGGGAAGGTGCCTTCGAGAACGGCAGACCAGGGGGCGAACCAGTCGAGGTTTGATGCGGCATCGGCCCAGAAGGCCTCAGGGTCGTCGATGCTTTGCTTGTAGAGGGACTCATAGCCTTCAAGGCTGGTGATGTGCGCAGCGGCCGCAAAAGCTGCCGGTGGCGGAAAGACACGGTTCTCGCGCAGGGTGGAGCTGAGATTTTCGTGTTGCGGTGCAAGCTGCGTTTCAGGCTGCGATGCCAACGGGTAACCTCGAGAAAGTTCAACGGTCACAGAAAAGGTACGCTACCGTTTGCGTCCGGGGCAAACACCCAGCGTCCCGCCCTGATAGTGCAGCATCCAAGGCTGTAAGGTCAGAGTCGCTCGATACGAGCGGATTCTCGCTGATCGAAGCGGACTGAAGATCCGCAGTGGCACCAGGCTCACCGAGGAACCGAAATGGCTCTAGCTTTTCTTGATCGTGATCGTTCCGTCGCGCCTGCGGGTTATAGCCGCTGGCTGGCTCCTCCGGCCGCACTTGCGATCCATCTGTCCATCGGGCAGGTCTATTCGTTCTCCGTCTTCAAAAATCCACTGCTGGCACTGCACGGCGCAAATGGCGCGGCGTGGAATCTGAAAGAAATTGGATACATCTTCTCGATCGCAATTGCCTTCCTTGGCATATCTGCTGCATTGTTTGGGGCATGGCTCGAGAAAGCTGGTCCGAGGCGCGCGATGTTCTACGCAGCGGTGTGTTTTGGCGCAGGTTTCGCCATCGCTTCTGCGGGTGCGACCACGCATTCACTGGCACTGATCTATCTCGGGTACGGCGTGGTTGGCGGCGTCGGACTGGGGCTGGGATATATCTCGCCCGTCTCGACTTTGATCAAGTGGTTCCCTGATCGGCCCGGACTGGCGACGGGCTTGGCAATTATGGGATTTGGTGGCGGCGCTATGATCGGTGGACCGCTGGCGAGCCAGTTAATGGCGCATTTCAAGGCTGTCGGCCAACCTCCCATTCCGTATACGTTTTTGACGATGGGCGCTCTCTACTTCGTGTTTATGATGTTCGGAGTCTTTACAATCCGCGTCCCGGCGAAGGATTGGGCACCGGAGGGATGGACACCGCCGGTAAAACATTCAGCACTAATCTCGTCACACAACGTCGATGTGGAACATGCATGGAAGACGCCGCAATTCTTTTTGTTGTGGATCATTCTGTTTACGAATGTGACGGCGGGCATTGGGATTCTGGAACAGGCTTCGCCAATGATTCAGGACCTGTTCAAAGGCGTCATCACGCCGACTGCAGCCGTGGGTTTTGTAGGGCTATTAAGTATCTTCAACATGGGCGGCAGGTTTATCTGGGCGTCGTGCTCGGACATCTTTGGACGAAAGGTGACGTACTTCATTTTCTTCACGCTGGGCGCTGTGCTCTACTTCTTCCTGCCGTTGACTCGCGGAGACCACCTCAATTCTGTCGGGCTGTTCGTCGGCGTGGCAGCGGTACTGATCTCGATGTACGGCGGCGGATTCGCAACGATCCCGGCTTACTTGAAGGATTTGTTCGGCGGCTATAACGTCTCGGCCATTCACGGCAGATTGCTGACTGCTTGGTCCACGGCAGGAATCGTTGGGCCACTCATCGTCAATGGAATTCTTGATCACTATGTGGCCAAGAATCTGCCGAAGCAGGACGCGTATCCACTGATCCTGCACATCATGAGCGGTCTGCTACTCGTGGGATTCATCGCAAACTTCTTTGTGAAGCCAGTGGATGAGAAGTACTGGATGAAGGAGCAAGGTCTGGCTCCGGTCGGTGGTGGGCACTGACGCACGCTCCAATGCCTGACCGGCCGTAAGGTCCGCTTCAAGATCGATACGAAATTAGAAACGTGAGGGATCGTCGATGGTAGAAGCAAGTAGCAGCAGGAAGTCGTCGCCGGTGTTGATCGCGGCTGCATGGGTGATTGTGGTGGTGCCTACTCTGTGGGGATTAAACTACACGGTGCAAAACGCCCTGAAGATCTTCGCAAAGCCGTTGGCGCCGGCGAGCGCTCCGGTAGTGGTTCAGGGTAAGTAGGACGACCACAAAGGGATGTAGACTCCGAAGTGGAGACCGGTGTCGCGGATGACAATGATGTGGTCGGCGATGATCGGGGTGTTCCTGGGGTTTGTATTTGGTGTGGGTTGTGCGCTGGCTGTCATGTACTCGATCTATGCGGGCGGGTACCGGGCAGCGGTTCGAGATAGCTTGCTGTCACAGCCTCCGGAGCGATACCGGAAAGCGCTCGAGAGAAGGATAACGGAATCTCAGAGGGCTTGAGCGGTGCATGAGATGCCGCTTGCACCTTGGCAGCGATAGCGGGCGCGGTAATGCGGCTAGTGGACGCCAGTCCAAAGATGCTGCAACGAAAGTGGAACAGCAGAATGCCAAAGTGCAAGTGCGCTTGCAAATCCATTGCGTCAAACTATCGATATCGGTTACGAAAGTGTAGTCTTCACTAGGGCAGGGATTTCGGGTCGTAAGAACCTTGAAATCGTTTGCCACTCCCCGATGAAGGCGTAGCTGAGCGGCACCGATATATAGCAAGAGCACGAGAATTGTTCTCCCTCTGCTGGATGATGAGCTAAGTCGAAGCTTGGGCACCGATCGTCAGGGACCACGTTTCAACGTCATCCGATCCGTCTACCCGTCTCCTGAAGAGACCGTCTAAAGGGTCAAATCGATTATGGCTACGCCAATCCGCTCCGACGCTGCCGCTCCTTTGCTAAACAACTCTGCCGCTCCCATGATGACCATTGAACCGGGCCACCAGACCAGCTACCAGTTCAAGGACTTCGGTGTCCTGAACGCGGGCAAGCAAAGCAAGGCCTCGACGGTAACGTCAGTGGTGATCAACGCTGCTTTGGTTGGGCTGATCTTTCTGCTTGGCACAATGGCTAAGCACACGCTTGAAGAGCAGAAGCGTGTGACGTTGCTGACGATGCCTGTAATCATCAAGCCGATCGCACCGGTTCCGCCGAAAGTGATCCCCCGCCCGCTGCCAACGCCAGTAGTGAAGGTTGACCCGCCGAAGATCAAGCTTCCTGAAATCAAGCCGATTGAAGTTCCAAAACCTGCAGAAGTAAAGATGACGGCTCCGACGCCGGTGGTAAAACCTGCTCCGCCGTTGAAGGTGGTGGCCCCGGCTGCTCCTGTGGCGGTTAGTCTGGCGCGTCCGATGGCCGCTTCGGTAGTAAACAATTCGCCACATCCGACTGCTGTTGCGCTCGGTTCGGCAAACAATCCAATTGCGCCCTCCAACCGGCCAGCGACCTCGGCAGTGAACCTCGGCCAGCGTGGATTGTCTGGTATGCCTGCATCGAACACGGGCGGCGGGCCGGCTTCGCAGACGGTAAATCTGGGTTCCGGCAACGCGGGTAGCCAGGCGATGGCCGGCAATGGTTCGCGGCCCGTGCAGGGCGTGAAGCTCGGAGTTGCTGGCGGTACGGGACCGATGAACTCGACAGGCCGGACTGCAGGGCAGGTGAGCCTCGGACAGGTACAACAGGTTGCGCTGCCGAAACCGGCCGCCCAGGCGTCGGGTGTTGCGCAGAACGTGCCCAAGGTGATCTTCAAGCCGAAGCCTGCCTACACAGCAGAGGCGACGGCGCTGCATATCAACGGTTCCGTGCAGGTCAGGATTCGGGTATCGGCAAGCGGCACAGTGACTGTGTTGGCTGTGACCCGCCCACTGGGACACGGGCTGGATCAATCGGCCGAACGGGCAGCGGAGTCAATGCGCTTCCAGCCGGCAGTCGATGCGAGTGGCCACCCGGTAGATTGGGAAGGCAATGTCACAGTGACATTTCAGACTGAATCGAACGGCTGACTCATAGCCTCTACTCGCATGCCACTTCGCTCACCAAGAATCAACTGAAAAGCGTCTGTAACAGGAGCCTAGAACTTATGATCTTCAGGAAACATCTCTTTGCAGTAGCGCTGTCGGCATTGGTGGTCTCGTCCTCGCTTCCGGCACACGCCGGAATACTTGGCAAGAAGAAGAAGGATGAGACGCCAGCGAAGAAGCTGACAGCGTCGCAGAATGCGCTGATCGATAAGGCCGTGATCCGCGAGCGCGAGACGGTGAAGGTGATCAAAGACCGCACGCCCCTGGTCGAGACGTATATCCAGAACATGCGGCCGGTGCCCGGCATGGTGCAGGAGCCGGAGTCGGATGAGCAGCACCTGACGCGGGTCGCGTTCGGCAAGCACATCAATGACCAGGACTATGCGCGCAATGACATCAAGGAGAAGGGCGACCACAAGATCGGCAGCATGTTCAAGCACTCGCTTGGGTTTGCATCCGGGCTGGGCGATAGCCTCCACCTGCAGTTTAATGAGGCTGGATTTGTGCGCATGCTGGTCATGGACGATTCGTCGTTCAACCGGCAAACGTATAACTTCGGCTATGTACGGAATGAGTTCCTGGGTTCGGTGCCGACAGCAGTATTCGATGTTGAGCCGATCTCGGCAAAGAGCTTCATCCCGGGAAACAACAAGCTTGAAGGCAAATTCATAGGCCGGATCTGGATCGAGACGCACAGCGGGAACGTGGTTCGCTTTGACGGCAATGTCTCCGGTACAGAGAAGGACCGCAAAGAGTATTACCACTTCGATAGCTGGCGGACGAACGTGCAGCCGGACCTTTGGCTGCCAAACTCGATTTATGTAGAAGAGACTGACCCGAAAAGCCCGTCGAAGACGCTACAGTTCAAGGCGATCAACCATGTCTGGGGCTACGTTCTGAAGGTTCCGGAGAAGGAAGCGGAGAACACTTCAGTTGAGGTTGAAGGTGCCACGGACGTAAGCAACGATGCGCAGGATGTGAGCCCATTGGGAGCTCAGCGCGCATGGGTGCAGCAGGCTGAGGACAACGTAATCGAGCGCTTGTTTGAAGCTGGGTTGCTCGATGCCCCTGGCAGCGAATTTGATAAGACATTGGAAGCGCTGGCGAGCAACATTCTCGCGTACAACAACATCACGGTCTCACGGCCCATCCGGGTCCGGACCATGATGACTGAACCGCTGGAGTCGCTCGCGGTGGGTAATACGATCATCCTGTCAAAAGGTCTGGTCGACACCACCGGCATTGTGACGCAGGATGGAGCACAGCAGGCGGGCGATCTGAATGCGGTGCTTGCATTCCAGGTAGCTCACATAATTCTCGGACACAGGCTGGACACAAAGTATGCCTTCAACGACCGGCTGATCTTTCCGGACACGGTATCGTTCAAACGAATTCCGATGCACCATACGGACGCGGACAATGAAGCTGCGGCAAAGAAGGCCATAGAACTTTTGAGCGCGAAAGAACTGGTCGACAGCCAGCCTTATTTCGCACTATATCTCGAACAGCTGAAGACCCGGTCGAAAGCGCTAAAGTCCCTGAATGAACCGATGATCGGCGATGGTCTGATGAAGCCTGACCCGGAAGGAACGTTCTGGATGCAGGCGCTCGTAGCGAAGGGTGACAAGCTGGAGATGAACAACCTCAAGCAGCAGCCCGCGATGCCGCTCTCGAGCTTCCTGCGTTTCGACCCATGGACAGACAAGTTGATCCCGATGCACTCTGCATTTGAACCGATCCTGAGCGCGGCGGATAAGATGCCCTTCGAAGTGGAGCCGGTCTACCTGAAGCTGAGCTACTACAAGGCGCCAGTGGTACCGGTCGACGCTCCTCCTGCTGCTGCTCCTGCCGCAGCGAATCCTGTACCGGCCGGTACTGCATCTGTGCCAGCAGATGCCACGCAGGCTCAACCTGACGCTGCTGCTGTTGCCGCCCCACCGGCACAGTAGTAGCGCACGCGGGAGGATCTTCTCCGCGCAGCATGGTGCATGATCGTTTGACGTAAGGCTCTCAGGCTTCAGGAGACAAATAGAAATGTCGAAGAAAAGGCTACTGCTTCTCACCCTTGCACTGACCGCGCTGTCGGGCGCGGCTTCAGTGTTGCAGGCGCAGAAGCTGCCCACGGCTACGAAGCTGCTGGATATCCAGGCGGGCGGCGATTTTGTATACGGCAAGTCGGATTACGCGAGCAATCTGAGGGGATATGGTTTCTACGGGACCATCGACTTTCGGCAGCACTTCGGATTGATGCTGGACTTCCACCAGGCCAACGAGGGCGGCATGACCTACGGCAATGTGCCGAACACGATTTACGAGCGGACGTATGAGGTGGGCGGCCGCTACGTCCGGCACTACGGCAGGTTTGATCCCTACGCAAAGCTGATGATTGGACGCGGTGTCTTCAACGGCCCGCCAGATCCTTTCAATCCTGCTGAGGGCGCCTCGTTCAACCTGGCGTACAACATGTTTGCGATTGGCGGCGGCGTGGATTACAAGCTGAAGCGCTACCTGAACCTGCGTGGTGACTATGAGTACCAGTTTTGGAAAAGTGGGCCGGGAATCGTAAACGGGTTGACGCCGCAGCTGGTCAGTGTCGGTGTGGCCTACCACTTCCACTAGAATTGACCTGCCCTGAGACACGTAGGACCCGGTTCTCTCGGGAACGATAAAAGCTTAGTGGCCGACAGCTTCATTAGGGAAAAGTCGAATGTCTTCGACTCCCCGGTAGCGTTCGGCATAGTCCATGCCGTAGCCGATGACGAACTGGTTAGGAATAGCGAACGCGACGTAGTCAGCCTGAATTGGAACGAGGCGGCGCTCGGGTTTATCGAGGCAGGTAGCTATCTTCAGCGAAGCTGGTTTGTGCTGAAGCATGAGGTCGCGAAGAAACGTCAGGGTCAGGCCAGTATCGAGAATGTCTTCGACCAGGATGACGTGCTTGCCTTCGATCGGGTTATCAATATCCTTGATCATCTTGACAGCACCTGACGATACGCGGGCGCGACCATAACTTGACACAGCCACGAAGTCGAACGTGACGTCGACATCAATGGCCCGGGCAAGATCGGCAAGGAAGATGGCCGCGCCCTTCAACACACCGATCAGGACGATGGAATGGCCTTCATACTCGGCGGAGATCTGCTTTCCGATGGCGGTCACGCGTTCCGCAAGCTGCTCTTTTGAGATCAGGATTTCCATCGTGGACGAAGGCGGGAAGGTGGGTTCTGCGGCGGTCTTGCTGTTGGGCAGAGCGACTGTGCTGTTAGACATAGAGCACAGGGTAGCGCGAGTGGCGGGTCAATGGAAAGAGTTTGGCGAAGTGGATGACGATATACTTGAGGGGAAACGAGGCATATGTACCCTTATTTGACTATCGGCCCCTGGCATCCGGGGACGTTTGGCCTGCTGTTGTGGCTTGCAGCAGTGCTTGCAGCAATTGTGTTGCATAAGAATTTCGTACGGAACGGCGTAGATGCGGATGCGCTGAATGTAGTGGCGTTAGTACTGGTGTCTGGGATTGTGGGCGCGAAGCTTTGGCATGAGCTGCAGGATGTGCCGACATTCGTTCTAGCTATTAAGCGCATGGGAGCGCCAGGGTGGAAGCATCCGCTTGAAATGGCTGGCGAGTTTTTGACGTGGTTTCGGGCTGGGTTTGCGTGGTTCGGCGGCATGGTCGCCGGCATTGCGATGTTGATGCTGCAGGGCAGTTCCGCCAGGCCGGACGGTTTGCGGGGTTGGTGGGCTGGTGTGCGAATGCTGGACCTGGCAGCTCCGGCGGCAGCAATCGGGTATGGTGTAGGCCGCATTGGCTGCCTGACCTCGGGCGACGGTGATTACGGCATCAAGACGACGCTGCCGTGGGGTGTGCACATGGCGAAGAATGCGTTGGTGCCTACTCCGGACCTGGTCCAGCCGACGCCGGTGTACGAGTTGCTGTTCTCGCTCGCCCTGGCGTGGCTGCTATGGCGGCTGGGAAGCAAGTCAAGGCCGGTCGGTTGGCTTACCGGGCTGTATCTCGTGGTGAGTGGTTTAGGAAGATTTCTGGTTGAGTTTGTACGCATCAACCCGCCCGTCTTCCACGGAATGACGAATGCCCAGGTTGCCGCTCTGGTATCGGTTGCCGTAGGTTTGGCGACAATGGTGTTGGCGAGGAAGAAAATTCCAGGACCCGTGCTGTTGGATGCGACGGCATCGGTCTAGCGGCTGGCTGACGAACCGCAAACACGGTTCAAGACCACGACAAGTAGCCAGGTACAAAGTCCTGGAAGCCTGACCGCGGGATATCGCCCATGATCGCGTCTCTAGTCTGGCAGATAGCCCGAAAGATAGATCCGCTTCAGTTCTGCGCCTGATCCATGGCTTCACGTATTGTCTTTGCCATAGCCCCAATGTTCTTTTCTTTGAACATGTCTTCATGGTCGCCCGGAATCCACATGGTGTGGACCTTGCCGGTGGTCATGGTTCCCCATCCAAGTGTCGGATCAAATCCCGACTGCAACGGAACGTCTTCTGCGGGAAACAGGTACATGTCTGAAGTGAGCTTGGCGGGCGTGTGCCGCCGGACGCCGACCCGGGTGACGAGCGCGGGATCGTTGAGAGACGCTGGTAACTTGATACCGCGGCTAATGTAGAAGGTGTAGAGGCTTACTCGGAACTCCAGCATCAGGCTGAGGCCGCGATTCCGCAATTTGTGGCCGATAAAGTTCGCGTGGCCCTTCATGCGGTCGCGGAATTTGATGCCGGTGCTCTTGCGCAGGTGATGCCAGAGCGGCGCGGTGCTGGTCGGCATCAGTTTGCCGCCAGACGGAATGATCTCTGCCTGAGCAGTCTGGCGCTGCAGCCAGTATTCAGGGCAGTAGGTGTCGATCAGGCCGATGAAGGCGACTCTTTCGCCGAGCGCCTCAAGCTGCGAGGCGACCTCAAATGCAAGCAGGCCGAAGAAACAAAATCCTGCCAGGTAATACGGCCCCTGCGGCTGCACATCGCGGATGTGGCGAACGTAGTTGGCAACCTGATCTTTGAGCGTATAAGGCGCGTGCCGGTCGGCGAGTTCGAGCTCCATCACGCCGTAAAAGGGCTGATCGCCGCCAAGCGCGGCAGGCAAAGCGCGGTAAAGATGGTAAGAGTGGATCATGAAGAGCGGCGGCCTGTTTCCGGTGGGATGGAGCGGGAGAACAACCTGCTTTTCGATGGTGCTCCGCTGACGGATGACGTTGGCCATCAGCTGGATGGTTGGAGCCTTGAAGATAGTGGGGACAGGCAGGATGAGCTCAAAGGCGGCGTTGATGCGCGGCACCATCTTGAGGATCATGAGCGAGGTGCCGCCAAGATCGAAGAAATTGGCGTCCACGCTAATTGAAGAGATGCCCAGCACGCCTTCCCAGACCTGCGCAAGCATTTCTTCGACCAGGTCGCGCGGGGCCACATAAGAAGACTCACCCTTACTCGCGGAAATGGACCTGAGTTCTCCAGGGGTCGGACGGACGTGTGGCGCGTGGGCGGCCTTGTATGGTGGTGCGGGCAGCTCACTGAGGCGCTTTTCGGGATTGCTTACTGCGAGCGAAAGAAGATCCAGATAGTAGGCAAGCCAGCGCTCGATTGTGGATTTGTCGAAGAGGTCCGCACTATATTCGAGCTCGGCACGAAGGCCTTCAGGGCGCTCGATCATGGCAAGCTGCATCTCGAAGGGAGTCCCAACACTAACGCTGGGCAGCGGGGTAACGGTAAGCGCATCTACCTGGCGCGACTGGACAAATGCAGTCTGGCAGAGAAAGTAGAACTGGAAGAGCGGTCGGCGCTCGTTCTGAGTGCGAATGGTGAGATTTCGCAGGATTAGTTCGAAGGGAAGCTCAGCATGGTCGAGTGCCTGCAGGGTAAGATCGCGGGCGGAGCCGATCATCTCGCGGACGGTAGGGTCTCCGGCAAGCTTGAGGCGGAGTGCCATGGGGCCGGCGAACGGGCCGATGAGGGCCTCGGTCTCCTGGCGGCGATTGAGGACTGGTGAGCCGATGGTGACGTCAGCGGTCTCGGATGCACGCGAGAGCATGGCGGCGAAGCAGGCGAGCGTGACGACGTAAAGAGTCGAATCGTTTGACTGCGCGAGCTGCTTCAGCGAGCGTGTGAGTGAGTCAGAAAGCAGCAGGGTCTCAACGCCGCCTCTCGATGTAGGTCGATACTCAGGAGGACGATCGGTGGGGAAATTCAGGACCTTGAGATCGCCCGAGAGCTGCTCCAGCCAGAACTGCAGATGGCCCTTCATGGCCTCCGAGTCGAGGTTGTCGCGCTGCCAGACTGAGAAGTCGCCATACTGGATGGTGAGCGGAGGAAGCGAGTGAGCTGCTCCGGATTTGAGGCTTTCGTAGGTCGACCAAAGCTCGCGCTGGATGACCTGGGCGGAGGCGGCATCGGCCAGGATGTGGTGCAGGGTAATGATGAGTACGTGTTCGGATTCGCTAAGCTTGCAAAGCACGGTGCGGAAGAGCGGGAGCACGTTCAAATCAAACGGCTTGTGGATCTCATTCTGGATTGTGCCTGCAAGCTGGTGAGCTTTGTCACTTTCACTTGCGCCGGGCACTGCCAGAATCTCGAGAGCGACTGGAGATCCAGGACGGATTACCTGGAGGAACTCGCCATTGTTTTCAGTAAACGTTGTACGAAGCGACTCGTGCCGGTCGACCAGAACCTGAAAACTCTTTTCAAGTAACGGTGTGGAGAGCGGCCCTGACAGCTTCATGACCAGCGGCACGTGGAATGCCGGGTTCGTTGGATCCAATTGCGAGAGCGTCCAGAAGCGTTCCTGCGCAAGACTGCCAGGCATCGCCAAAACTTCAGGCGTTGCCTGGTCCTCATCAGGAGCGGGAGTCGCCGGGCTGGAGAACGCCGAATCGTTCTGCATTCGCTTCGTGAGAGCCTCCGTCGCTGACAGCTCGAGCTTTGCGATCGTAACGCCTGGAGCGGCAGCAATCTGGCGCAACACCTCCTGGAAGTGCTGAAGGAGGCTTTCTGCGGTGCCTACAGTGTATAGCCGCGTCCGGTATTCAAGTGATAGGCGCCAGCCCACTTCGCGCTCGACAAGGAAGAAGTTAAGGTCGTACAGAGCGCCCTGAGACTTCGAGGGCAAAGTCGTCATGGTCACACCGTCAAACTCAAAGAGCGACGGGCCGTTGCGGCCATATTCCTTCTGGCAGACAAAGTTGATGGGAAACAGGCTATCAGCGGGATGCTCGGGAGTGGCAATGGTGCCGAGGACCTCTGCGAATGGAGCGTCTTGATGAGCAAGAGCTTCCCAAACGCTTTCGCGAACCTGCTTGATAAACGCGGAAAGGGTGAGGTCCTGCGAAATCCTGGCGCGAATGGCAACTTGATTGACGAACTGCCCAATAATGGGCTCAAACTCGACGCGGGTGCGGCCAGCCAAGGGGGTACGTAGCGCGATCTCAGAGATGCCGGCATAACGGCTGAGGAGCACCATGCAGGCAGCCATCGTGACTACGTAGAAGGTGGTGTTCTCAGATTGGCTTAGATTGCGGAGTGCATCTGTGAGTTCGCGAGGCAGAAGCTGGGAGACAATGCCCGCTTCGTAGGATGTTGCGGGACCGTTGAAGTCTGCGGCAACACTGGGCTGCGGACAGTGGTCAAGCTTGTGCTTCCAGTATTCGAGCTGTTTACGGACGTCGCTCCAGGTGGCGTTGTCCTCCTGCCAGGTGACGTAATCGCCGAACTGAAAGCCGAGAGGCTCAAGCGGCGGGGGCTGGTGACTTGCAAATGCGGCGTAGTTGGCTGCCAGCTCTTCCATCAGCAGGCCAATCGACCAGCCATCGCAGATGATCTGATAGGCGGTGATCGTAAGGACGGAGGAGAGGTCCTCCATGCGGATAAGCTTGACGCTGATGGGAGCGCCGCTGCAGAGCTCGAAGATCTGGGTAGCTTCCTTGATCGAGATTTCGTCGAGCATGGCGACGCGAGTTGCTTCAGGAAACGAGCGAAGGTCAACCTCATCGACAGTCATGTCGGAGACAGGGAAGACGACCTGCTGGACTTCGGCATCCGGAGCAATGCGGAAGGCGGTGCGAAGGCTCTCCTGGCGATGTGCGACCTCGCGTAGGGAGCGCTCAAGAAGGCCGAGATCAACAGGGCCGGAGAGGCTGATGCGGAAGGCGCCGTTGAAACGCGGGTCGCTCAGGGATCTACCATCCCTTGCGGGGGCTGGCGGCCACATGGCCCGCTGGGCCGATGTGAGGGGAAAGGCGTAAAAGTCCTCTCCTATAGGATCAGTGCCGACTGAAGAGTTTGCGGGGCCCGCCATTCCCGATAGCATAGCCGATTTCAAGGTCATCTATCTCCGGTACGAGCATCAACGGGCTCGGCTAAGGGTGTGAGGCTGGCTTGAGAGATGCGGTATTTCGCGCGGGAGACGGCCATGAGAGGCGCTGATTTCGCCGCTGGACCGCTGGTAGCTAGATCGGCTGCAACTGCGGAAAAGATGGCGCTGATCTGACGATGCTGCAGAATCTGACGGGGCTTCACTTCGATGCCAGCCTGGTTGGCACGGGCGGCGATTTGGAAGACATGAAGGGAGTCTGCACCAAGCTCGAAGATGTTGTCCTCAATACCAACCTTCTCGAGATGGAGAACATCGGCCCAGATCTTCGCGAACGTCTCTTCCTGCGGCGTACGAGGAGCGATATAGTTTGCACCGCTGGAGGCAGGCGCCCAATCGGGGACGGGGAGGGCGCGGCGGTCGATCTTTGCGTTCGCAGTGAGCGGGAAGGACGGAAGACTGATGAAGGCCGCAGGGACCATGTAGTCCGGCAGCTTTAGAAGGAGTTGACTGCGGAGGTCGGCGGCAGATGGAATGCTGCCGTTGCTGGAAACGAGGTACGCGACGAGGCGCTTGTCGCCGGGAGTATCTTCGCGCAGCATGACTACTGCTTGATCGACACCATGGGCTTTTGAAATGGCGGTCTCGATTTCGCCAAGCTCGATGCGAAAGCCGCGGAGCTTGATCTGGCCGTCGGCGCGGCCGAGGAAATCGAACTCCCCGGTGGCAAGGCGTCGAACGAGGTCGCCGGTGCGGTAAAGCCGAGCGCCGGGCTTGGCGCTGAACATGTTAGGAAGGAAACGATCGGCCGTCAGGTCGGGACGCTGGAAGTACCCCTTGGCGACGCCGGCTCCGCCGATGTACAGCTCACCAGCAACGCCGGTTGGAACGAGCTGCTTGTGGGTGTCAAGAACGTAGAACTCAGTGTTATCGATGGGTGGGCCAACGTAGACGGGGCCGCTCTGCGGAGCCATGCGGCTGGTGGCGGACCAGATGGTGGTCTCGGTAGGCCCGTACATATTCCAAACGTCGATGCCAAGGGCGAGGATCTGGTTGACGAGATCGCGGGGAAGAGCTTCGCCCCCGCACCAGACGACGAATTTCGGATCGCCCTTCCATCCGGCGGCGAGCAGCAGGCGGAACGTGACCGGGGTGGCCTGCATGACGGTCGCTTTCGATGCGCGAAGGAGCTTCAGGAGTTCGCTGCCGTCACTCGCCACAGGACGTGTCGCCATCACAAGCTTCGCGCCGGTGATGAGCGGTAGGTAGACCTCGAGGGCGGCAATGTCGAAGGAGATTGTGGTGACCGCGACAAGGACGTCTTTGGCAGAGAGGCCGGGCTTCCTCGTCATCGATAGCAAAAGGTTGACTACGTTGGTCTGTGTGACCTGGACACCTTTTGGACGGCCAGTCGAGCCGGACGTGTAGATCACGTAGGCGACAGCTGCGGAATCATAGGTAAGACCGAGCGGACGAGAATCTTCAATGTCAATCACTGCCCAGCGCTCGTCGACACAGATGATGCGGGTGTTCGTGGTTGGAAGGTCTCCCGCAAGACGCGACTGTGTGAGGACGGTTGCCTGCTCGAGATCTTCAAAGACCATCTTGAGGCGTTCCATCGGGAAAGTCGGATCAAGCGGGATGTAGGTGGCTCCCGCCTTCCACGTGGCGAGGAGTGAAACAACGAGGTCGACCGACCGCTCCATGTAGATGCCGATGATCTCGCCGGGAAGGATACCGGAGGTGGCGAGATAGCGCGCGAGCTTGTTGACGCGAGCGTCGAGCTCGGCATACGTGAGGGACTCGCCCTCGCACTCGAGAGCGATAGCTGCGGGCGTGGCGGCAGCCTGTTTCTCGAACAGCTGATGGACGCAGAGGTCCGTCGGGTAGGCGACGGCAGTCTGGTTAGGAGTAATGGAGACGAGTTCCTGCTCGGCAGGGGTGAGGATTGGGAGCAGCGCAAGGGGTTGGTTTACGTCGCCGGTGAGGCCAGTCAGCAGGGTCTCGTAGCAATCCATCCAGCGGGCAATGGTGGTCTCGTCGATCAGAGCAGTGTTGTAGTCAACGTGGAGGGCGACACCTTCCGGGCTTTCGACGGCGTTGATGAAAACGTCGAAGTTGACGAAGCTCTTGGGATTCGGTTCGACCGACGCGGTGAGACCCAAGAAGGCAAGATTGCCGCCGACCTTCTCGAGATTGAATTGGACTTCAATCAGCGGGAGACGGCTGGCATCGCGCTGGATCGCGAGCTTACGAACAAGGCGACCGAAGGTGTAGTTCTGGTGGTCGTACGCGTCAAAGATGTTGGCGCGCATCTGCTGCAGGAATTGCGCTGTAGTAATGCCATCATGCGTAATGCCGCGGATGGGGACGAAGTTCACGGCGTGCCCGACAAGGACCTTGTCTTCGACAAGGGACTGGCCTGCCGCAGGAACGCCAACGACAATATCTTCCTGTCCGGTAAGACGGCCGAGCAGCGCCGAGAAGCCAGCCAGCATGGTGGCGAAGAGCGTGCATTTTTGCTGCGCACCGGCACGCTTGATGTCTTTTAGAGTGGAGACGGAGATCCTGCGGGTGTAGGTTGCGCCGGGAAAGCTCTTCATCGCGGGGCGCGGGTGATCGATTGGCAGGTCGAGAAGTGGGGGAAGGATCTCGAAGTTCTTCAGCCAGAAGGCTTCTGTTGAGGCTCCCTTGGCGCTGATGAAGTGCTCTTCCTGGGTAAGCGCATAGGCGCTAAAGGGCATGATGGGGTCGAGTTGCGCGGCTGTGCCTGCAATTTTTGCGGAGTAGGTCTTTGAGAGCTCGTCGAGCAGGACGTTGATGCTCCAGCCGTCACAGACGACGTGGTGCGCGGTAAAGATGAAGTCGTGGTTGTCAGGTCCGAGCTTGATCAGCGTCGTGCGGAACATGGGGCCGTTGGCGAGGTCAAAAGGCGTATGTGCATCTTCCGTAATGAAAGCCGCGATCTTTGCTTGCTGGGCTGCAGAATCGAATGCGCTCAGATCGAGGAGTGGAAGCACGGCTGGTGCTGCGGGAAGGAAGTGCTGCGTCCTGGAGGCGAGGTCAAAGGTGGCCCGGAGAGCGTCGTAGCGGGCGATAAGGTCGGTAAGCGATTCAGTGAAGGCGGTGACGTTGAGTCCACCCTTGAGATGAAGAGTCAGTGATTCGTTGTAGCTGCAGTTAGCCTCATTCGAGAGGCTGGCGGAGAGCAGGATCTCGACCTGCGACTCGGTAATTGGGGCGCTGGCTGCGTAGATCGGAGCTTCGATCGCGACCAAGGTCCCAGAGACCGCATCCATTGTTTTGCTGCCTGAAGGAAGATCGAGAACCTCGCCTGCCTGCATTTCGGCGATAGTCTCTTCGAAGGCGCGAACGATGCGGTCGATATCTTCCGGAGTGTGCTCGGTGGTGATGAAGCACGGAAAATTTTCGAGCAGGTGGATGCCCTTGGCGCGAAGATGGTAATAGAAGAGGCTGCCAAACCGGAAGTCTGAAGGAAAGCTGAAGTAGAAAAAGCTGGAGAAGCTTTCGATGTGTGTGGGAACCTCGTTCTTCACGAGCAGCGCGTTGATGCGCGCGATCATGTCCGTGGTCCGGGCGGTGAGGCGCTCCTGCAGCGCTGGGCCTTCGGACTTGAGGTGATGGAGGACTGCTTTGCAGGCCGCCATTGCAAGCGGGTGACGGACGAAGGTGCCCGCGAAGAAGGTGACGCCAACTTCAGGAAAACTCTCGTCGCCATATTGCCACATGCCGCCATCGAGGGCGTCCATATACTTCTTCTTGCCCGCAAGGATGCCCATCGGCATGCCTCCCGCGATGACTTTGCCGTAGGTGGCGAGATCGGCACGGATGCCAAACAGAGCCTGACAGCCACCGGGATGGACGCGGAAGCCGGTAACGACCTCGTCGAAGATCATACAGACGTCGGCCTCTTCGGTAATCTTGCGGAGATCCTTCAGGAACTCGACAGGCTGGAAGGCAGGGTGGCGGCTTTGGACAGGTTCTACAAGGACGGCAGCAAGTTCATTCGCGTGAGACCGGATCCATTCGAGCGACTCCGGCGCGCCGTACTCAAGCACGGTCATGTTGGCCACGGAATCGCGTGGAATGCCGGGGGCAAGCGGTGACGACTGCGGCTGTCCGGCGCGCTTGAATCCCTTGACCAGCACTTCGTCGAACATGCCGTGGTAATCGCCAGAGAAGAAGACGACGCGGTTCTTGCCGCTGACGGTGCGGGCGATGCGCATCGCTGCCATGACGGCTTCGGAGCCGGTGTTGCAGAAGGTGGCCCGCTCGTTGCCGGTCATCTCGCAGAGTGCCTGTGCAACTTCGCCCGCGAGCAACGTCTGCGGGCCAATTTCGAAGCCGAGATGCAACTGCTTCTCGATAGCCTCTTCGACGAAGTCAGGACGATGGCCAAGCATGATGGGGCCGAAGCCGTTGAGACAGTCGATGTACTCGTTGCCATCGATGTCCCACAAGCGCGAGCCCTTGGAGCGTTCAGTGATGATCGGGTAGACCATCTCCTTCCACTGGACTTTAAAGCCTGCCACGACGCGGGGATCGGCAAGGTATGGGCGGAACTCCTGCGTCTTGGCTTTCGATTTTCCGGTACGCCCGGTGTAGAGCGTGACGAGATTGCGGATGTGCTCTTCCTGCCTCGAGGTAAGCTCGCCGGAGACTTTCTTGGCAGCCGCGCGGAAAGGGACATAGCCCTTGAGTTCGACTGCGGCAGCGTCTCTTGAAGCTTCGGTTGCCGCAGGAGAGGTGGTTGGCAGCGCTGCAGCGACTGGCTCGGTGATTGCCTGCGGCGCAGTGGCAGCTTGCGGCGAAGTGCCACCGTTGAGGGCGGCGATCTGCTGCGCAAAGAGCTGGTTGAGCGCCGCAAGCTGATTCTTCATCAGCTCTTCCATCGTGCTGCCCGCTGCAGGAGCCGCAGTCGCCGGCATCCTTGAGGCTTGCTGGGGTGCGGCAGAGACGGGTGCAGGAGCGGCTTCTTCGTAGAGGCCAGGAGCGACATGCGCATCAACATAGGTCGAGAGATGTTCGAGCGTCGAGAGATCGTCCATCAACTGACGGAAGGTGATCTTGATACCGAACTTGGACTGTAGAGATTGCGTGACCTGGGTGAGAAAGAGCGAGTCGAAGCCAATCTCGAGGAAGGACGCGGAGGGATCTTCCGCGGCAATATCGAGGCCGGAGAGTTCTTCGAAGATCTCGACCAGCATGGTGCGAATGGTCTCTCTACGAGGCTTTACGTGCGTTGCCACAGACGGGGTCATAGGTGAGGTCATGGGTAAAGTCTCCCTTGGTGCCGGAGCCGGAAAGTCTCCGGCTGAGTCGCTAGGAATAAGCCCTTGAGTGATCACTGGGGAAGCGGATTCGCCAGTGTCAACGCTCTTGTCCCGATCAGGGGCGGCGTCGGCAAGCCAGAAGCGCTTGCGCTCAAAAGGGTAGGACGGTAAGGAGACGCGCTGGCGCCTCGACAATGCGTGCAGCTTCTGCCAATCCGGCTTCGCTCCGGCAATCCAGAGTGCTCCGAGGCCCTGCATGACCGCGTCGAGGTCGCCACGCCCATCCATCTGATCGGTTAGAGAAGATGCGATGATCTTACTCGCACCGCGAGCCAGATTTTGCTTTGCAAGGGTAACGAGCACCCGACCTGGGCCGACCTCAAGCAGCACGGTAGCGTCCTGCTCGAGCACGCGTTTGATGCCGGTTGAAAAGCGGACCGCCTGGCGAAGGTGGCGCGTCCAGTAGTCGGGGTTGGTAGCTTCTTCTGGGGTGATCCAATCGCCGGTGACGGAGGAAACGTACGGGATCGTCGGCGCCGAGAGCTTCACCTTTGCAGCTTCGGCGCGAAAGCGGCCCATGATGGGATCCATCATAGGCGAGTGGAAAGCGTGCGAGGTAACGAGGCGGCGATGAACGATATTCTGCTGCGTGAGCTTCTCTTCGAGCTGTGTAATCGCCGAAGTTGTGCCAGAGACGACGCAAAGCGAAGGCGCGTTCTGCGCCGCAATACTTACATCGGGAGCAAGGAACGGTGTTACCTGCTCTTCGCTAGCGCGCACGCTAAGCATGGTTCCCGCGGGAAGTGATTGCATGAGCCGGCCGCGGAGAGCGACCAGGCGCAGGCCATCTTCAAGCGAGAACACTCCGGCGAGCGTTGCGGCTACGAACTCGCCGATGCTGTGGCCGATCATGCTTGCGGGCGCGATGCCCCAGGAGATCCAGAGCTGCGCGAGGGCGTACTCAATCACGAAGATGGCCGGCTGAGCGAGGTAGGTCTGGGTCAGCTCCGTCGGTGTATCGGGGGAAGCTTCGACCGCAGGGTACAGAAAGCTGAGGAGATCGAGATCGCCATCTTTGCGGAGGATCGAGGCGCAGAGGTCGACGGCCTCGCGGAAGACAGGCTCGGAGGTGTAGAGCTCGCGGCCCATGTTGACATGCTGCGCGCCCTGGCCCGGAAACATGAAGCAGATGGCGGCGTCGGGGGCGTTGCGCTTCTTTATGGGTGCGGGCTTGCCAAGGGTCCCTTGCAGCGCGGTGATTGCTGCGCCTGTGGAGCTTGCGATGACGGCGCGACGATAGTCGAACGCGCGGCGGCCAGCTTGCAAGGTAAATGCCACGTCGGCAAGTTCGCGCTCAGGATGAAGTTGAAGATCAGCGATGAGGTTGACGGTTGCGGCTTCCAGCGCTTCCTGTGAGCGGGCAGAGAGGACGAGAAGTTGTGTGGCGCGCGATGGAGGCTCGGCAGTGACCAGCGGGGCTTCTTCGAGGATGACGTGAGCGTTGGTTCCGCCGACTCCAAAGGCGCTGACACCAGCTCGACGAGGCTGCCCGTTGGATTCCCACTTTGCGGCGGTTGCGGTGACCTTGAACGGGCTGTTCGCCATGTCGAAGCGGTCGGTAGGCGTCTTGAAGTTTAGGGTGCCGGGGAACTGACTGTACTTGACGACGTGAGCGGCGTGGATGAGGCCAGTGACGCCGGCGGCAATGTCGAGGTGGCCGACATTGGCTTTGGCGGTACCGATGGTGCAGAAGTTCTTCGCGATTTTGGAAGTGCCAAACGCTTTTTGCAGTGCGGCGAGTTCGATAGGATCGCCAAGCGGAGTGGCAGTGCCATGTGCCTCGATGTAGCCAATGGACTCGGCTTCAACACCAGCGGCCTGCTGCGCCATGGCGACCACGTTAGCCTGGCCTTCGATGCTTGGGGCGGTGTAGCCGATCTTGTTGCCGCCGTCGTTGTTGGTGGCGAAGCCGCGGATGACTGAGTAGATCTGATCGCCGTCGGCAATGGCATCTTCGAGGCGCTTGAGCAGGACCACTCCAAGGCCGGAGCCGAAGACGGTGCCCTGGGCATCGTTGTCGAACGGACGGCAATGGCCGTCGGCTGAACCCATGCCGCCTTCCTGGTAGAGGTAGCCGCGCTTCTGCGGGAGCGTGATCGACACGCCGCCGGCAAGCATCATGTCGCTTTGATACGTGAGCAGGCTTTGGCAGGCCTGGCAGACGGCTACGAGGGCGGTCGAACAAGCAGCCTGGACGGTGAAGCTGGGACCTTTGAGGTTGAACTTGTAAGCAACGCGGGTAGCAAGATAATCAGGGTAGTTGCCCATCATCGCGGCATAGTTGCCGATCTGATAGTTCTTCAGAAAATCGTCAGTGAAGCCTGGCTGAGCGAGAACCTGCTGCAGAAAGTAGCTGTTGGCTGCAACTCCGGCGATGACGCCGACGGATCCGGGATAAACGGCGGGATCGTAGCCGGCATCTTCAAATGCCTCCCATGAGCACTCAAGAAAGAGGCGCTGCTGTGGATCGATGAGCGCGGCCTCTTTCGGAAGGATGCCGAAGAAGTCGGCATCGAAGAGGTCAACATCTTTAAGGATCGACCGAGAGCGAATGTAGTTCGGATTTGCTGCGACCTTCTCGCGGTCCGTGATCTCAAGCTCATCCACGGTAAAGTGCGAAATTCCTTCGATCCCGGCGAGCTGGTTCGACCAGAACTCCGCAACATTGCGGGCGCCAGGAAAGCGGCCAGACATGCCAATGATGGCGATGCCGGTCAGATCGTTCTCAGGAATCATGCTCTGCCGCCTTTCTTGGATTTCATGCGGGCAAACGCCTCACGCTGTTTTCGGGCCTGCTCCTGCGCCGCTGTGAGAGAGGCGCTGGGTGCGGATGGGACCGCAATCGATGAATCTGAATCGGCATCTCGTAACTTATCGGCAAGCGAGCGGATTGTTGTAAATTCAA